>NZ_JNIV01000041.1 GCF_000701405.1 Deinococcus marmoris DSM 12784
GGCGGTGCGTCCGGCCTGGGCACGGCGGTGGAGGCGGCCACGCGCGGCTACAGCGTGCTGCTGCTGGAATCCCACGACTACGCCAAGGGAACGTCCAGCCGCAGCACCAAGCTGGTCCACGGCGGCGTGCGCTATCTGGCCCAGGGCAATGTGTCGCTGGTGCGCGAGGCCCTGCACGAGCGCGGCCTGCTCAAGCGCAACGCCCCGCATCTGGTGCGTGATCTGGGCTTCGTGATCGCCGCCTACAAGTGGTGGTCCGCACCGTTTTACGGCATCGGCCTGAAGATGTACGACCTGCTGGCGGGCAAGCTGAACCTGCAAAGCAGCCGTTACATCGGCAAGGCTGAGGCGCTGAAGCGTGCCCCCACCCTGAAGAAAGACGGTCTGGGCGGCGGCATCCTGTACTTCGATGGACAGTTTGACGATTCCAGGCTGGCGATCACGCTGCTGCGGACCCTGGAGGACCACGGCGGCGTGGCGGTCAACCACGCGCCCGTGACGGGCCTGTTGATGGACGGTGGCAAAGTCGTGGGCGCAAACTGGCGCGACGACGAGACCGGGCACACCCACGAGGCCCGTGCCAGAGTTGTCGTGAACGCCACAGGCGTCTTCGTGGACGATCTGCGCCGCATGGAGGATCCGGCGGTGAAGCCGATGCTCTCGCCCAGCCAGGGGGTGCATGTGGTAGTGGACCGTCATTTTCTGCCCGGTGAGAGCGCCCTGATGGTTCCCCGCACCGACGATGGCCGCGTGCTGTTTGCCGTGCCGTGGCATGACCATGTAGTCATCGGCACCACCGATACCCCCGTGCCCGACGTGTCCTGGGAGCCGCGCGCCCTGCCCGAGGAAGTGGATTTCATTCTCAAGACGGCGGCGCAGTACTTGGACCCCGCGCCCACCCGTGCCGACGTGCGCAGTGTCTACGCTGGTCTGCGCCCGCTGGTCAAGGCCGCCGAGGGCACTGATACCAAGGCCCTATCGCGCGATCACGTCATCCGTATCTCGGCAGGGGGGATGCTCACCCTGACCGGGGGCAAGTGGACCACCTACCGCCGTATGGGCGCGGACGCCGTGACCCGCGCCGCCGAACTGGTGGGCCTGCCCCGGCGCATGAGTCTGACCGAGGGCCTGAGCCTGCACGGGGCGACCCACGACGATCTGCCCGAACCCTGGAAGGTCTACGGCACCGACGCCGAGCGGATCAAGGCATTGCCCGGCGCGTCCGTGCGGCTGCATCCCGAACTGCCCTACATGGAGGCAGAAGTGCGCTGGGCCGCGCAGCAGGAGCAGGCCCGCACCGTGGAGGATGTGTTGTCCCGCCGCACCCGCGCCCTGCTGCTGAATGCCCGCGCCAGTGCCGACGCCGCGCCGCGCGTGGCCGTGATCATGGCCGAGGAACTGGGACAGGATGACGGGTGGCAGGCCGCACAGGTGAAGGCTTACCGGGAACTGGCAACGGGCTACATGCTGCCTGGCGGAGTTGTTTCTGCGGATGCGGCGGGCCGGGAAAAGATGGAAATCCGCCCGGTCTGAGCGCAGATTCAGATGGAGCAGGAAGGTGGAGCCGCCCGGAACTTGGAGTTCGGGCGGATTCTTTGGTGCTGATCCCTGAACGTATCAAGTAAACTTGGTACGGTGGGGTGATGCCCTTCCAGCCGCTTGACCGGGACCAGCCAGACGTGATCATGATGTGCCGGAACTGTCAGGCAGAGTGGCTCATCTATGAACAGCAGATCGGGCTTTCCATGCCCTGTCCGGCCTGTCATCGCGTGGTCCACCCCCAATATCAGGGCAGGACGAAGGGGGAAGGGCATGGGCGTCAGTTGTCGTTCAGCACCTTTAAGCGACTGCTGAACACCCCGGACACTTCAGCAGATTTCATCAGGCTGGTCGAACACCTCCTTGACCTCCGGCATGAAGGTGACCTTTGCTTCGTGGACGTCTCCGGCCACGAAGTGGAAGCAGAGGAAGCGCACTACCGCATCCAGAGCCAGGAGGCGTCCCAGGGCGCGATGTACAACCGGGCCATGAACATCATTCGTTAGCACTGTCATGGCAGGCCGATTTTGTGTGAAGTCAATCCTCGAACTTCCGTTTTCCTCCGCTCCTTACGTGAGAGGAGGTAGCAACGTAGCAACGGAAGAGTGAGGGGACCACCGGGTAGGCGGCGACCTGAATTAAGAATCCATCCCACCGCCCCATAAAGCCACCTGCCCGCTAAACTGACCTCCACCCCAGGAGGTTTTCCCTTGTTCCAGCCCCAATTTGAAGCCCTGCCCCTGCCTGAACTGCGCGCCCTGCAACTGCGCCGCCTTCAGGACATGGTGGCCCGGCAGTACGAACACGTCCCTGCCTACCGCGAAAAGTTTGACGCGGCGGGCGTGCAGCCCGGTGACCTGAAAACGCTGGACGATCTGATCCGCTTTCCGTTTACCCGCAAGGTGGACCTGCGCGACAATTACCCGCTGGGCCTGTGCGCCGTGCCCCGTGACACCCTGCGCCGCCTGCACGCCAGCAGCGGCACCGGGGGCAAGCCGACGGTGGTGGGCTACGACGCCCACGATCTGGACATCTTCGCCGAGGTGGTGGCCCGCAGCCTGTACGCGGCGGGGGCGCGGCCCGGCATGGTGTTCCACAACGCCTACGGCTACGGCCTGTTCACGGGCGGGCTGGGGCTGGACGGCGGCGCGCGGCGGCTGGGCCTGTGTACCGTGCCCGTCTCCGGTGGCGGTACCGAGCGGCAGGTGGGGCTGATTCAGGATTTGCAGCCGCAGGTGATCGCCTGCACCCCCAGTTACGCCCTGGTGCTGGCCGAGGCGCTGGAACGCCAGGGCATTGCGCCAGAAGACAATTCCCTGAAATACGCTGTGCTGGGCGCGGAACCCTGGGCCGAGAAGACCCGCGCCGAGGTCCAGAAACGTCTGGGCGTGACCGCCACCAACATCTACGGCCTCTCCGAGATCATCGGCCCAGGCGTGAGCAACGAGGACGCCACTGAGCAAAGCGGGAGCTATATCTGGGAGGACCATTTCTACCCCGAAATCGTGGACCCTGACACCGGGGAAGCGCTGCCGGACGGCGAATGGGGTGTGCTGGTCCTGAGTAGCATCAGCCGCAGCGCGCTACCGATCCTGCGCTACTGGACCGGGGACATCACACGGCTGTTGCCCGGCGAGAACACCACAGGCCGAACCATGCGGCGCATGGACATCATCCGGGGACGCAGCGACGATCTGATCATCCTGCGCGGCGTCAACGTCTACCCCACGCAACTGGAGGCCGTGCTGGTCAGCCTGGGGCAGGTCAGCCCGCATTATCACGTCACATTGAGCCGCACTGGCCCGATGGACGAGCTGACCTTGCAGGTGGAGGCCGAGAGCGAGGCCGTCACCCTGCGCGACGAGATCGTGCGCCTGATCAAGACACAGGTGGGCGTCAGCGTGCGCTGCGAACTGTGCGTGCCGGGCAGCCTGGCCCGCAGCGAGGGCGGAAAACTGCGCCGCGTGACGGACCTGCGCGGCGAGAGATAGGCCTGTTTGAGCCGTCCATTGATCCGCCCCATGCAGCCCACCGACGAGGCACGGCTGGGAGAAATCGCGTACCAGACAGGATTCTTTGGAGCCAGCGCCAAAACGTACTTCCCGGACCCGCAGCTTTTCGCAGACCTGTGGGTGCGGGCCTACTTCCGATTGCCGGATGCGGTGGGCTACGTGGCCCAGGTGGGGGGCGACGTGATCGGCTATATCGTCGGCTCGCTGAACGAGGGCGCGTATCGGCGGGCGCTGGTGCGGGTGGTGGCGGATACGGTGCTGCCCGGCGTCCTGACCCGGCGCTACGCGCGCCCACTTGCCGCCCTGCCGTATCTGATCCGTACCCTGCGCTACCCGTCGCCGCATGCCTCCGAAACCGGGTTTCCGGCGCATCTGCACCTGAATCTGCTGCCGCAGTCGCGCGGGCTGGGGCTGGGGCGCGGGCTACTTCAGAGCTATCTGGAGCGGTTGCAGGAACTGGGCGTGCCCGGCGTGCAACTGTCCACCACCGACGAGAACGCGGCGGCGCTGGGCCTGTATAGAACAGCGGGCTTCACCGTCGCCGCATCGGAGCAGACCGAATTGTGGACGCCGTGGCTGGGCCATCCGGCGCGGCAGATGTGACTGACTTGCGATCTGACCATCCAGCCTGGAAGCGCAAGCAAAGGCAAAGGCTAGAACACCGCACTGGTAGTGAGCGGGTGAGGTGTAGGTGTGCTGCTGCCGTTCAGGATGTGGTCACTGCGCCACAGGACTGCTGGAGAAAGTGTCTGGGACGCGCCTTCAGCAGACCTGGACCACCCGCAGCCCTTTCAATGCCCCCAGTTTCCTGATCCGGTCCGCGATGTGCCCCACGCCCACCGTACAGTGATGCGCTGGTCCCTGGGCGTTCCAGGCTTCCACGAAACCCCGCGCGCCCAGGGGAAAACGGTAGCGGCTGTTGGTGTTGCCGATTTCTAAAATTGGGCCTGGAACGGATTCGCCCTCGGCCACCAGCAGTTTCAGGCTGCCGCCGTCCTCCACCACCGAGAGCAGGGTCACGGGGCCGTGTTGTACGGACATTTCCACGCTCAGGCCGCTGCCCACCTTGCCGTGGTAGACCGCCAGCGGGCGCACCTTTGTTTTGCCCTGCGCGATCCCGACATGGCCGGGACCGTCATGGCCCATCAGCACCACGTCATCCGCGAAGTCCAGCGCGTAAAACTCGGTGAATGAACCGCCCGCGCCGAAGCTGTCCATGATCTTCATGGCCTGGGCGTTCTTGACCTCGTACTCCCCGGCCACCGGAACGCCGCGTGCGGTCAGCAGCGAGCAGCCCAGAATCACCGAACCCATCACGTCCTCGTTGTCGCTGCCAGGGGTTCCCTCGGCGTAGTAGGCCAGGGAGGTTAGGCCATGCTTTTCGACAAACTGATCCAGGGCCACGCTGGTGCGGGCGGCGCGGACCAGTTCTTCGTGGGCGCAGTCGGCTTGAACTTCAAATTCCTGCTGAAAATCCTGAACGCGCTCTGCTGTCTCCACCTCTCCAACCTCTTTACGGAGAACCGCCAGCTCGTCCAGCTCCACGATCTGAATGTGGGTGCCGAAGGCGATGGCCTGCAAGGTCAGATCGCTGTAGATGTCGAGCATGCCGTTGTAATAGCGGCCCATCACGCCCAGGCGGCCATGTTCCATGACGTGTGCCACGCGCGCCGCCTCCAGCCAGCCATCCACTTCCTGCCAGACATGCGGATCACCGTCCAGCACGCCCGTCACCTGATGAAAGGGGATGCCTGCGCGGGCAAAGACGTTGGCGATTTCCGGCACCGGACAGGCGGCGCAGTAAGCCAGCCACTCACCTGTCATCTTTGTCCTGTCGCCTAACGCGTTGAAACTGGCGTAGTCAATCGCCGCTGTGGGCTGCAAATTCAGGATGACTACTTGAACCCCGGCACGCTGTACAGCGGGCAGCACGGTGGAGGACAGCGCGTAGGTGGTGGCGTACAGGAAAATGATGTCCACATCGGCCTGTCTCAGTTGGTGCCCTGCTTCACGCGCTCCGGGGGGCGAGTCGATCAGGCCCAGGTTGACGACTTCTACGCCGGGACGCTCCAGCCGCGCGGCCACCTGCGCCACATAGCCTTTCAGGCGTTCTTCCAGCCCCGGAAACTGCGGCCAGTACGTGTCCAACCCAATACCGAAGAGGCCGACTTTGAATGGATGGTGGGGCATGGGAACCTCGCTGATGGGTGAAGGAAAGGCCGCCCAGTCCGGGTGTGGACGTGGGCGGCGGGGTGAAAGTTATTCGGTGTTAAGGGGTAGGCCTTACGGTTTAACCCCTCAGTCGGCTTCGCCGCCAGCTCCCCTCAAAAGGGAGCCAAGAACAGCGACTGGCTGGGCATTTCCGCAACTCTTGCCTTCCTTCTAAGGGGAGGTGGCGCGTAGCGCCGGAGGGGTTAAACCGCAAGCCGCCCCCCTGCCAACTGCGAAGTTTGCAGTAACCCTCAGAAATCGAACTTGTCGATGTTGGCCTTATCGAAGGTGTAGGGCGGCCCCAGCACGACCTCGCCGTCCTTGCCCACGGTGTACTTGCCCAGCTTGCCTGCCATGAACGTTTCGCCCTGCTTGCCTGTGATCATGCCGCTGGCGAGCGAGGCCGCCGCGTAGGTGGCGAGGTAACCCACGTCGCCTGGGTTCCACAACTGGAAGGCCGTTACGGTGCCGTCCTTGACGAAGGCACGCATCTGGTTGGGGGTTCCCAGACCCGTCAGGGCCACCTTGCCCTTGCTGGGGCTGGTGGACAGGTAACGCGCCCCCGCCGAGATGCCCACGGTGGTGGGCGAGATCACGCCTTTCAGGTTGGGGTACGCCTGAATCAGCCCCTGCATTTCGGTGAAGGACTTCTGATCGTCATCGTTGCCGTAGGCGATCTTGACCAGTTTCATGTCCTTGTACCTGGGCAGCTTCAGCTCTTCTTGCATCCACTTGATCCAGGTGTTCTGGTTGGTGGCGTTGGGCGTGGCGCTGAGGACGGCGATGTCGCCCTTGTAGCCGACCAGTTTGCCCAGCAGTTGCACCTGCGCGCGGCCAATACCCTCGGAGTTGGCCTGATTGATGAAGAGGGTGCGCCCCGACACGGCGGTATCGGAATCCATCGTCACGATCTTGACCCCGGCCTGCTTGGCGCGGTTGAGGTACGGCAGCAGCGCGTTGGCGTCATTGGCTGCCAGAACCAGCGCGTCCTGCCGCTGCGCGATGGCGGTGTTGATGTAGCTGACCTGGCTGCTGGCCCCCGCGTCCGACGGCCCCACGACTTTGGCAACGGCCCCGATCTCCTTGGCCGCGTCCAGGCCGCCCTGCGTCTCGATGACGTTGTAGGGGTTGTTGATGTTCTTGGGCAGCAGCGTGATCTTCAGCCCCTTCTTGATCGTTGTGGGAGCCTGGGCGAACGAGAGGGTGGACAGGCCGAGGGCCAGGGCGGACAACAGCAAAATGCGCTTTTTCATAACGAACCTCCAGATGGGAGAGAAAGGGGCGGGTGAACGGGTTACTGGATCACGGAGTCGCCCTTGATTCGGCGGCGTTGTTGGTAGGTGCGGAAATGGGTCAGGAGGTTGGGGACCAGCACCGAGCCGATCAGCAGCAGCCCGGTCACGATGGTCAGGATTTCGTTGGACACGTCCAGGATGGTCAGCGCGCCGTTGATGATGCCGATCAGAAAGACGGCGGCCACCGTTCCCACCACGCTGCCGCGCCCGCCGAAGATGCTGACCCCGCCCAGCAGCACGGCGGCGATCACGCTCAGCTCGAAGCCGCTGGCATTGTCGGCGCGGGCGCTGGCGAAGCGGAAGGTGTAGACCGCCGAGGCCAGCGCCGCCATCAGCCCCGACAGCACGAACAGCGAGAGCTTGACCCGCTCCACCTGAAGCCCCGCGAAGCGTGCGGCAATCTGGTTGGCCCCAATCGCGTACAGCGAGCGGCCAAACGGAGTGGCGTGCAACACGATGATGGTCAGGATCGCCAGCACCGCGAACAGTGCCATCGGCAGTGGGATCAGCGTGCCGGGAACGTTGCCGAAGCCCAGGTTGGTGTAGAAGGCCGGGAACTCCGCGATGGCCCGGTCTCCCAGCAACACGTAGGCCAGCCCCCGGTACAGCGCCAGCGTGCCAATCGTGACCGCCAGCGACGGCAGCCCAAGCCGCGTGACCAGCAGGCCGTTGAACAGCCCGGCCAGTCCCCCGGTCACGAATGCGGCCAGAATCGCCAGCGGCATCGGCACCCCGGCGGCGAACAGAATGCCGATCACCGCGCTGCACAGGCCCAGAATCGACGCCACGGACAGGTCAATCTCGCCCACGATGATCAGCAGCGTCATAGCCAGCGCCATCAGCGCCACCTCGCTGAAATTGGCGGTCAGGAAGGAGATGTTGGAGCCGGTGAGGAAGTCGGGCGACAGCAGGCCGCCGATCAGCAGCGCCGCGCCGACGAGGATGATCAGGGAGAACTCCCAGCCCAGCAGACCACCCAATAGACTTCTGAAGCGGTTCACGATTTGCGCTCCTCTTGCAGGCGTTTTGCCGCCCGGCGCGATACCAGCATGTCGATGCTGATGGCGGCCAGCAGCAGTGCGCCCTGAATGGCCTGCTGATAGAAGCCGGGGGCGCGCAGCGTGACCAGGGCGCTACCCATCACGCCCAGCAGTAGCGCCCCCAGACCCGCGCCCAGCAGCGTGCCGACGCCGCCGTTGATGCTCACGCCGCCCACCACCGCCGCCGCGATGACCTGCAACTCCAGCCCTGCCCCGGCGGTGGCGTCCACCGTGCCGAAACGCGCCAGATACAGCACGCCCGCCAGCCCGGCAATTGCCCCGCTGAGAACAAACCCGGTCATGGTGCGCCGCGTGACGTTGATCCCGGCCAGCACGGCGGCCTCGCTGTTGGAGCCGACGGCGTAGTATTCGCGCCCGCCCCGGTATGAGCGCAGGTAGAACGCGAAGCCGATCAGCACCGCCACCGCCAGCAGCACCAGATTGGGCACGCCCAGCACACTGCCGGTGCCGAAGCCCAGGAAAGAAGGCGGCAGGTTGCTGGCGTTGATCTGCCCGCCGCTGACCACCGCGTAGGTAATGCCCCGGAACACGTACAGCGTGCCCAGCGTGGCGACCAGGGCCGGAACCTTGCCGTAGGCGACGAGCAGACCGTTGACACTCCCCAGCACCGCGCCCAGCCCCAGCCCGAACAGCAGGGCCAGCGGCACCGGCATTCCAGGGTTGGCGACGAACAGCGAGCCGGTCAGAAAGGCGCTGAGGCCCACGGTGCTGCTCACGCTCAGATCGACGTGCTTCATCAGCAGCACCAGCGTCTGTCCCACCACCAGCAGGGCGATGATCGACACGTTCAGCAGCAGATCGCGCACGCTGCCGAAGCTGAGGAACAGCGGATTGATCACGGCAGTTCCCAGCGTGACCAGCAGCAACAGCCCCACCAGACTGACCTCGCGGGCCATCAGCAGGCGGCTCAGCCAGCCGGGGGAAGCTGGGGCGGAGGCGGGCACGGAACGCTCAGTCATGCTGCACCCGCCTGCTTGGCCCAAGCCCGCTGCCCCGTTGCCAGATACATCACGGCTTCCTCGTTGGCCTCCGCGCGGCTCAGTTCGCCCACCAGTTGTCCCTCACGCATGACCAGAATGCGGTCTGCCATGCCCAGCACTTCGGGCAAGTCGCTGGAGATCATCAGCACGGCCAGACCAGAGGCCGCCAGTTCCGCCAGCGTCTTATGCACCTCGGCCTTCGCGCCCACGTCCACGCCGCGCGTGGGTTCATCCACGATCAGCACGCTGGGGTTGGTGGACAGCCATTTTGCCAGCACCACCTTCTGCTGGTTGCCGCCCGACAGGCTGCTGACCGGATCGCTCAGGCGGTGCGCCTTGAGCTGGAGTTTGCTCGTCCAGTTCTGCGCGTTCTCAGCCTCCGCCTTTCGGTTCATAAGCAGGCCACCCGTCAGGCGGTTCAGGATGGCGAGGTTGGCGTTGCGCTCGATGCTCAGATCCATCACCAGACCCTGCTGGCGGCGGTCTTCGGGCACCAGGCCCAGCCCAGCGCTCATGGCCGCGCGCGTGCTGTTCGGCTGAATTACAGCGTCGCCTATGCGAACCTCGCCGCCACTGCGCGGATCGATGCCGAAGATGGCGCGGGCCACCTCGCTGCGCCCGGCCCCCACCAGTCCGGCCAGAGCGACGATTTCACCGCGCCGCACCTCAAAGGAAATATCGGAGAACATCTTCGGCTGGCTCAGGTTGCGGACGGACAGGGCCACCTCGCCCAGAGTCATCTCGCCGCGCGGGTACAGGTCACCCAGTTCACGGCCCACCATCTGCTTGACCACCAGATCGGTGTCGTAGTCGCTGATCGGCCCGGTGCTGACCCAGGTGCCGTCGCGCATGACGGTCACGCGCTGGCACTCGGCAAACACTTCTTCCAGCCGGTGCGTGATGAACAGCACCGCCGCGCCGCGTTCCCGCAGGGCGCGCACCACCCGGAACAGCCGGTCTGTTTCGGACAGCGTGAGGGCCGCCGTCGGCTCGTCCATGATCAACACGTTGGCGTTCAGGGACAGCGCTTTGGCAATCTCGACGAGTTGCTGATCGGCGATGCTCAGGCCGCGCACGGGCCGCGAGGGATCGAGGGCCACGCCCAGTTCGCGCAGCAGCTCCGTGACGCGGGCGTTCATGGCGCGGGTGTCGATGCGGCCCAGCCCAGCGCGTGGTTGCCGTCCCATCAGCACGTTCTCGGCCACGGACAGATCGGGGAACAGGGTGGGTTCCTGGTAAATGATGGCAATTCCAGCCGCCGTCGCCTCGCCGGGCGAGTGGAAATCGGCACTTTTGCCCGCCACGGTCAGACTGCCACCTTCGCGGCGGTGAACCCCGGCCAGAATCTTGACGAAGGTGCTTTTGCCCGCGCCGTTCTCGCCCAGCAGTGCGTGCGCCTCACCGGGAAATAGGTCAATGCTCACGTCGGACAGCGCCTGAACTGGCCCGAAGGACTTGCTGGCGTGGCTGAGACTGAGCAGCGGTTGGATAGTTTGAGGCTGCATATTCTGAAGCTCAGTCAAGGTGAAACACCTCTTCCAGTTGCAAGAAGCCCTCGTCCGGGTTGCCCTCAAGCTCCACGAAAAACGGGGCCATTTCCGCCTGCCAGCGGGCGTTCACGTCGCGCCGCGCCATGCCTTCGCGGGCGGCCTGAAGATCGGGCGTTTCAAAGTAGCCGATCAGCAGGCCGTCGTCTTTCAGAAACAGCGAATAGTTGTGCCAGCCCGTCTCGCTCAGGGCCGCGAGCATCTCCGGCCACACCGCGCGGTGGCGTTCCCGGTACTCCGCGAGGCGCTCCGGGCGCACCTGGAGCAGAAAACAGACCCGTTGTGGTTGGGCAGGATGGGACATCAAAGACTCCTGAGAAAGTGGGGGGCCGCCGGGGCCTGCCTGGGTTGAGGTACGGAAAGTATCTAAGCATAAGCCCACACAACATTGCAAGACCCTGTTGTATTTTGTGACTTTGATGTTAGGATACCGCCATGCATTCAGAGATCATGGCTCCCCTGCCGGGGCGTCAGCAGGACATTCTGCGCCGTGCCCTGAGCGATAAAGTGGTGCGGATCAAGGATCTGGCCGCCGACTTCGGCGTTCACGAAATGACCGTGCGGCGCGATATTGACGCCCTGTGCGAACAGGGCAAACTGCTGCGCGTCCACGGCGGCGCACAACTGCTGGAGCGCACCGCCGAGGAACTGTCGCAGTCCATGCGCGCCGCGCAGAACGTGGACGCCAAGGAACGCATCGCCCGCGCCGCTTTGATTCTGATTCAGGACGGCGATACGGTGGCGCTGGACGCCAGCACGACGAGTCTGGCGCTGGCCCGCTTGCTGCCCGCCCGTCAGGTTCAGGCCATCACCTGTAGTTTGGACGCCGCCAACGTGTTGGCCGCAGGGGGCGTGCCCTTCCTGATGGCGGGCGGCAACTTTCACGCTCCGGCCCGCTCGTTCGTGGGCGCATTCTTCACCGACACCATCGAGCGGCTGCACCCAGATCTTGTCTTTTTTTCAGCAAAAGGCTACACGCCGGACGCCGGATTCACCGATCCGCATCTGCCCGAGGTGGGCGCGAAACGGGCGCTGGTCCGCAGTGGCAGCAGCGTGGTGGCACTGGTGGACAGCAGCAAGTTTGGCCGCAAGGCGCTGGCGACGATTGCCGATCACAGCGATATCAACACCCTGATCACCGACGCCGATCCCGACGCCGAACTGAAATCCCGCCTGGACAACGACGACATTCAACTGATCGTGGCCCCGTGATGCCCAGCACGGTGATGCCCGCTCTCTGGAGGAACCTATGAACGCCGATCTTCTGACCGCCCTGCAAGCCCAGCGCATCGAAACGCCGTCGTGGGGCTACGGCAACTCCGGCACGCGCTTCAAGACCTTTGCCGCCCCCGGCGCGGCCCGCGACATCTGGGAAAAGCTGGACGACGCCGCCGAGGTCCAGCGCCTGACGGGCATCGCCCCCGGCGTGGCCCTGCACATTCCCTGGGACGAGGTAGAGGATTATTCGAAATTGAAGACCTACGCCTCAGCGCGTGGCCTGCACATCGGCGCGATCAATCCCAATGTCTTTCAGGATGAGGAATACAAGCTGGGAAGCGTCACCAACCCGGACGAGGCCGTGCGCGAACAGGCCACGGCGCACCTGCTGGACTGCGTGGAGGTCATGAAACAGACCGGCAGCCGTGACCTCTCGCTGTGGCTTGCCGACGGCACCAACTACGCCGGGCAGGACGACTTACGGGCGCGAAAACGGCGGATGCGTGCGGGGTTGAAGACGGTTCACGACGCGCTGCCCGACAACGCCAGAATGCTGGTGGAATACAAACTGTTTGAACCCGCCTTCTACGCCACCGACCTGTTCGACTGGGGCGCGGCGTACTCACATTGCCTCGCCATCGGGGAAAAGGCGCAGGTTCTCGTCGATCTGGGCCACCACGCGCAGGGCGTGAACATCGAGCAGATCGTGGCCTTTTTGCTGGACGAGGGGCGGCTGGGCGGGTTTCACTTCAACGCCCGCCGCTATGCCGACGACGATCTGATCGTGGGCACCACCAATCCCTTCGAGCTGTTCTGCATCTACGCCGAACTGGTCTCCGGCGCGAATTCGGCGGACGATGTGACCCGCCGCACCGCGCAGAACGTGGCTTACATGATCGATCAGAGCCACAACATCGAGCCGAAGGTGGAGGCCATGCTGCAAAGCGTTCTGAACTGTCAGGAAGCCTACGCCGCCGCCCTGCTGATTGACCGCGATCTGCTGCGCGAGGCCCAGGAGAGGGGCGATGTGCTGGCCGCCCACCGGGTCCTGACCGACGCCTTCAAATCAGATGTGCGCCCGCTGCTGCGGGAGCTGCGCGGCGAACTGGGATTGCCGCTCGATCCGATCAAGGCGCATCGGGACAGCGGCTATCAGGCCAGAGTCGCGGATGAGCGCGGGACCCAGACGGGCGGCGGCGGCTACCCGGTCAGGGAAAAGGCTGGAATCGTTTAAAGCCTTTCTCTTTGCTCCTCTCTCCTTGCGGGGGAGGCTGGGAGGGGGGAACCGCAAGCGCCCTCCCAGCGACACTCCTCACTCTCAAGCTCCAAATCTCTTAAAGCTGCTGCCGTCTCTCACCCCGATCAAGGAGCTGCCCACATGACCGAAACCCAGACCCGCACCGCCTCCACCCATTCTGGCCTGCCCGAAAACCGCTGGAACGACGCCGCCGCGCCCAAATCAGACGGCCTTGCCAGCCTGACCTACCGCTCCAACTTGCTGGGTGCGGACCGCACGCTGGTCAATATCTACGGCGGCAACACCAGCACCAAGAGCGTCGAAATTGATCACCTGGGCCGCGACGTGACGGTGCTGTGGGTTAAGGGTTCGGGTTCGGACATCGCCAGCATCACCGAGAAAGGATTTGCCGGACTCAAGCTGGATGAGGTCCTGCCCCTCTTTGACCGCCCCAGCATGAGCGACGAGGAGATGACGGCGTATCTGGACCGCACGGCGTTTGAAGTGGGCCGTCCGCGCCAGAGCATCGAGACGCTGCTGCATGCCTTCGTGCCCGCCAAGCATGTGGATCACACGCACCCGGACGCGATTATCGCCATTGCCTGCACCCCCAATGGCCCTGACATCATGCGCGAAATTTACGGCGATAGGGCGGCCTGGGTGGACTACATCCGCCCCGGCTTCACCCTGAGCCAGCAGATCGGCGCGGCGGTGCGCGACAATCCGGGGCTGGAAGCCGTGGTGATGGGCAAGCATGGACTGGTGACCTGGGGCGACACGTCGAAAGAGAGTTACGAATCCACCCTCAAAATCATCGGCGAGGCGCAGGCATATCTGGAGGCCCACGCCGAGGCCCAGCCCTTCGGCGGCGCGAAAGTCCAGAGCGTGCCAGCCGACGAACGCGACGCCCTTTTATTCAGCGTTCTGCCCATTTTGCGCGGCGCGATGAAGGGGGCGCGGCCCGTGATTCTGGAAGTGGACACCTCGCCGAACATCATGGAATTCGTCAACTCCAACGCCGCCGCCGAATTGTCGCAGGTGGGCGCGGCTTGCCCGGATCATCTGGTGCATACCAAACGCGTGCCGCTGTACCTGGACTGGACCCCGGAGCAGGGACTGGACGCTCTGAAAGCCGCCGCGCAGGAGGGCGTGACCCGCTTCAAGACCGAGTACGCTGCGTATTTCGACGGCAACAAGGGCGACGGCGATGTGATGTTCACGCCCGCGCCGCGCGTGGTATTGATTCCGGGCCTGGGCATGGTCAACAGCGGCCCGGACGCTCAGGGGGCCGACGTGTCACGTCAGCTCTACACCCGCGCCATTCAGGTCATGAAATCGGCCAGCAGTCTGGGCGGCTTCGTGTCATTGAGCGCCGCCGAGAGCTACGCGATTGAATACTGGCCGCTGGAACTGTACAAACTGAGCCTCAAGCCTGCGCCCAAGGCGTTGGAAGGGCATGTGGCCCTGGTCACCGGTGCGGCCAGCGGTATCGGGCGGGCGATTGCCCACCGGCTCGCGGCGGACGGCGCGCACATCGTTATCGCCGATCTGAACGCAGACGGTGGGCAGACGGTGGCCGATGAGGTCACCAAAGGGCGCGGCCACCGCCGGGGCACCGCCGTTTCCATGAACGTGACCGAGGAGGGGCAGGTCATCCATGCGTACCAGCACGCCGTCCTGACCTACGGCGGCGTGGACATCGCCGTCAACAACGCCGGAATCGCGTCCAGCGCCCCCATCGAAGACACCAGCCTGGAAATGTGGAACCGTAACCAGAGCATCCTTTCCACCGGCTACTTTCTGGTGGCCCGTGAGGCATTCAAGCTGATGCGGGCGCAGGCCACGGGCGGCAGTCTGGTGTTTATCGGCAGCAAGAACAGCGTGGCGGCGGGCAAGAACGCGGCGGCTTACAGCGCGGCCAAGGCGGCAGAGTTGCATCTGGCCCGCTGTCTGGCTGAAGAAGGCGGCGCGGCGGGCATCCGCGTCAACTCGGTGCTGCCCGACGGCATCCTGGCCGGAAGCAGCATCTGGGACGGCAAGTGGCGGGCCGAACGCGCGGCGACGTATGGCCTCCAGCCCGATCAGCTCGAAGAGTTCTACCGCAACCGCACCACCCTGAAGGTCAATGTGTTCCCCGAAGATATTGCCGAGGCGACGTACTGGCTGATCTCGCCCGCCGCCGCGAAGACGACGGGCGGCGTGATCACGGTGGACGGGGGCGTGCCGACAGCGTATGTGCGGTGAGGCGAGTTCGCTACGCTCACCACCCCCTCTGTCGCTACGCGACATCTCCCCCATGAAGAGGGAGAAGAAAAACAAGGACTGCGTTATTAGCTCCCTCCCTCTTTATGGGGGAGGGTTGGGGAGGGGGTAGGCGAGCATGGCGTCCCAAAACCAATCCAACCAAAACAGCCACGAGTCCCACGCCACACGCCGCTTCATTGCCATTGACCTGGGTGCTTCCAGTGGCCGCGTCGCCCTCGGCACGCTGGAAGGCGGCAAACTCCATGTCGAGATTCTCCACCGCTTTCCCAACGGCGGCGTTCCAGTGCGCGGCCAGCTCTACTGGGACATCCTGGGCCTGTGGCGCGAGGTCCTGCACGGCCTGAAACTGGCGTCGCGGCACGGCGAGATCGCCAGTGTGGGCGTCAATTCCTGGGCGGTGGATTATGGGCTGCTGGACGGGCGCGGCGACCTGCTGGGGCAGATTCACCACTACCGCAGCCCTCGCCTGAGCAGCGTGATGGAGCGCGTGCGGGCGCAACTGTCCGATGAGCGGATTTACGACGCCACTGGCATTCAATTTCTGCCCTTCAACACCCTGTATCAGCTTGCCGCCGAAGCGCCCGAACATCTGGTCCGCGCGCAGACGATGTTGATGGTGCCTGACCTCCTCCACTTCTGGCTGTGCGGTGTGGCCGTGACCGAAAGGACGAACGCCAGCAGCACGCAGTTTTTCAATCCGCAAACTGGAACGTGGGCGGCGGAGCTACTGAACGCGCTGGAGATTCCAACTGGAATGCTGCCGCGCATCGTCGAAGCTGGCAGCGTCCTGGGGGAACTTTTGCCGGAGGTGTCCCGCGAAACCGGGCTGGGCGGCGTTCAGGTCATCGCGCCTGCCACGCACGACACGGCCTCTGCCGTCGCCGCCGTGCCTGCCGATGGTGACGGGTGGGCCTATGTGTCCAGCGGCACCTGGAGTCTGGTGGGCATCGAGACGCCCCAGCCGGTCATCACGCCGCGCACACGGGCGGAAAACCTGACCAACGAGTCAGGCGTCAGTGTTGATGGTCAGGGGGCAACCACCCGACTCCTCAAAAACGTGATGGGGCTGTGGATCATCCAGCAGTGCAATGAGGGTTGGGGATTGGAATACGGCGAACTCTACGCGCAGGCGCAGGCTGTTGAGGGTGGCCCGCTCATAGACCCGGACGACGCCCGATTTTCACCACCCGGCACGGATATGCCCGTGCGCGTCCAGACTTATTGCCGTGAGACGGGTCAGGCGGTGCCACAGACGCCAGCAGAGATCACCCGCTGTGTGCTGGACAGCCTGGCCCACAGAACGGCGCAGATTCTGGACGTGCTGGAAGACGTCAGTGGGCAGCCCATCAGCACGGTTCATATCGTGGGCGGCGGCTCGCAGATCGGCGTTCTGAATCAGCTCATCGCCGATGCCAGCGGCAAAACGGTGGTCGCTGGCCCGGTGGAGGCGACGTTGATGGGCAACCTGCTGATTCAGGCGGGCGCATCCCTGCCCGAAGTGCGTCAGATCGTGCGAGATTCGTGCGACTTGCGGACGTTTCTCCCTCGCCAGAGCGCGCCGCACGCGGTAGAGTCGAGGTAGACCTTCACATGCAAATTGACCTGTTCATTACCTGTATCAATGACGCCATGTTCCCGCGCACCGGGCAGGCCACCGTGCGCCTCCTGGAGCGGCTGGGCCAGACCGTGCGCTTCAACGCCAACCAGACCTGTTGCGGCCAGATGCACCTGAACACCGGCTACCGTGACGACGCCCTGAAGCTGATCCGAAAATTCGTGGACGACTACCGGGATTCGGAGGTGGTGGTGATGCCCAGCGGCTCCTGTGCGGCGATGGTGCGCGAATTGTACCCGGAGGCGGCGAAGTGGGGCGGCGATCAGGACTTGCTGCGCGAGGTGGAGGAACTGGCCCCCAGGGTGTTTGAACTCAGCGAATTTCTGGTGAATAAATTGGGCGTAGACGACGTGGGCGCGTACTATCCGCACCGCGTCACCTACCACCCCACCTGCCACGCCATGCGCGTGCTGCGGGTGGGCGACGCGCCCCTCAAACTGCTGAGAAACGTGCGCGGGATGACCCTGCTGGAACTGGAAGGCAGCGAGGAGTGTTGCGGCTTCGGCGGCACCTTCAGCGTCAAAAATCCCGACGTGAGCGCCGCCATGCTGGCCGACAAGACCCGCCACATCCTGGATACCGGCGCGGAGGTCTGCACGGCTGGCGACAATTCCTGCCTGCTGCACATCGGCGGCGGTCTGCACCGCCTCAGAAGTGGCGCAGGAACCGTCCATCTGGCCGAGATTCTGGCGAGTACTGAAGGGGAGGTCTTCGCATGAGCGGTCTGCACCCCGCAAAACCCTTTCCCGAAGCCGCCCGCGACAAAGTGAATCAGCCGCAACTGCGTGCAAACCTCCGCAAAGTGACGCACACCATCCGCGAGAAACGGCTGCGGGCGGTGGGCGAGTTGCCGCACTGGGAAGACCTGCGCGTGCTGGGCGAGGCCACCAAGGACGCGTCACTGGCAAACCTGAGTGACCGCCTGCTGCAACTGGAGGGCAGTGTCAGGGCCAGGGGCGGTCAGGTTCATTGGGCGCGCGACGCGGTGGAGGCCCGCGAGATCGTGGTCCGCATTGCCCAGTCCCACGCGGTCACTGAGCTGATCAAGGTCAAGAGCATTACCAGCGACGAGATCGAGTTGAACGCGGCCCTGCAAGAGCGCGGCATCCACGCCATCGAGACCGATCTGGCCGAGCTGATCGTGCAACTGTCGAATGACACGCCCAGCCATATTCTGGTACCCGCCATCCACCGCAACCGCGCCGAGATTCAGGCGCTGTTCAACAGGGAATTGCCCGGAGAGGGGAGCTTGAGCGATTCGCCTGCCGAACTCGCCGGGGCCGCGCGGCGGTATCTGCGCCATAAATTCCTGACCACCAAAATGGCCGTCTCAGGCGTCAATTTCGCGGTGGCCGAAACGGGAACGGTGTGCGTGGTGGAATCCGAGGGCAACGGGCGCATGTGCCTCACGCTGCCCCAAGTGCTGGTCAGCATCATGGGTATCGAGAAGGTGCTGGAGAAATGGGAAGACTTGGCCGTGTTCATGGAGCTGCTGCCCCGCTCCAGCACCGCCGAGCGGATGAATCCCTATACCTCGTTCTGGAGCGGCGTGACGCCGGGCGATGGCCCGCAGGAATTTCACCTGATTTTACTGGACAACGGGCGCAGTGACGTGCTGGCCGACGCCACTGGGCGGCAAACGTTGCGCTGCATCCGCTGTTCGGCGTGCCTGAACGTCTGCCCAGTCTACGAGCGCACGGGCGGCCACGCCTACGGCAGCGTGTATCCCGGCCCCATCGGCGCGATTCTGACCCCGCAACTGCTGGGGATGCAGGACAAGAATGCCAACACCCTGCCCGGCGCGTCCAGCCTGTGCGGCGCGTGCTTCGACGCCTGCCCTGTGCGGATCAACATTCCCCAGGTGCTGATCTATCTGCGCGGCGAGATCACTGGGGAAAAGGGTGTGACTGCCGAAGCCCTGGCGATGAAGGCGGTGGGCTACGCGATGAGTTCGGGCTGGCGTTTCGAGGGCGCGCTGAAGTTGGCGCGTGTGGGCCAGGGGCCACTGGTCAAAGGCGGCGAGATCACCTCTTTACCCGGTCTGCTGGGCGGCTGGACCCAGAGCCGTGACCTGAAAGCCTTACCGCCGCAGAGTTTCCGCGAGTGGTGGAAGGAAAGGGAGCAGGGCAGTGAGTAACGCCGAGGCCAGATTGGAGATGCTGACCCGCATCAACCGCGCGGTTGCAGGCGTGGAGGCTCCAGCATTGCCCGCCTACCCGCAGGGCCAGCGGCTGGAGCGTGGAGCCATGCTGCATCAGTTTCAGGACCGCATCGAGGACTACCGCGCCTCGTTTCAGCGTGTGCCTGAAGCAGAGGTGGCAAGGGCTGTGGAAGCCGCTCTGGCCGGAGCAAAACGCGTGTTGGTTCCCGCCGGACTCCATCCCGATTTCCTGCCTGCTGGGCTGGAGTTGCTGCGTGACGATCCGCCGCTGAGCCACGCCGGGCTGGACGGCGCAGAAGCCGTTGTTACAGGCTGCGCGGTGGCCATCAGCGAAACCGGAACCATCATCCTGGATCACGCCCCCGATCAGGGCCGCCGGGCGCTGACTTTGATTCCAGACCTGCACATCTGCATTATTCGCGCCGAACAGATCGTGCAAAGTGTGCTGGAGGGCGTGCAGCTCGCGGAGGCCAGTGTACAGGCGGGCCGCCCGCTGACCTGGATCAGCGGCGGCAGTGCCACCAGCGATATCGAACTGGTGCGGGTGGAGGGCGTACACGGGCCACGCCGACTGTGTGTGGTGGTGGTGGACCAGATTCCCGCACCCTGACGACAACCCCGGCCTCTGAAACTTTGAGACGAATCCCCGTTGGGATCAGGGAACAACTCGGCGCAGTTGGGGGGCCACTCATCTCCAGTAGGACCGACTCGACTGGTTGACCTTGTTCCACTCGGGAATTGGAACGGACCCGACTTCCACACACCACGCCCGGAACCCGTATGAGACGCCTGCTCCTCAGAAACTGGTGCTGATCACTTTGGCCGCAACGAAGAAGATCTCGGAGGGCGTCAAGCTGCCGCCGCGACATCTGCCGCTCCGGAGGGCGTTCGGTGCCAGGTCCAGACGGAGCGCAGGATGAAGGCCAGGAGCAGCACCTCGAGTCCGATGGAAAAACCGTAAAAGGTAGCCCACTCCCAGATTGCCCCTGCCGCGTTGAACACCGAATAGGGGATGAGGAGCGACGCAACGACGAGGTTCGTGGCGCGGTTGACCCGCGCAGGCAGCGTCATGGAGAGCCAGACCATCATGGCCGGGATCGACACGGACACGAGCATCATGGTCAAGAGCGGCGCACTGATGTCGAACTTCCAGACGAGGCCAGCCAGGATGCCGTCGACGACGCCGGGCTTGTAGAAGTTCAGGATGTCGACGTAGATATAGAGAAACATGAAGCTGGCCCAGGCGGCGGCGAGCCTGGCCTGTACCGGAATCTGTGGGTCTCTCGAAGCGCTGTTAATGGGGCTGTTAGTGGACATGTGTCGTGTCATGTGCTGCTCCTTGGTTCGGTGGGTGGGACTTACTCTCTGGGCGGCAACGTGCAACCCTGCAAGGAGTGTGTGCGGCGACCCACAAGACGCTTCCTGGGAATTGACAAGTTTTCTCGACAATCTTTGAGCGTGGTCTTGGCACGGGTGCCTACACTGAAAGGCGTGAATCAGAGCCAACTCGTATTGATCGTGGAAGACGAGCCGGACATTGCCGAATTGCTGGAGGCGTATCTGCGCCGAGAGCAGTTCCGCACCGAGCGGGCCAGCACCGGCCCAGCCGCCGTGCAACTGCACCGCGCGGTCCGGCCTGATCTGGTCTTGCTGGATGTCAACCTGCCTGGGTTCGACGGCTTTGAGGTGCTGCGCCGTATCCGGGAGACGGCAGGCACGCCCGTCATCATGGTCACGGCGTTCGCGGAAGATCTGGACAAACTGCTGGGCCTCAAGATGGGCGCGGACGACTACGTGGTCAAGCCCTTCAGCCCGCTGGAGGTGGTGGCCCGCGTGAAAGCCGTGCTGCGCCGCGCCGGAGCGCAGGACACCGGGCAACCGCTGCGTTTTGCCCGGCTCGAACTCGATCCGCTGGCCGTGCGGGTGCGGGTGGCTGGTGAGCGCCTCGACGTGACCATGACCGAGTACCGCCTGCTCGAACACCTGCTGCGGCACCCTGGCCGGGTCTGTTCCCGTGAGGAACTGCTGGACGCCGCCCTGCCCGAATCGGACGCGCTGGAAAGGGTGATCGACACCCACCTGTGGAACCTGCGCCGGAAACTGGAGGGGGCAGGCCAGCCTGATCTCATTCAGACCGTGCGCGGCGTGGGCTTCCGGCTGGCGGACGAATGAAGCCGCCGCGTGAGACGCCCTGGCAAGCCGTGTGGCGCGGCTGGAACTCGCTGGCCGCCGACCTCTACAAGACCATGCTGGGGCTGGCGCTGCTGACCTCGCTGACCGTGTTCGTCGTCCTCAGCTACGCCTGGTCCGTGTTCATGGATGAGGTGCAGCGCCAGACCGGGGCGCTGCTGACGGCACAGTTTGGGTTGCCCCCTGGTGAACTCGAATCCCTGCTGGTACAGGCCAGGCGGCTGTCCAGCACCACCCTGAATGTGGATGAACTCCAGGGCCTGTTCGCGTTCGGCGTGGCGTTGCTCTTGACCGTGCTGGCTTTGCTCGCGTGGTGGGCGGCCAGACGTTTTGCCCGTCCCTTGACGCAACTCTCCGCTGCCGCAAACCGGCTGACCACCGGGGACTTCACCGCCCGCGCGGTGCTGAGCCGCAGCCTGAACCGTCGCAATGACGAAACGGCTAGGCTCCTGAGGGACTTCAACGCCATGGCCGCGTCCCTGGAACGGCTGGAGCGGGAACGGCGCTACAGCGTGGCCGCCACGGCCCACGAACTCCGCACGCCGGTCACGGTGCTGCGCGGACGACTGGAAGGCGTGCGTGACGGCGTGTTGCCCGCCAGCCCGCAGGAACTGGAGAAATTGATCGGCCACGCGGACCTGCTGTCCAGACTGATCGAGGATCTGCAACTCCTCTCGCTGACCGAAGCGGGCGAATTGCGGCTCGATCTTGGCCCTGTGGAGGTGCAGGATGTCCTGATCCGTCTGCACGCCGATCACCTGCTGGCAGCCCAGGCACAGGGCGTCGATCTTCTCCTGGACCTCTGCGCCGAACCGGTCAGGGTGATGGGTGACCAGCGACGGTTGCAGCAAGTGGTTCAGAACCTGCTGACCAATGCCCTGCGCCACACGCCCCCGCACGGCACGGTCTGGGTCAGGCTTGCGGCGCAAGCGGGGGCCGTCCACATCGAGATCCACAACACAGGCACAGGGTTCACCGCAGAAGCCCTGGACCGGGCATTTGAACGGTTTTACAGCGGCCCAGACCGGGAACGTGGGCGCGGCGGCAGTGGGCTGGGGCTGGCCATCTCGAAATCATTAATCGACGCGCATGGAGGCCAGATGAGGCTGTTCAACACCAGAAACGGAGCGGGGGTACGGGTCACGCTGAAGCCCCTCGCTGGGGATGCTGCGGACTCCGATTAAAAGGTGTTGAAAACACCTGCAATCCAAGCGGGACTTGCAGAGCTGGGCAAGAGAGCGAGTAGGAGAAAAATAGCCCTCCGGGCGTGGAGTGTGGAGACCTGCGCTTTCCCAATCTTTCCCGCGTTCCAAACGGCAGTCCGTATGAACTGTGCGTTGCTGCACAAATTTGAGGGGGATTTGGTGCTTGGAGACTGGGCTGATCAGGGCTATGGTGTACACGCGCAGCCCAGATCGAACATGAAAACTCCCCCCCTTCCGTTGGAGGGCGGCGGGTTGGGTTCGGAAGACTGTAGAGACCATCTTTTTACGTCTACATCAGTCTTTCTATCTGATGCTCCCGCAACTCGTTCCCCGCAGACCAATCCGCGCGCATGTGTGCCGGAAGATCGCGGCCCATAAGCTGGCGCTACGTTTCAGAGGTCTCTGGTCCCCTGGCACCTGACGTTGATGGGTCCTCTTCCTGTACTGGGACGTTTACAAGCTGTGGTTGTTGGCTGCTGAAGCCCACACCGCCGGCAACCCGTCAAAGACCGCCCAAATCCGATTTGATAGCGCTATCATCTGCACCACCATCTTGCCGGATATTTTTGCTGAATGTTCTAACTCTTTTCCCTGCTCTGGAGGGTTTTTTGACGCGTACCCGTTCAACTCCACTTCCCAGTTCCGTGCGGCCTGGCCGCAAACGTCAGGCGGTGACCCTCAGCGAGGTGGCGCGGGCGGCGGGCGTGGCCGTCATGACCGTCAGCCGCGCCCTCAATACCCCTGAGGCCGTTTCTCCTGAACTGCGCGCCCGCATTCACGAGGCGGTGGCGCAACTGGGTTACATCCCTGATCGACTGGCCGGCAGCCTGGCGCGTGGCTCTGGGGGCGTGATCCCCGTCCTCATCCCGACGCTCCATCACTCGGTGCATGTCCCGACGCTGGACGCACTGCACGACACCCTGGCCGCTGCTGGCTATCACACCATGCTGGGGACCACCGAATATGACGTGGCCCGCGAGGAGGAACTGGTCCGCGCGCTGCTGGGCTGGCGGCCTGATGGCATTATCCTGTCTGGTATCGACCACAGCGAGGCCACCGTGCGGATGGTTCAATCGGCGGGCGTGCCAGTGATGGAACTGCTGGACCTCTCGCCGCGTCCGCTGGACCTGAACGTGGGCTTTGACCACGCCGCCGTGGGCCGCGCGGTGGCGCGTGAGTTGATCGGGCGGGGGCGGCGGCAGGTGGCCTATGCCGGGTCCATGACCGACAGCGATCCGCGCAGCGTGCGCCGCATGACTGCGTTTCAGGCCACGCTGGCGGGCGCGGGTTTGCGGGCCGATCTGGTGGCCCACCGCGAGACGCCCAGCTCGATCACGGTGGGCGGCGAACTGCTCAGTGAACTGCTCCTGCGGCACCCGGAGATTGACGCCGTGTTCATGGTCAACGACGATCTGGCCGCCGGGGCGCTGTTCGAGGCCCAGCGCCGGGGCATCCGGGTGCCGCAGGACCTCGCCATCTGCGGCTTCAACGATCAGGACATCGCCGCCAATCTCAACCCGCCGATCAGCACAGTTCGCACGCCCCGCGCCGAGATGGGCCGGGTGGCCGCCGAGATGCTGCTGTCCAGCCTGCGCGGCGCGGCTGTGGCCGAAAAAAGCGTCGATCTGGGCTTCGAAATCATCCACCGCCAGACCACCTGAACCCTCTTTAGGACTTCTTCTGGAGACCCTATGAATAAACCCGATTTACTGATCGTCGCCCCCATGATGCCTGACGTGATGACGGCGCTGGAGCGCGGTTTCCAGACCCACCGCCTGTGGGAAGCGCCGGACAGGGCGGCCTTTCTAAACGAGGTGGGCGCGACTGTGCGCGGCGTTGCCACCAACGGCGGCGCGGGCCTGCCGCGTGAGGTTATGGACGCCCTGAGCGTGCTGGAAGTGGTGGTCATCTACGGCGTCGGTCTGGACGCTGTCGATCTGGCCGAGTGCGCCCGCCGGGGCGTGGTGGTCAGCAACACGCCCGACGTGCTGACGGCTGACGTGGCCGATCAGGGACTGGGCTTGCTGCTGGCACTGGCGCGGAGAGTCGCTTACGGAGACCGCTACGTGCGCGCCGGACACTGGTCCCGGCAGGGTGAGATGCCGCTAACCACCCGGCTGGGCGGCAAGACGGCAGGCATCCTGGGATTCGGGCGGGTGGGTCAGGCGCTGGGCCGCCGCCTGGAAGCGCTGGACATGACGGTGGCGTTCACCGATCCGTATCCGCCTGCCGGCACAACGCACAAAAGCTATCCAGACCTGCATTCGCTCGCGGAGGCCGCCGACGTGCTGATCGTCACGGCAGCGGGCGGGAGCGGCACGCGTGGCCTGGTGGACTCGGCTGTTTTGGAGGCGCTGGGGCCGCAAGGGATGCTGGTGAACGTCTCGCGCGGCAGCATCGTCAACGAGGGTGATCTGGTCTTTGCGCTGCAAAATGGAAAAATCGCGGGCGCGGCGCTGGACGTGTTTGCCGCCGAGCCGAGTGTGCCGCCGGAGCTGCTGGAGATGGACAACGTGGTGCTGGCCCCCCACGCCGCCAGCGGAACGCTGGAAACACGCGGCGAGATGGGCCAACTGGTGCTGGACAACCTGAGTCAGTACTTCTCGGATGGCACGCTGAAAACCCCCGTGCGCCTGCCCAGCGTATGAGCCAGTCTCTGGTCATTCACGCGGCTGGTGAACTGCGACTGGAGAATCGTCCAGAACAGCCCCTCCAGGACGGTGAGGTCCGCATCAGCCTTGGCGCAGGCGGCATCTGCGGCTCTGATCTGCATTACTTCGCGCACGGCGGGGTGGGCAATTTCCGGGTGCGCGAACCGCTGACGCTGGGGCATGAGGTGGCGGGAACTGTTCAGGAAGTGGGGCCGGGCGTCACCAAACTGGTCCCCGGAACCCGCGTCGCCGTCAACCCGGCGCGGCCTTGCCTGGACTGCGATCCGTGTCTAGCAGGCCGTCCCAACCTGTGCCGCAATGTGCGCTTTTACGGCTCGGCGGCGCGGTTTCCGCATGTTCAGGGGGCCTTTTCGGACCGCTTCGTGGCGCACGAGTCGCAGTGTTTGCCCATTCCTGATCACCTCTCCTTTGAAGTGGCTGCGCTGGCCGAGCCGCTGGCCGTAACCCTGCACGGGGTCAATCAGGCCGGGCCGCTGCTGGGCAAGAGCGTGCTGATCGTCGGTTCCGGCCCCATCGGCGCGCTGACCGTGTTGAGTGCGCGGCTGGCCGGGGCGCGGCACATCACCGTGACCGATCTACAGGACGAACCACTGGCCGTCTCGCGTCGGCTGGGGGCCGATACAACTGTGAATGTCAGCCGCGAGACTCTGGACGGGCTGGAGGTGGATGTGGCCTTTGAGGTTTCTGGTACGGCCCCCGGCCTGGCCTCGGCGGTCACGGCCCTCGCGCCGGGGGGAACTTTGGTGCAACTGGGCATGTTGCCGCCTGGCCTGAGCGCCGCACCGCTGAATCTGATGCTGTCGCGCGAGTTGCGCCTGATCGGCTCCTTCCGCTTTGCAGGCGAGTACGCGCTGGCCGTGGAGTTGCTCGCGGCGGGCCGACTGGACCTGACTCCGCTCCTGAGCGCCCGTTTTCCGCTGTCACAGGCGCTGAATGCCTTCACGTTGGCGGCGGACCGCACCCGCGCGATGAAGGTCAGCCTCGTTCCCGACGATCTCCACGCCACAGGAGTCTGATGACCCACGCCGATCTGACGCCCACCGATCTTCTGGCCGTCGCCCACGCCGCCGCCAATGTTCCCCTTCAACAGGTCTTCGCCAGTGGGCCAGGGCACCGCGCCCGCCTGAGCGTCACGCAGGGCGTCGGCCCTTGGCACCATCATCCCAACACCCCCGAAACCTTTATCGTGCTGGAAGGCGTACTGACGCTGGATTTCCGCGACGCCGACCCGGTCACGCTGGAACGGGGCCACAGCCTGACCGTCCCCGTCGGCCTGTCCCACAGGTCACGCGCCACGGAGCGGACGGTCAGCCTCAGTCTTGAAGTCGCGGAACCACAGGTGGTTTTAGAGGAAGAACGCTCATGAGCCACCCGTTTCCCGGTCTGGAGCAGTTGATTCCCTCTGACGCTGCGCTGGAAAAACTTGCCACTGGAACGGCCTGGGGTGAGGGGGCGGTATGTCTGGACGACGGCGCGGTGCTGTGGAGCGATATTCCCGGCAACCGCATCCTGCGCTGGCACCCGCAGGAAAGCACGTCTGAGACGCCATTCAGCGTGGTGATGCAACCCTCCCATTTTCACAACGGCCACACCCGCGATGATGGGGGGCGGCTGTATGCCTGCTCGCACGGTGACCGCGCGGTCCTGCGCTCGGCGGACAACGGCCACACTTGGCAGCCGATTGCCACGCACCACGGCGACAAACGCCTGAACAGTCCCAACGATGTGATTGTGGCCCGTGACGGTGGCGTGTGGTTCTCGGACCCGCCTTACGGTCTGATCCAGGCCCACGAGGGTTACGGCGGCGATCAGGAGCAAGAAGGCCACTGGGTTTACCGTCTGGACCCCGCTACGGGCGCGGTGGAGGCCAAAGTCTGCGATCTGCTGCGGCCCAACGGTCTGGCCTTCAACCTGGACGAGACCACGCTGTACGTGACCGACACGGGCAGAAGCCACGATCCAGAGGGCCGCCACCACATTCACGCCTACCCGGTTTCGGGCAACACGGTGGGAGAGGGCCAGGTCTTCGCCGCCGTTGACCCTGGCCTGCCCGACGGCATCCGCACCGACGTCCATGGCAACCTGTGGAGCAGCAGCGGCGGCGGGGTGCAGGTCTTCGCCCCGGACGGCACCCGGCTGGGCGTGGTGCCCGTGCCCGAAGCCATCGGCAACCTGACCTTCAGCCACCTGGATCCGTACCTGTACATCGCCGCCAGCAGCAGCCTGTACCGCATCAGCGTTTCAGTCAAGGGAGCCAGATTCTGATGCTCCAGCCGACGCAATCCAGGCCCAGACTGGCCGTCATCGGCACCGGACTCATGGGTCGCCCGATGGGCGTGAGATTGTTGGAAGCGGGTTACGAGGTCACGGTCTACAACCGCTCGCCCGAGAATCCGGCGGCGCTGGCAGCGCTTGGGGCCAGGGTGTCGGCCACGGCTGCCGGGGCCGTTCAACACGCCGATCTGGTCATCATCGTGCTGCCCAACGGCTCCGTCGTTTCAGAGGTGTTGATGGGCGGCGTGTTTGAGGCGGCGCGGCCTGGCACGCTGTTCGTGGACATGAGCAGCATCCACCCGGCGATTGCGCGCGATCTGGCAGCGGCGGCACAGGCGAAGGGGCTGCGGTTTCTGGATGCCCCGGTCAGCGGCGGCACAGGTGGGGCAGAGCGTGGTGAACTGGCAATCATGGTCGGCGGCCCGGACGACTGGACCGAGGAAGCAAAGCCGGTGCTGAACACTCTCGGCACAGTGACGCAGGTTGGTCCGTCCGGCAGCGGGCAACTGGCGAAACTGGTCAATCAGGTGATCGTGGCCGTGACCATCGGCGCGGTGGCCGAGGGGCTAACCCTGGCCCGTGCGGGCGGCGCGGACCCGGCCCGCGTTCGGGAAGCGATTCTGGGCGGCTTCGCACGGAGCCGCATCCTGACCGAACACGGCGCGCGCATGATCGAACGCCACTTTGAACCCGGAGGCACCATGACCAACCAAATTAAAGACCTGGATGTGGCGCTGGACGTGGCCGCGAGTGTTGGGGCGGCCATGCCGCTGACGGCGCGCGCCCGTGAACTGTTCGCCGACTACGCGCAGGCCGACGGCGGCGCACGGGCTGGGGATGACCACAGCGCCCTGGTGCGGCACATCGAGGCATTGAGCGGCCTGCTGGTGGAAGGATGACCGTCAACCTGTTCGATCTGAGCGGCCAGCGCGCACTGATCACCGGGGGCAGCAGTGGCCTGGGATTGGCTCTGGCACGCGGTCTAGCACAGCACGGTGCGGCAGTGGTGCTGAATGGCCGGGACGTGAGTAAACTCGATGCTGCGGTCATAGGTTTACAGGCTGAGGGTTTCAACGCCAGCGCCGCCCCTTTCGATGTCACGGACGAGACGGCGGTGCGTGCTGGAATCGCAGATGTTTTGGCAGGCGGTGAACTCCACATCCTGATCAACAACGCCGGAATCCAGCGCCGCGCCCCGCTGACCGAACTGACCCTCGATATCTGGAACGAGGTGCTGATCACCAACCTGACGGCGGCCATGCTCGTCTCGCGCGAGGTTGCGCCGCATTTTCTGGCGCGGGGTAGCGGGAAGGTTATTAACATCCTGTCGGTGATGTCCGAAGTCGGGCGGCGTACCATCTCGCCCTACACGGCGGCAAAGACGGGTCTTAAGGGCCTGACACGCGCCATGTGCGCCGAGTGGGCAGAAGGTGGCATACAGGTCAACGGCATCGGCCCCGGCTACTTCGCCACCCAGATGAACGCCGCTCTGCTCGCCGACGAGGCGTTCACCGCCTGGGTCAGTGGCCGCACCCCCGCTGGACGCTGGGGCAACCCGGAAGAACTTGTGGGAGCCGCCGTTTTTCTGTCCTCACGGGCCAGCAGCTACGTGAACGGGCAGGTCATTTATGTGGACGGCGGCATGCTGTCGGTGCTTTAGAAACGGCTCTTTTCTCCACATAGTATCGAATCACCCCAAGGGAAGTCTTGCATTTCCCAATTTGTTAGCGCTATCATTTGGAACAACACTGAAGTTAGAAGCATTTGATCTGGCTGTTGCCCACTGTGGGCAGCTCCATCTCGCCGTCCCGCCTTGGCTCTACAGGAGTTTCTATGACTGATCTGCCCCCATCTGGTGATCTCAAAGCTGCACCCACCGCTACCGACAATCCAACGGCCATGACCGAAACCCGGCGCGAGGTTCTTCGTAAACTTGGCCTGACCACGGCGGCCATCGCGGCGTCCACCACGTTGCCGCACTTCTCCATCGCCGGGGCACAGGCCAGCAGCCGCTACGCCAAATATAAAGGCAGCACGATTGTGCTGAGCATTCCGGCCCACCCGCACTTCGACGCGGCCATCAAGATGTTCGCGCAGTTCACCCGCGAAACGGGCATCAGGGTGGAGGCGGACCGCATCGAGACGGGCCGCATGAAGGACAAGCAGCTCTTGGAAATGAGCAAGGGAAGGGGCGATTACGACGTGGTGACCTTTATCGCCACCTGGAAAGGCGAGTACGTCAAGAAAAAGCTGATCGAGGAAATGCAGCCGTTCCTGAGCAATGCTGCGCTGGCCGATCCCAACTACGACATCAGCGATGTGGTGCCGGGGTATCTCCAGAACATCGGACTTGTAGGCGGCAAGAAGGGCTATCTGCCCGGCCCCGGTGCCAAGCTGTACGGCCTGCCCAGCGGCGCAGAAACCAGCATCATGGCGTACCGCAAGGACATCTTCGCCAGCCTGAAACTCAAGCCGCCCACGACCTACACCGAACTGGAAGCCATGTTGCCCATCATTCAGGACAAGGGCAAGATCGGGGCCATGACCAGCCGGGGCAAGTCTGGCCACGACGCCATGCACGGTTTTTTGCTGCACCTGAACCCGATGGGCGGTGAGGTGTTCGACGACAACTGGAAGCCCGTGTTTCAGGAAGCGCCCGGCATCAAGGCGCTGCAATTCATGCAGAAGGTGGTGGCGACCGGCCCCAAGGGCATTCCCAGCTTCGCCTTCGGCGAGATGTCTAATTCGTTCCTCCAGGGCGAGGCGGCCATCTACATCGATTCCATCGCCATCTTTGGTCCAGCGGCTGACGAGAGCAAGTCGCGCATCAAGGGCAAGGTGGGGTACGCGCTGCACCCCAAGGCCGCGCGCTACAGCAGCCAGACCGGCGGTTTTGGGCTGGCGATTCCTGCTAACAGCGCCAACAAGGAAGCGGCGTTCCTGTTCATCCAGTGGCTGACCAGCAAGCAGCAGGACCTGTCGATTGCGCGGCTGGGGGGCAACGCCATGCGGACCAGTACCATCAATAACGGCGCGCTCCGCGCCCTGTACCCGCAGTACGCCATTCTCAAAGAGCAGATCAAGTATGCCAACCCCGACTGGCGGCCCATCATCCCGGAGTGGGACGCACTGAACATCCAGATTTTCGGTATCGCGGTCAATGAGGGCCTGACTGGCAAGAATGCCCAGGCCGCGTTGCAGGGTGCAGTCGGCCCGGTCACGGACCTGATGAAGCGGGCGGGCTACTACAGCTAACTGGCAAAAGGCCGGATGGAAAATCGGTTCCTCCGATTCATCCGGCCCCGTTCAGGACGCCTTTGATGGGCAGCGTCCTGGCCCTCGCCCGATTGGGGCTGACGGCGGCGCTGCCCTCAGCCCTTTGTCTTACCGCCCCACCGCTGCGAGGTTCTCCCTTTGAAACAACCCCTGATCTCTGCCAGATCGCCCCGCAGTGTCAAGCAGCCGCTGACCCGCCTGACACCCTGGCTGTTCGTGCTGCCTGCCACCTTGATCATGGTGGTGGCCTGCCTGTATCCGGTGCTTCAGGCGCTGCGCCTGTCCTTTTACAACTGGAGCATTGGCACACCGTGGACAGAGGCCGTCTTCACCGGAGCGCAGTATTTCGGGCGGCTGGCGCAGGATCCGGCGGTGCGTTCCTCACTGCTGACCACACTGCTGTTCGCGGCCACCGTGGTTATTGCCGAGATGATCCTGGGGCTGGTGCTGGCGCTGGCGCTGGAAAAACCCATGCGCGGACTGACGCTGTTCCGCACGGTCTTTATCCTGCCGATGATGATCGCGCCCATTGTGGTGGGCCTGACCTGGCGCTTTCTGTTCGACACCAATTTCGGGGCGATCAACGCGCTGATGACTTCGGTAGGCGTGGGCAAGATTACCTGGCTTGCCGATCCGAATCTGGCCTTTTTTGCCGTGGTGGTGGCCGATATCTGGCAGTGGACGCCCTTCGTGTTCATCATGCTGGCCGCTGGGTTGCAGAATTTGGACGGCGCGGTGATGGAGGCAGCGGCCATCGATGGCGCGACGCCCTGGCAGGCCATCTGGACGGTCAAACTACCCATGCTGATGCCGATCATCGTGGTCACGTTGCTGCTGCGCCTGATTGACGCCTTTCGCGTGCTGGAGGTGGTTTACATCATGACCGGCGGCGGGCCGGGCAACAGCACCGAGATCCTGAGCATGCACATCTATAAAACAGCCTTTTCAGGCGGGCAACTGGGTTACGCCAGCGCCATCAGCGTGCTGCTGCTGGCCGTGGTGATGGGCCTGAGCGTGGTCGTGCTGCGGCTGAGCAATCCACTGTCCGCCGGGAAGAAAGCATGATCACCGCACCTGCCGGGCGGGAATTACAGGCGGGCGCGGCGCAGTCTCATCGTCCACGCCGGACGGGCGGCGTGCTGCGTGGGCTGCTGCTGGCGGTGATGGGCATCCTGAGCATGTTTCCGCTATACATGATGTTTACCACGTCGTTCAAGGTGCAGACGCAGATCTTCATGCCGGGGGCCACCTTCTTCTCCCGCGAATTCTGGTTGTTCACGCCCACGCTGGAAAATTACCGCAGCGTGCTGGTGGACGGCAATTTCGTGCGTTACCTCACCAACAGTCTGATCGTGGGCGTGGTCAGCACCATCCTCACCCTGCTGCTTTCGGTGCTGGCGGCCTACGCACTGGCGCGCTTCCAGTTCATGGGACGCGGCGTGATCTCGTGGACCAGCCTGCTCTTGAGAACCGTGCCGCTTGTGGTGCTGGTTGTCCCGGTCTTCGGCATCTGGCAGAGCTGGGGCATCAGCGACACGCTGCCGGGATTAATCCTGCTGTACACCGCTGTCAATATCCCGTTCGCCATCTGGGTGCTGTACGGTTTCATCGCCCAGGTGCCGCCGGAGCTAGAGGAAGCGGCGGCGGTAGACGGGGCCTCGCCCTTCCGCACCTTTTTCGCCGTGGTGCTGCCGCTGATTCGTCCCGGCCTCGCCGCCGCCGGAATCTTCGTATTCCGGGTGGCCTGGAACGAATTCATTCTGGCGCTGGTGCTGACCAACCGCTTTTCCCGCACCATGCCAGTGGAAATTGCCGCCAACATCACAGACGTGGGCGTGGAGTGGGGCCGCGTGATGGCAATGGGCGTGCTGATCGCCATTCCGCCGCTGCTGTTCACGCTGCTGGCCGCCCGCCAACTGATTGCCGGACTCACCGCCGGAGCCGTCAAGGGTTAGGGTTCTTTTGCATGTTGCCCGAATGGATTTTGCTGCACGCCGGGCTGATGTTGACTGCGTGGGTGCTGGTGCTGCCCGCCGGAATCCTGATTGCCCGCTTTTTCAAGGTCACGGCCCGGCAGGGTTACCCGCGCGTGCTGGACAACCGCCTCTGGTTCAAGGCGCATGTGGTGATGCAGTACGCCGGCGTGATCTGCACCACGCTGGGACTGGCGCTGGCGTGGTTTCACACCGGACGCCTGAATCTGAGTATGCCTCACACTCTGCTGGGTCTGGGCGCGGTCGCGCTGGGCTGGCTCCAGATCATCTGGGGCGTGCGCCGGGGCAGCAAGGGCGGCCCCACCGATCCCGCCGGGATGCGCGGTGACCATTACGACATGACCCCGCACCGCTGGGTCTTTGAGTGGATTCACCGGGGCGGCGGTTACCTGGCCCTGCTGCTGGCATTGGGGGCCGCCTGGAGCGGGTTGCGACTGGTGAATGCGCCGGGCTGGATAGGCTGGATCCTGTTGCTCTTCCCGCTGCTGTTTGCCACCGCGTTCTGGTTGCTCTCCCGCCAACGCTGGCGCGTGACCAGTTCCTACACCGCCATCTGGGGGCCAGCCCACCCGCAGCCGGGGATCAGGCTCCTTGTACCTCCAGCGCACCATGACCAGAGGCCAGAAGTGATGGGCCGTCATACCTCCAGTCGCCTGGGTCTGATCCTGATCTGTGTCCTGTTGCTGCTGGCCGTGTGGCGCAGCCGGACAGCCGCCAGCCACTGATACGGATTCCGATGAAGAGGTGTTGAAAACACCCGCAATCCGAGTGGGACTTGCAGAGCTGGGCAGGGGAGCGAGTAGGAGAAAAACAGCCCTCCGGGCGTGGAGTGTGGAGACGCTGCGCTTTCCCGATCTCTCCCGCGTTCCAAACGGACTCCGTATGAACTGCGGCTCGGGGTGGCTGGGATAGACCTCGGCAAAGGTGGGCGCGTCGGCGGACATGCTCCAGGGTAGGTTCGGCAGTGTCACTTCTGGAAGACGGGGTGCTTGACAGCCGCTAAAATCAGACCTTCTCGTTCCCAATTGCACCCCTATCGCCTGCCGCCCGCTGGGACGGATTTGCTAATCCAGCAGCTCCAGAGCCAATTTCGGCAAATCTTCTGGCGCGTCGAAATGATGACGGCCCGGCAACAACCGTACCTGACTCGCCACACCCGGCCAGGCCCCGGCGAGTTGCCGGGATTGCCACACGAAAGAATCCGACTCGTCCGCGCCCACCGCGACGAGAAAGGGGGCCGCGCTCGTCGGGCGCAGGAAAACCGGGCTGAGGGCGTGGGCCTCCTCTTCAGAGAGTTGCAGGGCGGGCTGGAGTTCGGTGCGGCGCAGCGGCCCCAGATCGTACAGCCCGCTGATGCCGATGCTGCCGGTCAATTTCACTTCCGGCAAGCCCTGCGCCGCCCAGTCGGTGGCGTGGATCATGGCGGCCAGATGCCCCCCGGCGGAATGCCCGGCCACGATCAGCGGCCCAGGAGACTGCGTGGCAACACAGGCTGTGGCCCGCCGTGCCTGAGCCACGATCTGCGCCAGCGTCACGGCAGGGGTCAGGTCATAACTCATGACGGCCACGCGGATTCCGGCCTCCAGTACGGGTGGAGCCAGATATGAGAAGGTCTCCTTGTAAAACGCCTGCCAGTACCCCCCGTGAATGAACATCAGGGTGGCCCGCGCCCCGCCTTCAGGTTCAAAGACATCCAGCCGCTCGTGTTCGCCCGCGCCGTAAGCCAGTTCCACAGGCGCAGACACTTCCCGCACGGCAGCGCTGTCCCGCTCCCAGGCCGCGACGATGGCCTCGGCGTCCGGCACCCGGCGGCTGGGCATGTATTCGTCGTTGGTGGCGGCGTCGAACAGGTCCTGGGGTGGCGTCATGCTGTGGGATCTCCTGAGCGGAAAACGGGCTGATTCGGGAATGGACAACGGGAACCTGAAGAGGTCTCGGCCCGGATACTCTAGAGTCGCAAGGACAGGCCGGAGAAGGGTGCGGCGCGCTGGAGGTCAGCTTATGGACGAATCACAGGACATGCAAACGCTCTTGGAGCTGACGGACAACTGGCAGGGCGGCGACGTGGGCCGCACCGAACTGGTCTCGGCCCTGCGCCGGGTCAGCGACGATTCCGGCGAACTGATCCGCGCGCTGATCACGCAGCTTTCCCAGGGGGCCGTGCGGGCGGGCCAGACTGCCGAACACACCGAGAACACCGACGCGTGGCGGCAGGAGCTGATGGCCTGCCGCGCCCGCTCGTGGCCGTACCCCCACAGCGCCGGGCTGCTGGTGGGGCCGCACGTCTTGATCCTCACCGACGGCGAACAGGGTGTGCTGCTGCGCGCGGGCCGCCTGCGGGTGCTGAGTTCCAGCGTCAGCGCGTCGCTGCTGCTGCTGTGCCAGACCATCGTGATGGCCCAGCATTCCCTGGACGGCAAGGTGGTGGGGCAGGCGCGCACCCAGCGCATCGAGTCGGCGTCCACTTCACTGTCGGAGATCGACCCGATCAAGTAGGGCAGAGATTGGAGGGCGGAAAAGAACCCCCTCTCCTGCGGAGCTGTGCCAGCCAGTCTGCTTCGCAGCCAGCTTCCCTCAAGGGAGGCCAAGAAAGCGCTGCTGACACGGCAATTCCGCACCTCTCGCCTCCCTTTAAGGGGAGGTCCCCCGAAGGGGGGGAGGGGTCAAACCGTGGGAGCCACCCCAAAACCAACCTTCCAACGCTTCTGGAGCCTGCCCTAAAATCTGCGAGCCGCCCATAACTGCTGGACACACCTTTCAAGGAGTTCCCATGACCACACCCCAGCGCCCGCAGTACATTCTGGCCCTTGACGGCGGCACCACGTCCAGCCGCGCCATCGTTTTCGATCACGGGGGCAACGTGGTGGCGCGGGCGCAGAAGGAATTTCCCCAGATTTTCCCGCGTCCGGGATTGGTGGAACATGACGCGCAGGACATCTGGAGTACACAACTGGGCGTGGCGCAGGAGGCCATCGCGTCGGCGCGACTGCGGGCCAGCGATATCGCCGCCATCGGCATCACCAACCAGCGCGAAACCGTGGTGGTCTGGGACCGCGCGACGGGGCAGCCCATTCACAACGCGGTTGTCTGGCAGGACCGCCGCACCGCTGGCCTGTGCGACACGCTAAGGGCCGAGGGTAAAGAAGCTCGGTTTCAGCAGAAGACCGGGCTGATTCTGGACGCCTATTTCTCGGGCACCAAGGTGGCCTGGATTCTGGACCATGTGGACGGCGCACGCGGGCGGGCCGAGCGCGGCGAACTGGCCTTCGGCACGGTGGATTCCTGGCTGGTCTACAACCTGACAGGTGGCAAACTGCACATCACCGACGCCAGCAACGCCAGCCGCACGCTGCTCTACAACATCCACACGGGTGAATGGGACGACGAACTGCTCGGGATTCTGAACGTGCCGCGCGCCGTACTGCCCGAGGTGCGCTCCTCCAGCGAGGTCTACGGCGAAACCGCGCTGGGGCTGCTGGGCGCGCAGATTCCGATTGCGGGCATCGCGGGCGATCAGATGGCGGCCACCTTCGGGCAGGTCTGCCTGGAACGGGGAATGGCCAAAAACACCTATGGCACAGGTTGTTTCATGCTGATGAACACCCAGCAGGAAGCGGTGCCCAGCCAGAACCGCCTGCTGACGACGGTGGCGTGGCAACTGGACGGCCAGCGCACCTACGCGCTGGAAGGCTCGGTGTTCGTGGCGGGCGCGGTGGTGCAGTGGCTGCGCGACGGCCTGGGGATCATCCGCAGCAGCGAGGAAGTCGAAACCCTGGCGACGCGGGTGCCCGACAGCGGCGGCGTATATCTGGTCCCGGCCTTCGTGGGACTGGGCGCACCGTACTGGGACCCCTATGCGCGCGGCACCATCGTGGGCATGACGCGCGGCACCACCGCCGCCCACATCGCCCGCGCCGCGCTGGAGGCGGTGGCCTTTCAGAGCGCCGAACTGCTGGAGGCCATGCAGAAGGACAGCGGCGTGACCCTCAAGGAACTGCGGGTGGACGGCGGGGCCAGCACCAACGACCTGATGATGCAGTTTCAGGCCGACCTGCTGGGCGTCCCGGTGGTGCGCCCAAAGGTCACGGAGACCACAGCGCTGGGCGCAGCGTATCTGGCCGGGCTGGCGGTGGGCTTCTGGCAGGATCAGGCCGAATTGAAGGCCATGTGGCAGGAAGACTGCCGCTTCGAGCCGCAAATGGAACCAGGTGAGCGCGCGGCCAGGATGCGCCGCTGGAAAAAGGCCGTGGAGCGTTCCCGTGACTGGGAGGATGCAGAGGGCTGAGAGGCTGTTTGAAGCCCAATTCATGGGGTAGGGCTGTATGCGTCGCTCGTCATCAGGCGCACAACCTGGTCAGCAAAATACAGCTCCCAGCCGCATAAATAAAGCCCTCGGAGATCGGCATATGCTCCTCGTAGTCCACTCTCAACCGTCTGAAGGTCAGCAGCCACGCAAACGTCCGCTCCACCACCCAGCGTTTCCGAACCACCTTGAACCCCTTGCCGCCCCGCCGCGCCATCTCCACCGCCAACCGGAACTGCTCTTCAGTCGGTGTATTGGTGGGCAACTGGGCAATGCCACCAACCACGGTGATGCCTTCATCGGGGCGACGAACCACCTCGACCTCGATTCCCGTGGTGGTTTTTGCCAATGCCTCAAATGGCCCGCCTGCATAACCTCCGTCCAGAAAAAGCTTTTTGACCAGGGGCGCGTCCAGATCGAAGGTGTTGAGGACGAGCTTGAGTCCCTCACGGTCATCGACGTTGGCGGGTGTCACACGGCAACCGAGCAGGTTGCCGTCAGTATCCGTGGCTATGTGGCGCTTGCGGCCTTTGACCTTCTTGTTGCCGTCGTAGCCGCGATCCCCCTTTTTTGCGTCGTCTTGACGCTCTGGGAATCACCGACAGCGGCGGAAGGCTGAGCCTTCCGCCCGTTGCGCTCTCGCTCAATCTTCACGAGTGCCGCATTGACCGCCTTCCACACGCCTGTTTTTGACCAGAGGTTGTGGTGGTAGTACACCGTTTCCCACTTCGGCAGATCGTGGGGCATCATGCGCCACTGGATGCCGTCTCGGAGAACATAGCGAATCCCGTTGACAATTTCCCGTCTGGGAAGGGTTTCGCAGAAGGTACTCTCGCCAAACGGCGGTAAAAGTGGTTCAATGAGTTCCCACTGGGCATCCGTGAGGTCGCTGGGATAGAGCGGACGATCCATCAGGAGAGCTTAGAGCGTGTTTTAAAAGTGCCTGGGACATAGCGCTACGGGCCAAGTTCTGGCACGTTGCGGTTGATGAGAAAACAACGTTACTCCAGTGACCTGACCCGCAAACAGTTTAAGCGCCTTGAAGCTCTCCTGCCCGTCCCCAAGGCAGGTGGACGGCCCCGCACGATAGATCTGTATGAGGTGATGTGCGCAATTTTCTATGTTCTCAAGAATGACTGTGCCTGGCGCGATCTTCCTCATGATTTTCCAGCGTGGCAGACGGTCTACGGCTACTTTCAGCGGTTCCAGCAGGACGGGACGTGGGAAGCGGTCAACCGCTTCCTGCTGCGCCGAACCCGCATCAACGCAGGCCGGGATCCTGAACCCAGCGCGGGAAGCATCAACGCGCAAACCGTGCGCTGTGCGCCACAGGCAGGGATTCGTGGCATTGACGCGGGGAAAAAGACCAACGGGCGCAAACGACACATCGCCGTGGATACGCTGGGCTTGCTGCTGCTGGTCATGGTGACCGCAGGGAGCGTGCAGGATCGGGCGCAAGCGCCGATTCTGCTGGCATTGCTCGCCCAACGATTTGCGCGCCTGCGACACATCTGGGCGGATGGTGGGTACACGGGTCACCCCGTGTCCTGGGCCAAAGAAGTCTTGAACTGGACCGTGGAGGTGGTTAAAAAGCTGGCTGGACAACAGGGTTTTGTGGTGTTGCACCGCCGCTGGGTGGTGGAGCGCACCTTTGCGTGGGTGACCCGCTGCCGCCGATTGAGCCGGGATTACGAGGGCTTGCCCCAGACGACGGAGGCGTGATTCTACCTAGCCAACATCCGGCTCATGTTGCGCCGCCTGGAACCTGGTGCCTGACCCTTTTAAAACACGCTCTAAGTTCGACTTTGTCCATTTTTTCAGGCGGCGCTGAGAGAAATCTCAGCGCCGCCTGAAACCATTTGGAGATGTTCAAAGTCCCAAAATGGTTCACCGATGTTATCGCCCCTTTTGCCGAGATGTTTACCCAGCCCACCTGGATCACTGCTCAAACCTTGCTTGTCGGGTCCATCCTTGCCACCCGCAAGCGCACCATCTCTGCCCTCCTGACCTTGCTCGGCCTGAGTGATGAAACCGGATTCTCCAGATTCCATCACTTTCTCAGCCGGGCCATCTGGTTTCCATTGCAGGGCAGCCGCATTCTCTTGAGTCAA
>NZ_JNIV01000042.1 GCF_000701405.1 Deinococcus marmoris DSM 12784
AGATGCTGGTCATTCCGTGGTTCGTGGGGGTCAGCGACATCAATCTGACCAGCACGGTGCCAGGGGCGTACTTTGCGATCATGTTTCCGGGGCTGATCAGCGCGTTCGGGGTGTTCCTGATGCGGCAGTTCTTCGAGACGCTCCCGGATGACCTGCTGGAAGCGGCGCGCATCGACGGCATGAGCGAGTTCGGGATTTTCTGGCGGATCGCGCTGCCGCTGGTCCGTCCAGCTTTGGCCAGTCTGGCGATCTTCACGTTTCTGGGCAACTGGAACGCGTTCCTGTGGCCGCTGATCGTGATCCAGAAACCCGAGTTCCGCACGCTGCCGGTGGGGACCGCGCTGTTCAACGGGGAAGCGGGGACGCAGTGGGGCCTGATCATGGCGGCGAGCAGTCTGGCGGTGATTCCGGTGCTGATCGTCTTTGCCATCTTCCAGAAACAGATCATCGAGGGCATCGTGTTGACTGGCATGAAGGGCTAGAAACGGCGTTCTGAAAGGCAGCGTCGGAGCCTTCGCCCTGACGCTGCGTTCCTTTTGCTGGTCTGGCAGAACCGCTGAAGTGAACCGCAAAAGTCAGTCGCCCAGCTTGACCCGGTGGTCCTTGCCTGCCCAAAAATCGCCGTATCGCCGGGTGAAGTTCAGCGCCGAATGACTCGGACTCCGATTGAAAGGTGTTGAAGACACCTGGGAATCCGAACGGGACTCGCAGAGCTGCGCCAGCAGAGGAATAGCGTCCTCATAGGCGTCTGTTCATGACGAGAGTGGGCAGGAGAAAAACGGATTCCGTGTCAGTCTCTATCCCACCGCCCCCGCCGCGCAGCGCCCCGCCACCCGCCCGCTGAACAGGCAGCCGCCCAGGAACGTGCCTTCCAGCGAGCGGTAGCCGTGCATCCCGCCGCCGCCGAAGCCTGCGACTTCCCCGGCGGCGTACAGCCCCGGCATCGGCTGACCGCCCGCGCCCAGCACCCGCGCCTGCAAATCGGTTTCCAGACCGCCCAGCGTCTTGCGGGTCAGGATATTCAGCTTGACGGCGATCAACGGCCCCGAAGCCGGGTCCAGCAGCGGCGCAGGCTTGACGATGCGGATCAGGCGCTCGTTGATGAAGGCCCGCGCGCCGCGCACCACCGCCAGTTGCGGGTCCTTGCCGAAGGGATTGGCGATTTGCAGGTCCCGGTCCGCAACTTCGCGCGCCACCGCCGCGTAATCCACGGCATCATTCCCGATGGATTCGTTCATGCCGCGCACCAGTTCGGACAGGCTGTCGCGCACCACGAAATCCGCGCCGCTGTCCATGAACGCCTGCACGGAGGGCGCGACATTCTTGCCCAGCCGCCCGGCCACCTTGCGCCAGTCACGGTTAGTCAAATCTCCGTTCTGCTCACTGCCTGAAAGGGTGAATTCCTTCTTGATGATGGCCCGGTTCAGCACGAACCACGTATACGGATAACCGTTCGTGGTGATGTGTTGCAGCGTGCCCAGGGTGTCGAAGCCGGGGTAATTCGGGTACGGCAGCCGCGTCCCGTCCGGCGCGAGCCATAGACTGCTGGGGCCGGGCAGGATGCGAATGCCGTGCATGGGCCAGATGGGATTCCAGTTGCGAATTCCTTCCGTGTAATGCCACATGCGGTCCCGGTTGATCAGGTGCGCGCCCGCCGCTTCCGCCATTGCCTGCGCCGCGCCGTCCACATGCCTGGGCACGCCGGAAATCATGAACTCGGGCGCGGGGCCGAGGCGCTCGGTGGGCCAGTTCTTCCGCACCAGTTCCTGATTGCCCCCGATGCCGCCAGACGTGAGGATGACGGCCCCGGCATTCAGGTCAAAATCGTCCACCACCACCCGCGAACTCTGCTCGCCGCGCAGCACGTCCGACACTTCCAGAATGTCGCCGTGGACGCCATGCACCACACCGTCGGTGATGTTCAGGCCATGCACGCGGTGGCGGAACTTGAAAACGATTCGCCCTGCCATTACATGCTCGCGCACCCGGCGTTCAAACGGCTCCACCACCCCCGGCCCGGTTCCCCAGGTGATGTGGAAACGCGGCACGCTGTTGCCGGGGCCGGATGCGCCCTGCCCGCCGCGCTCGGCCCAGCCCACACCGGGAAAGAACTTCATGCCCTGCGCCGCCAGCCAGCCGTACTTCTCCCCGGCGGCAAAGTCCACATAGGCTTCGGCCCATTTGCGGGGCCAGTGGTCCTCGGGGCGGTCAAATCCCGCCGTGTTCTGCCAGTCGCGCCACGCCAGTTCGTGGCTGTCACTGATTTTCAGGCGGCGCTGCTCTGGCGTATCAATGAGAAAAAGTCCTCCGAAAGACCAGAACGCCTGACCGCCCAGATTCTGCTCGCCTTCCTGGTCCAGCAGCAGCACGCGCTTTCCGGCGTCGGCGGCCTCGGCGGCGGCCACCAGTCCGGCCAGCCCCGCGCCGATCACGATGATGTCGGTGTCATGCGTTGTCATGAAAATTCCTCCGGTTGTTGAGAGGGCCATTGTGCCGTATAACCGCCGCGCCGCACAGGCACAGGCTTAACGGTTCTGAATGCAACTTTGACCCCGGCAGCCCGCGCCACCCGCTACTGTCGGGCATGGCATATCAGGCGAAATTGAAGACTGGGCAGACCATCGTGTTGGAAAACCAGGGCGATCAGACCACCATTGGCATCAGCAGCGGCGGCCAGCGCCAGAGCAGCGGCGTCACGACGGGCGTGTGGACCATTTCCCCCACCCTGTTCCAGACCGAAAGCGGCGCAGTGGTGGAGATTCATACTGGAGACGGATCGGTCTATTTTCAGATCGAGAACAGGCAATTGCATTCGCTGAATGAGACACCCTCGCTGGAGGAAGCCAGACATATCGAGCTGGATGAAGTGGCAGACGGCACGGGGCAGAGCGAGATAAAACCGATGACCCCAATGCAGCCTCTGAAGCCGATGTGAATGCCTGACAGGCTCTGTTCTGAACCCGGTCCAGGCTGTTCAAAGCAGGGCTAGGCAAACGAGATACTTAGGCGTAGAATCAAATCATACCAAATCAGGTTGCTGTTCTGCATGGATAACCAGCGACCCGCCCTTTTCGTCACCGGCGTCAACCATGCATCCGAATTCCCATGTGGGAATCTGGGTGCAATGGAACGCCGGGCTTGTCGTTTTTGACGGCGGAAGGAGAAAGCATGGACAGTTTTACGCTCACGGTCAACGGTCAACCCCGCGAGGTGCAGGGCGCGCGGCCCCACACGACGCTGCTGAACTGGTTGCGCGACGGCGGCCTGACGGGGTGCAAGGAAGGCTGCGCCGAGGGCGAATGCGGAGCCTGCGCGGTGCTGGTTTCCCGCCCGGATGGACGCGGCGGCACACGGCTGGAAAGTGTCAACGCCTGTCTGGTGATGCTCCCGGCCATGAACGGTCAGGAGGTCATCACCGCCGAGGGCATCGGTTCGCCGGGTCACCTGCACCCCGTCCAGCACGAGATGGCCGTTCGCGGCGGCTCGCAGTGCGGGTACTGCACCCCCGGTTTCGTGGTCAGCATGGCCGCCGAGTACTACCGCCCGGAACGTAAGGACGGCGAACACCACGCTCCCAACGGTTTCGACATCCACGCGTTGAGCGGAAACCTGTGCCGCTGCACCGGCTACCGCCCCATTCAGGACGCCGCCCACGCGCTGGGTACGCCGCCCGCAGACGACACGCTGGGCACGTTGCGAACCCGCCCGGCCCCGGCTCCCCAGCCCCTGCACCTCTCCGGCCCCGACGGCGACTTTCACCGCCCCGCCGACCTGCCCGAAGCTTTGGAACTGCTGGCCGAACATCCGGGGGCCACGCTGCTGGCCGGGGGCACCGACTGGGGCGTGGAAGTCAACATCCGCCACGCGCGGGCCGGGGTCACCATCGCGGTGGACGGACTGGCCGAACTGCGCGAGCTGGAGTGGCACGACGATCACGTCCGCATCGGCGCGGGCCTCAACCTGACGGAGATCGAGCGCCGCCTGGACGGGCGCATTCCGCTGATGGCCGAGTGGTTCCCGCAGTTCGCCAGCCGCCTGATCCGCAACAGCGCCACGCTGGGCGGCAACATCGGCACCGCCTCGCCCATCGGCGACAGCCCGCCCACGCTGCTGGCGCTGGACGCCTCGCTCGTGCTGGCCTCGCGTGAAGGCGAGCGTGAGGTTCCGCTGGCCGAGTTTTTCGAAGGGTACCGCCAGACCAAGTTGAAGGACGGCGAGCTGATCCGCGCGGTGAAGATTCCGCTGCCACTCGCGCCCATCACCGGCTTTTACAAGTACGCCAAGCGCCGCTTCGACGATATCTCCAGCGTGGCGGTGGGCATTGCGATGGAACTGGACGGCAATACGGTGGGGCGCATCCGCATCGGCCTGGGCGGTGTGGCCGCCACACCCATCCGCGCCCTGAAGGCAGAGCAGGCATTGACGGGCCAGCCCTGGACCGAACGCAACGTCCGCGAGGCCGCCCGATTGCTGGGCCAGGAGGGCACGCCCCTCTCCGATCACCGCGCTAGCGCCAAATACCGCGCAGCGATGCTGGAACAGGCGCTGCTGAAATTCTTCTTCGAGAAAACAGAAGTGGTCCGTGGCTAGTCGGTTGCTCCATCTCCCCGCAGCACAGAACTCCACGTCACCGGAGGTAAACCCATGACCAGCCTGCATGAACGCCCGCACAATGGCGCAGTCGGCGACGCCGTGCCGCATGAAAGTGCCTCGGCTCATGTCACCGGACACGCGCTGTACACCGATGATCTGGGTGTGCGCCTTTCCAATCTGCTGCACGCCTGGCCGGTGCAGGCCCCGCACGCCCACGCCCGCGTGACGCGCATGGACGTGTCTCAGGCCCTCAACGTGGGCGGTGTGGTGCGCGTCCTGACCGCCGCCGACGTGCCCGGCGCGAACGACGCCGGGGTCAAGGGCGACGAAGCCCTGTTCCCCACTGAGGTGATGTTCCACGGGCATGCGGTGGCCTGGGTGCTGGGCGACAGCATCGACGCGGCGCGGCTGGGCGCACTGGCAGTAGAGGTGGAGTACGAACCGCTTCCCTCGCTGATCAGCATCCACGACGCCATCGCCGCAGAGTCCTTCCAGGGCGCGCAGTCCACCCTGCGGCGCGGCGATATCGCGCTGGGATTTGAGGGCGCGGCCCACACCTTCGAGGGCGAGTTCGAGTTCGGCGGGCAGGAACACTTCTATCTGGAAACCAACGCGGCACTGGCCTACGTGGACGAGGCCGGGCAGATCTTCATCCAGTCCAGCACCCAGCACCCCAGCGAAACGCAGGAGATCACGGCGCATGTGCTGGGCCTGGAAGCCTCGCAGGTGACCGTTCAGTGCCTGCGGATGGGCGGCGGCTTCGGCGGCAAGGAGATGCAGCCGCACGGCTTCGCCGCGATTGCCGCGCTGGGCAGCGTCCTGACGGGCCGCCCAGTCCGGTTGCGCCTGAACCGCACCCAGGACATGACCATGACCGGCAAGCGTCACCCCTTCCACGCCAGATGGAAGGTGGCTTTCGACGAGGGCGGCAAATTGCGCGCCCTCTCGGCCACGCTGACCAGCGACGGCGGCTGGAGCCTGGACCTGTCCGAACCCGTGATGGCGCGGGCGCTGTGCCACATCGACAACGCGTATTACGTCCCGCATGTGGAGGTTCACGGGCGGATTGCCAGGACGAACAAGACCTCCCAGACCGCCTTCCGGGGCTTCGGCGGGCCGCAGGGCATGCTGGTCATTGAGGACATCCTGGGCCGCTGCGCGCCGCTGCTGGGCCTTGAGGCGCACGAGTTGCGCCGGTTGAACTTCTACCAGCCCGGCGAGGCCACCCCCTACGGTCAGCCGGTGCGCCACGCCGAGCGCCTGGAAGACCTGTGGGCGCAACTGATGGTCAGCGGCAACTTCGAGGCCCGTCATCAGGCAGTGCGCGCCTTCAACGACGCGCACCCGCACACCAAGCGCGGGCTGGCGATCACGCCCGTCAAGTTCGGCATCTCGTTCAACTTCACCGCCTACAACCAGGCAGGCGCGCTGGTCCACGTGTACAAGGACGGCAGCGTGCTGATCAACCACGGCGGCACCGAGATGGGCCAGGGCCTGCACACCAAGATGATCCAGGTGGCCGCCACGGCGCTGGGCGTGCCGGTGAACTGGGTGCGGCTGGCCCCCACCCGCACTGACAAGGTGCCGAATACCAGCGCCACCGCCGCCAGCAGCGGGGCGGACCTGAACGGCGGCGCGATCAAGAATGCCTGCGAGCAGATCAAGGAGCGGCTGTCGGATGTCGCCGCTGGCGCGCTGGGCGTGCATCCCAATGACGTGCGCTTCGAGGGGGGGCTGGTCTTCCCGCTGGGCCACCCCGACAAGGGCATCGACTTCAAGATGCTCGTTAAGGACGCCTATCACCTGCGGACGCAATTGTGGGCGGCGGGCTTCTACCGCACCCCCGGCCTGCACTGGGACCGCGTGGCGATGCACGGCGAACCCTTCAAGTATTTCTCTTACGGCGCGGCCATCACCGAGGTCGAGGTGGACGGCTTCTCGGGCCTGTACCGCACGCGCCGCGTCGACATCTTGCAGGATGTGGGCGACAGCCTCTCGCCGCTGATCGATATCGGGCAGGTGGAGGGCGGCTACGTGCAGGGCGCAGGCTGGCTGACCCTGGAGGAACTGCGCTGGGACGAGTCGGATGGGCCGAACCGGGGCCGACTGTCCACCCAGGCCGCCAGCACTTACAAGCTCCCCAGCTTCAGCGAGATGCCCGAGGTCTTCAATGTCGCGCTGATGGAACGGGCCACCGAAGATGGCGTGGTCTACGGCTCCAAGGCCGTGGGCGAACCGCCCCTGATGCTGGGCATTAGCGCCCGCGAGGCATTGCGTCAGGCGGCTGCGGCCTTCGGTCCGGTTGGCCGCGAACAGTTCCTGGGCAGCCCCGCCACCCCGGAAACGGTGTTCTGGGCGCTGGAGGAAGCGCGGCAGGCAGCGGCGGCAGCGCAGCCAGGGAATGTGGTGGCGGCGGATGACTGATCTGGCCAGAGTCACTCACACTTCCGAACGCTCCTCTCCCCAACTGGTTTCATGAACTGGCTTTCCGCCCTTCAACACCTGCACGACTCCGCCACGCCCGGCGTGCTGGTCACCGTCGCCGCCGTGCGGGGCCACGCGCCGCGCGAGGCCGGGGCCAAGATGGTGGTCAGCCTGGACAGCAGTTGGGACAGCGTGGGCGGCGGCAACCTGGAAGCCACCGCCGTGGAACGGGCGCGGGCGATGCTGAAAGTGTCGGCAAACACGCCGGAACTGCTCACGCTTCGGCTGACGGATAAAGCCAGCAACGAACACGGACGCCAGTGTTGCGGCGGCGAGGTCACGCTGCTGCTGGAGCCTTTGCAAACGGTGCGACCACACATCGCCCTCTTCGGCGTCGGGCATGTGGGGCTGGAGCTGGGATTGATCCTCTCGCGGCTGCCGCTGAACCTGCATCTGGTGGATTCGCGGGCCGGGCAACTGACGCCCGAACGCCTGGCTCCTTTGATGGACGGCGCAGCACGCGTGGAGGTTCATCACTCCCCCATTCCTGAAATGACGTTGCATGAACTGCCCCCCGGCGCGCACATCCTGATCCTGACGCATGACCACGCCGAGGACGCCGCCCTGTGCGACGCGGCGTTGCGGCGGGCGAACCTGGCTTCCATCGGGCTGATCGGCTCAGCGGTCAAGTGGATTCGCTTTCAGGAACAACTGCGGCGCGAGGGCCACAGCGACGCGGACCTCGCCCGGATCACCACCCCCATCGGTCTGCCGGGGATTTCCGGCAAGATGCCCGCCGTGATCGCGGTCAGTGTGGCGGCCCAACTCATCCAACGGCTGGAAGCCGAGCAGGCTGCCGCCCTCCCCTCTCCCCTGTTCCAGAGGCAACCATGACCCCCACCCTGTACCGCGCCGCCTTCATGCACACGCCCTCCAGCCCGTTCACGGACGCCGAAGCCCTGCACGTTCAGCAGGACGGTGGGCTGCTGGTGGACGGAGGCCAGATTACGGCCAGCGGCGACTTTGTCAAGCTACGCGCCAAAAATCCAGAGGCCACCGTCATGGACTTGGGCGGCGGCGTGTTGCTGCCGGGTTTCGTCGATACGCACGTTCATTATCCGCAGGTCCGCATCATCGGCGGGCTGGGGATGCCGCTGCTGGACTGGCTGGAACGGTGCGCCCTGCCTGAAGAGGCGCGGCTGAGTGATACGGCGTATGCCCGCGCCGTGGCAAAGGATTTCCTGCACGGGCTGCGCTGCAACGGCACCACCACCGCGCTGGTGTTTGGCTCGCACTTCAAAGGGGCGATGGACCTGTTCTTCGAGGAAGCCGCCGCGACGGGCCTTCGGACGGTGGCCGGACTGGTGGTCAGTGACCGGATGCTGCGCGACGAGTTGCACACCACCCCCGAACTGGCCTACGCCGAGGGCAAGGCGCTGATCGAGCGCTGGCACGGTGTAGGCCGCGCCCGCTACGCCGTCACGCCGCGTTTCAGCCTCTCGGCCAGCGAGGGGATTCTGGACGCCTGCGCCGCGCTGATGACCGAATTCCCGGACGTGCATTTCACCTCGCACATCAACGAGAACGTGCGGGAAGTGCAGACGGTTAAAGAGCTGTTCCCCGGCAGCCTGGATTATCTGGACACCTATGACCGCGCCGGGCTGCTGGGACGGCGCAGCGTGCTGGCGCACAGCGTCCATACCACGGACCGCGAACTGGTCCAGATGGCCGCGCACCACTGCACTGCCGCGCATTGCCCATGCAGCAACTCGGCGCTGGGCAGCGGTCTCTTTCCGCTGAAGCGCCATCTGAACGCCGGGGTTCACGTCTCGCTGGGAACGGATGTGGGCGGCGGCACCGGCTTCTCGATGCTCAAGGAGGGCTTGCAGGCGTATTTCATGCAACAACTGCTGGGCGATGGCGGCGTGCCGCTAACCCCTGCCCACCTGCTGTACCTGTCCACGCGGGCCGGGGCCGAGGCGCTGGACATGCAAGACCAGATTGGGGATTTTGGCGTGGGCAAGGCGTTCGACGCCGTGTGGCTGCGCCCGCCGGAAGGCAGCACGCTGGAAGCCATGCTGGGCCACACCGAGAGCGCCTCCGCAACACTGGCCGCGCTGTATGCGGGCGGCACGCAGGCGGACGTGGCCCGTGTCTGGGTGGGCGGCGACGAGGTTTTTACCCGCGCCGAGTTTAAGGGTTCCAAATCCGCACAAAAACAACCGCCCGTTCTGGCGTCTTAATCCACTGACCCAAACCACAACGCATCCCACCGCACGGCTCTTTTCAATCAGCGAAGAGAGCGAAGGAGAACCCATGTCTGACCCTGCCGCTTCACGCCCCACCGCCGCCCCATCCCTGTCTGGTCTGGACCGCTATTTCGGCCTGACGGCCCAGAATTCCAATGTCAGGCAGGAGATGCGCGCGGGACTGACCACCTTCCTGACCATGAGTTACATCCTGTTCGTCAACCCGCAGGTGCTGTCCACCGCCATCGACGTGCCCAACGCCTTTGTGCAACTGCTGATGACCACGGCCATCGCGGCGGCCTTCGGTTCGCTGGCGATGGGACTGATTGCCAAGTATCCCTTCGCGCAGGCACCCGGCATGGGCCTGAACGCATTCTTCGCCTTCACGGTGGTGCAGGGCATGGGCGTGCCGTGGCAGACGGCGCTGGGCGCGGTGTTCATCAGCGGGGTGCTGTTCGTGTTGCTCAGCGTGCTGGGGGCGCGGCAGGCCATCGTGCAGGCCATTCCCAATTCGCTGAAATTTGCCATCACCGGGGGTATCGGCGCGTTCCTGGCCTTCCTGGGTCTCAAGAACGCGGGCATCGTGATCGCCAACCCGGCCACGCTGGTAGGCATGGGTTCGCTGGCCTCGCCCACCGTCTGGCTGGCCTCCATCGGCGTGATCCTGACCGCCGCGCTGATGGCGCGCAAGGTGACGGGGGCCATCCTGTACGGCATCCTGACCACCACGGTGCTGGGCATGGTGACCGGGGCCGCCGTGTACGCGGGTGGGCCGGAGGGCGCGCTGCGGTCCTTCCCCGGCTTTGACGGCAGCTTTCTGGGCATCTTCGGTACGCCGGTCTGGCCGGGGGATCTGGTGGGCCAGATGGACATCGTGGGCGCGCTGGGCCTGGGCCTGCTGAGCGTGGTCTTCACCTTCTTCTTCGTGGACTTCTTCGACGCCACCGGCACCCTGACCGGGCTGTCGCAGCGTGCGGGCTTCATTGACGCGCAGGGCAACATGCCGCGCGCCCGCCGCCTGTTCTCGATGGACGGGCTGGCCGCCATGTTCGGCGCGTTCATGGGCACGTCCACCACCACCGCTTACGTGGAATCCGCCGCAGGCGTGGGCGAGGGCGGACGCACCGGGCTGACCGCTGTGACGGTGGCCGTGCTGTTCCTGCTGAGCATGTTCCTATGGCCGCTGGCCTCCGCCATTCCCGCTGCGGCCACCGCCCCCGCGCTGATCCTGGTGGGCGCGCTGATGATGGACGGCGTGCGCCACATCGACTGGGACGACATCGCCGACAGCCTCCCGGCCTTCCTGACCATCATCGTCATGCCGCTGACCTTTTCCATCGCCAACGGCGTCAGCCTGGGCGTGATCAGCTACTGCGCCATCAAGCTTCTGAGCGGCAGGGCAAAACAGGTCAGCCCAATCCTGTACGCCGTCGCGGCGGCGCTGCTGGCCCGTTACATCTGGCTCACCGAGGGCTGAGCATAAGGGCAGACAGGCGGTGGGACTGGAGTTGAATTTCCGGCCCGCCGCTTCCTTTTGGTTGCCAGAACCGTCGGAGAGGCAGGGCAATCCACCGTCCAGACATGGCACATATGCCAGACTGCCCCAATTCAAAACCCTATCTGGAGGTTCGTCCCATGACTCAGCACACTGCTCCTGCCGTTGCTCCCCTGCCCGCCGATGGCGTCTATTTCCGCGCCTGCAACCTGTGCGAGGCCATCTGCGGCCTGCAAATCACCGTCAAGGGCGGCAAGGTGACCGATCTGCGCGGCGACGTCAACGATCCGCTGAGCAAGGGTCACATCTGCCCCAAAGGGACGGCCCTACCCGACCTGCACGCGGACCCGGACCGCCTGAAACGCCCCATGCGGCGCGACGGCGACACCTGGCATGAGATGGATTGGGACGAGGCGCTGGACTACGTGGCGGCCCAGCTTAAAGCAGTGGGGGAGAAGTACGGCGCGGATTCAGTCGCCACCTTCCAGGGCAACCCCAGCGTCCACAACAGCGGCACGCTGCTCTCGGCGGGCGGGCTGGTGCGGGCCATCGGCAGCCGCAACCGCTTCACCGCCACCAGCATCGATCAATTGCCCCACCATTTCGCGGGCGCGGAGATGTTCGGCCACCCCTTTTTAATGCCCATCCCCGACATTGACCGCACCGATTTCATGCTGATGATGGGCGCGAATCCCCTGGCCAGCAACGGCAGCATCATGACCGCCCCGGATGTGCGGGGCCGGTTGAAGGCCATCCGCGAGCGTGGCGGGCGCGTGGTGCTACTGGACCCCCGCCGCACCGAGAGCGCGGACCACGCCACCGAATTCCATTTCATCCGCCCCGGCACCGACGCCTACCTGCTGCTGGCGTTGCTGAACGTCATTTTTGCCGAGGGGCTGGAGAAGTTGGGGCATCTGGACGATTTCTCCGACGGGTTGGACGACGTGCGGGATGCGGCCCAGTCCTTCACGCCCGAACGTGTGGAAGGCTTGACCGGCGTTTCCGCCGACACCATCCGCACGCTGGCCCGCGATTTTGCCGCCGCCGAGCGCGCCGTGGCCTACGGACGCATCGGCCTGAGCATTCAGGAATTTGGTGGCCTGTCTCAGTGGCTGGTCAACGTCCTGAACGCCGTGACCGGGCACCTGGATTCGGAGGGCGGCGCGATGTTCACCAAACCTGCCTACGATCTGCTTCAGCGGGCGAAGAAGGGCGCGACATACCACGGGCGTTTCACCTCCCGCGTGCGTGGCCTGCCCGAATTCGATGGTGAACTGCCCAACGTGACGATGACCGAGGAAATAACCACCCCTGGCGAGGGCCAGATTCGCGCCCTGATCACAGTGGCGGGCAACCCGGTGCTGTCCACCGCAGACGGCGCGGCGCTGGACAAAGCACTCTCCGGGCTGGAGTTCATGGTCAGCATTGACCCCTACCTGAACGAGACCACCCGGCACGCCCACGTCATCCTGCCGCCCGCTTTCGGGCTGGAAGTGGCCCACTACGACATCACCTTTCACCTGCTGGCGGTGCAGAACACGGCGCGGTACTCGCTGCCCGTCTTCCCCATTGCCGAGGATCAGCGGTTTGACTACCAGATTTTCATGGGTCTGACCGAAAGAATGACGGGCAAGGCAGGCAGCACCCCCGAAGACAAGTTGAACCTGGGCCTCTCGGCTGGGCCGTACAACACCAATCTGGACGAGCTGAAAGCCAATCCACATGGCGTCGATTACGGCCCCCTGCAACCCTGTTTCCCCGAACGCCTGCTGACCGCCTCTGGCCGCGTCAACCTCGCCCCTGCGCCAATGCTGGCGGATTTGCCCCGGCTGGAGGCCGCGCTGGAAGTCACGCCTCCCCCGCTGGTGCTGATCGGGCGGCGGCAGCTTCGCAGCAACAATTCCTGGATGCACAACACACCGCGCCTGATGCGCGGGCCGGGGCGCTGCACGTTGCAACTTAACCCCGCCGACGCCGCCGGATTCGTGGACGGGCAGGATGTGGAGGTTCGCTCCCGCGTGGGCGCAGTCACGGTCCCGCTGGAACTGACCGATACCCTCATGCCCGGTGTGGCCTCCCTGCCGCACGGCTTCGGCCACTCACGCGCGGGGGTGCGCCTGGGTGTGGCCACCGAACACGCAGGCGTCAGCCTGAATGACCTGACCGACTCGCGCCGGGTAGACGCATTGACCGGGAATGCGGCAGTCAACGGGACGCCGATCACACTGCACGCGGCGGGGGCAAGTGAGGCCAGCGCGGCGGACTGAATAAACTGCCCCTCCACATCTGTCTGCTCAGGCTGAAGGGATGTGGAGTGCCGATGCACCGCGCCAAAGCTAAACTTGGCCGGTGCAGACGCAATCCCTGGCCGATCCGAGCGTTCTCGCCGCCCGCCACGCCAGATTGAGCGAACCCCATATCGCGCCACTGACAGCCCTGGCAAAACGCCTGCGGGAGAGCGAGATGCTCGGTCAGCGGCTGGACCTCCCTGACTTTGACCCGGAAAGTGGCGGTATCCATACCGAAATCCTGCTGCTGCTGGAATCGCCGGGACCGAAGGTGGCCCACACCGGGTTCGCCTCCCCCGACAACCCGGACCGCACCGCCGAGAACCTGAGCTGCCTGCTGAAGCTGGCCGGAATTGGCCGTGGGCGCTGCCTGCTGTGGAACATCCTGCCGTGGCAACTCAGCGCGGGAGGGGTGGTGACGCCGACAGCGGCGCAGGTAAAAGCCGCGACGCCCGCCACGCTGGAATTGCTGACGCTGCTGCCCGCGCTTCGGGTGGTGGTCTTGGTGGGCGGCAAGGCGCAGGGCGGCTGGCGGTTCGTGTCGCCGCAACTGCCCCGCCCTCTGCCCACCGTGAATTGTCCGCACCCCAGCCCCCGCTACTTCGCCACCGATCCGCAGGCCCCGGTGCGGGCGCTGGCGGCGTTGGTAGAAGCGCGGCTATTGGCGAAGAGTGGTGTTTGAAGGAAACCCCTCACCCGCTGCTTCGCAGCACCCTCTCCCCGTGGTAGAGGGTCAGAAGACGGTGGATTCAGCCTTCCCGCCCTCTCCGCACCCACCAACAAAACTCCCCTCTCCGTAGGGGGGAGGGGTTGGGGATGAGGGGTCTTTACCGCGTCTGCGGGAACCCCAGATCCACCTTGCTTCCCGCCGGATCAGGCCAGCGCGAGGTGATCACCTTGCTGCGGGTGAAGAATTTGATGCCTTCCGGGCCGTACATATGGGTATCCCCGAACAGGCTGGCCTTCCAACCGCCGAAGCTGTAATACGCGACGGGGACAGGGACGGGAACGTTCACGCCCACCATCCCCACTTCCACATCAAACTGGAATTGACGGGCCGCGCCGCCGTCGCGGGTGAAGATGGCGGTGCCGTTGCCGTACTCGTTGTCGTTGATGAGTTTCAAGCCTTCCGCATAGCTGTCCGCCCGCACCACGCACAGCACCGGGCCGAAGATTTCATCGTCGTAGGCGTCCATGCCGGGTTTCACGTCGTCCAGCAGCGAGACGCCCAGGAAGAAGCCATCCCCATCGAACTGCATCTCGCGCCCGTCTACCACGACTTTTGCGCCCTGTTCCTGTGCAGAGCCGATGTATCCGGCCACCCGGTCCCGGTGTTCGCGGGTAATCAGCGGCCCCATCTCGTTGCCTTCCACGTCGCCGGGGCCGATCTTGAGGGCGGGAAGGCGTTCCTGAATGGCGTCAATCAGCTTATCGCCCGAGTCGCCCACCGCCACCACCACGCTGATCGCCATGCAGCGCTCGCCCGCCGAGCCGTAGGCGGCAGACACGGCGGCGTCGGCGGCCATGCCGATGTCGGCGTCGGGCAGCACCAGCATGTGGTTCTTTGCGCCGCCCAGCGCCTGCACGCGTTTGCCAGCGGCGGTTCCCTTCTCGTAAATGTATTTGGCAATTGGCGTGCTGCCCACGAAACTCACGGCGGCAATGCCGGGGTGTTCCAGAATGGCGTCTACCGCCTCCTTGTCGCCGTGGACGACGCTCAGTACGCCGTCAGGCAGGCCCGCCTCCTTCAGCAGCTCGGCCATGAAATTGGCGCTGGAGGGGTCTTTCTCACTGGGTTTAAGGATAAAGGCATTGCCGCAGGCCAGCGCGTTCCCCAGCATCCACAGCGGCACCATCGCCGGGAAGTTAAACGGTGTAATGCCCGCCACCACGCCCAGCGGCTGCTGAATGCTGTACACGTCCACGCCCGTGCTGACCTGTTCGGAATAGCCGCCGCGCAGCAGGGTGGGAATGCCGCAGGCGTATTCCACGTTCTCCAGCCCCCGCGCAATCTCGCCCAACGCGTCGCTGTGGACCTTGCCGTGTTCGCGGGTGATGATGCGGGCGAGGTCATCGCGCCGCGCCGAGAGCAGCTCACGGAACCTGAACATCACGCTGGAGCGCACGCTGAGGGAACTGGTACGCCACTTCAGAGCGGCGGCGGTGGCAACCTGCACAACGGCGTCAATCTCGGCGGCGCTGGCGAGGGGAAGCTGCGCCTGAACCTGCCCGGTGGCTGGGTTGTAGACGGGGGAGGTGCGGCCCGATTTGCCTTCGGCGGGGGCATTGTTAATCCAGTGGGTGAGGGTTGTGGTTTTTTCGGTTGTGGCGGTCATGGGTGTACCTCGCGTGGGAAAGGGGGCTTTGACCATATGCAGCGTTGGTGTGACGCTTGCGTTTCCCCCCTCCCAGCCTCCCCCACAAGGGGAGAGGAGCTAAAAGAATTTGATCTTTTGACTCCCTCCCTCTTTATGGGGGAGGGCTGGGGAGGGGGTGGTGAGCGGAGCGAACTTGATTCAATCCGCCGCCACCCCGCCCAAAATCGCCCCATCCACCAGAGCCAGTGCCTCCTCGTACACGTCTAGCCCGGCGTCCAACTCCTCTTTCGTAATGACCAGCGGTGGGCAGACCCACAGGAAGTTGAAGCGGCTGTAGGCGTAGACGTGCTTGCTCCGCAGGTGCGCGGCCAGTTGGCCCATCTCCGGCGAGGTGCCGCCGAACGGGGCCAGCGGTTCCTTCGTCGCCTTGTCCTTGACCAGCTCCAGCACGCTGAACAGGCCCTTGTAACGCACGTCGCCCACGCAGGCGTAGCGGGCCTTCATGGCCTCCAGCCGTTGCCCCAGGTACGCGCCCAGTTCCAACGCGTTTTCAAATAGGCCCTCGTCCTCGTAAATCGCCAGATTTTCCACGGCGGCGGCGCAGCAGACCGGGTGGCCGCTGTAGGTCAGGCCGCCCCACAGCATGTGCGTATCGAAATAATCGGCAATCGGCTGACTGACGATGCACGCACCCAGCGGCATGTAGCCGCTCGTCAGGCCCTTGGCGCAGGTCACGATGTCGGGCTTGATGCCGTAGTGCTGCGTCGCCAGCCATTTGCCGGTGCGCCCGAAGCCGCTCATCACCTCGTCAGTAATCAGCAGAATGCCGTACTTGTCACACAGCGCGCGGAGTTTGAGGTAGTAGTCGTCGGGCGGAACGAGGAGGCCGTTGCTGCCCGTGATGCCCTCCACCAGAATCGCGGCGATACTATCCGGCCCTTCCATCTGAATGATTTCGTCAATGTGCGACACGCATTCGCGGCCACACGAATCCGGCGTCTTGCCGAAGGGACAGCGGTAGCAGTAAGGATCAAAGGCGCGCACCACGCCCGGTACGCCCGGCTCTACTGGCCAGCGGCGCGGATCACCGGAGGCAGTCATGCTGCCCATCGTCGCGCCGTGGTAACTGCGGTAACGGGTGATGATCTTGTCGCGGCCCGTGACCAGCCGGGCGATCTTGATCGCGTTCTCGTTGGCCTCGCTGCCGCCCAGCGTGAAGAAGGTCTTGGCCAGCCCGGTGACCTCGGCCAGTTTCTGCCCCAGCTTGCCGCGCGGCTCGGTGGCAAACGACGGCCCGGCGAAGCACATGGTATCCACCTGTTTCTTGATGGCCTCCAACATCCGTGGGTGCTGGTGGCCGATGTTCAGGTTGATCAGTTGGCTGGAAAAATCGAGCCAGGAATTGCCGTCGCCGTCAAAAAAGTGACTGCCCTTGCCCCCGGTCATCACGGGCGGCAGCGGCCCGCCCTGAACAGACCACGAGAACATGGTGTACTCGCGGTTCTGCTGCGCGATGTCGTGGGCCGAGGCGACGGATTCAGAGACGGATGGGCGCTCTTCGGTGCTGGTCATGGACGAACCTCCGGGCAAGAGTTGTGGAGCGGGATGCTGGGGCTATTGTCCTCCTTTCGCCGTACCCGACTCAAGAGACAGGGTGTCCAAAAATCACAGTGTCCAGACACAACAGAATGAACCCGAAGTCTTGTCCCGACTCCGGGTTCCAGAGGTGCCGCCCATTGGGCACGTCCACACGTTTAAGTCCTCAGTTCATTTTGAATAAACCATGCTCTGCCTGCTGAGCTACCGCCCCGTACTGGAGGAGCGAAGAAGAATCGAACTTCTGACCCTGGTTTTTATCGACTGAGAGCGTTTGATTGGACGTTCGGCGGCGAATACTCAGGCTGGAGCGAGAATCTGAGTTTGTGTTTCGAGGGTGCCGCGCCTCTGCCGTTGGGCTACCCCGCCGTGGTGGCGGGAACAGGACTCGAACCTGTACTGAACGGCGGCGTTCCTTTAGTGTGGAACTGCCCTCTCTAAGTCTGAAGCTGAAGTTCAGCTTGGTACTCCGTCTGACAGTGTAAGCGCACCGCGCCGCAGAACGCCATCGGCCAGTTGGCCTACATCACTGGGGCTGGGCAGGCCACAAAAAACCCCGCACGGCGGCGGGGCAATCGGTAGCGTTGTGCGGTTACTCCAGCAGATAAGCGAAGACCTTTTCGCCCACTTTCTGACCGATGACTTCCAGCGCGTTGGCTTCCTCACGGGCAAATTTCACGGCCTGCTGGAGCTTCTGCACCCGGTCCAGCAACTCGTTGACGCGGGCGGCGGGCAGTGCGCCGGAAAACTTCAGCGTGCGCCAGTAGCCCACCGACACGTCCTCGTAGTACACCTCCACCTGCGCGGGGTGTTTGTCGGTGGCCTCGGCCTTGACGTGGTTGCGCGGAATCTTCTTGGTGCGGACCGTCTGCACGGGTTCGGTGGCATAGGCGTCGGCGGACGGATCGAACTGCCAGCTCTCGGAGGCGTCCAGCACGGGTAGCTTGCGGACAAAGGTATACAGATCGACGAGCTGCTTTTCCAGAAACAGCAGGTAGCTCACCGGAGCGCCCCGCAGCAGCACGCGCTCTCCCACCACCACATCGGCCTTGGCCTCGCAGTTGGCCCAGTCCTTGGTGGCGGTCACATCGAACAGATTGGCCATGATCTGGGCGGTGCGCTTCACGATATCTTCGGCCTTGACCTGCACGCGGGTCGATTCGGGCGGCAACGCCTCGCCCTCCTCGTCCTTGGGCCGGTAGGTGCGCGAGATTCCGGCCAGCAGCGCGGACTTTTGCAGGTCGTGATGGGCCTCGGTCAATTCCTGAAACGAACGGCTCTTGACGGATTTTTCGACAGCGATGATCTGGTTGAGTTTGGGCATGGTGGTTCTCCTCAATGACTTCTGCTATGAAGTGTAAAGGGGCTGTGTCGCCGCAACCACTGGCAAACTGGCCTACTCCTGCCGCACAAATGGACTACTGAACGCTGCGCAGCTCCAGCGCCAGCAGCAGCCCCAGTTGCCGCCGGGGATCGTCCAGATCGCCCAGCATGGCCCGCAACTGTTCCAGTCGGTAATACACCGTCTGACGGCGCACACCCAGACTACGGGCGGATTCGGCCACGTTGAAATTGCACGCCAGCAGCGCGCTCAGCGTATCCATCAGGGTCAGGCGCGGGCGCGGTGGCAGTGCCAGAATTGCGCCCAGATGCGAGGCCACAAAATCGGCGGCGCGGCCCGTCTCGTTCAGGGCGTCGGTCAATGGGGCCAGCGAGGGCGGGGAAGTGGCGGCGGGCGGCCTGAGAATCCGGGCATGGGCGGCGCGGGTCAGTTCCGCAAAGTTGACCTCCTGCCGGAAGACGATCAGCGGAAAGTCGGTCTCATGGGCCGCCTCCAGCACTGCCAGTGGGAGTTCACGCACCTCGCGCACCAACTCCAATGCCAGCCCGTGCGCCCCGCCAGCGGCCAGCGAGCGGATGTAAACCGCAGCATCCTCCCCGATCAGCGGTGTCCCCGTGCTGAGCAGCAGTTCCCCGCCGCTGAGAAAGCGGGCCGCGTCACTGATCTCGGAGACGTGGACCCAGGTGATCGGTTGCCCCTGTCGGGCGTGACCGCTCCTGACCTCTGCACCCGCGAAAGCCGGGAGGGTCAGCAACTCGGCCAGGGTGGGCAGCATGGGCACAGCTTAGCCGCAGTCCGCATCCGTCCATCCCTAACGAACGCCCGTTAGGTGACTTGGCCTAAGATGACAGTATGTCCAACTCAGATTCACGCGGCTTTCGCACGCGCGCCGTTCACGCGGGGCAGGGGATTGACCCGGCCACGGGCGCGCACGCCACGCCGATCTACGCCACCAGCACCTTCGCCTACGGCAGTGCCGAGCGCGGTCAGCGCCTGTTCGCGGGCGAGGAAAGCGGCTACTTCTACTCGCGCGTGACCAACCCTACCGTCCGCGCTTTTGAGGAAAAACTGGCCGATCTGGAGGGGGCGCAGGACGCCGTGGCCTTCGCCAGCGGGATGGGAGCAGTGTCGGCCATCGCCATGACACTGCTCAAGCCAGGGGATGAAGTCGTCTTTCTGGCTCCCCTTTACGGCGGTACGGAAGGCTTCTTGCTGGAAGTGGCGGGCAAATTCGGCGTGACCGTCCACGAGGCGCACGACGAGGCCGATCTGGAAAGCAAATTGACCCCCAAGACCCGGATGGTCTGGCTGGAAACGCCTACCAACCCGCGTCTGGGCATCCTGGATCTGGCGCGGGTGGCACGGGCTGCGAAAACCGTGGGGGCACTGACGGTGGCCGACAGCACCTTCAGCACGCCGTACCTGACGCGGCCCATTGAACACGGCTTTGATCTGGTGATGCACAGCGCCACCAAGTACCTGGGCGGGCATGGCGACGCCATCGGCGGTGTAGTGGCGGGTCCGGCAGACCTGCTGGCCGAGTTGCGTGGAGTCGGTTTAAGACACATCGGCGCGTCGCTGGGGCCATTCGAGGGCTACCTGTTCCTGCGCGGCATGAAGACCCTGCCCCTGCGGATGGAGGCCCACTGTGCCGGAGCGTCGGCACTAGCGGACGCCTTGCAGGGCCACCCGGCGATTGAGGCGCTGTATTACCCCGGTCTCAAAGACCACCCCAGCCACGAGGTTGCCGCGCGACAGATGCGTGCTTTCGGCGGACTGGTCAGCATTGATCTGGGCAACATGCAAACCGCCATGACGTTTCTGAACAGCCTGAAGCTGTTCACGCAGGCCGTCAGCCTGGGCGACGTGGAGAGCCTGACCTGCCACCCCGCCAGCACCACCCATGCGCTGCTGGGCGAGGAAACCCTGCTGCGCCAGGGCGTCACGCCGGGCCTGATCCGCATGAGCGTGGGTATCGAAGACCCGGACGATCTGGTCAAGGACGTGCTGGCCGCGCTGGAGAAGGTGCGCGTGGGGGAATTGGCGTAAAAGCGCCACCCCCTGAACTTTTCCGCTAGCCTGACCGCATGACCCGCACCTCCATTGACCTGAACGCCGACGCGGGCGAGTCCTACGGGGCCTGGACGCTGGGCGACGACGCCAACCTGTTTCCCCTGCTCAGCAGCGTGAACGTCGCCTGTGGCTTTCACGCAGGCGATCCGCTGACCATGCAGGAAACGGTGGCACTTGCCCAGAAGCACGGCCTGGGCATCGGCGCACATCCCAGCTATCCCGATCTGCCGGGCTTCGGGCGGCGCATCATGGAGGCCGCCCCCGATCAGGTCTATGCCGACACGTTGTACCAGATCTCGGCGCTGGCGGGGATGGCCAAGGCTGCCGGAATACCATTGCAACACGTCAAGGCCCACGGCGCACTCTCTACCCGCGCCTGGACGCACGCGCCGACGGCGGCGGCGATTGCTCAGGCCACCCGCGATTTTGACCCGGATTTGCCACTGATGGTCCTGCCCGCCACACTGCTGGAAACAGAGGCCCGCCGGCTGGGCGTTCCGGTGGTGCTGGAAACCTTTCCCGAACGCGCCTATTTACAGGATGGACGGCTGGCCCCGCGCTCCATGCCCGGCTCCAGCATCCATGACCCCGCCGAGGCCGCTCGCCGCGCGGTGATGATGGTCACGCAGGGCCGCGTTGAGGCGATAGACGGGGGTTTTTTTGAGTTTGAAGTAGACAGCTTGTGCATCCACGGCGACAACCCCAATGCTGTTCAAATCGCTCAGGCGGTGCGTGAGGCTCTGGAGAAAGCGGGCGTGGCCGTACGCTCCTTCGCTGGGCTGCCCTGAATGCAGCGACCCGCCCACGCCACCGGCTTTTACATCCAGTTCTCGCAGGAGTTGGATTTGCGCCAGAACGCCCGCCTGCACGCCTTCCACCGGGCGCTGAGGGCGGACTGGCTGCCGGGCGTCACCGATCTCGGCCCCGGTTACGTCAACCTGTTCGTGGAGTACGACGGGGCGAGGGTTACGGGCGCAGTGGTGCGCGAATGGGTGACGCGGCATCTGCGAAGTTTCGATGATAAGGCGGAAGCTGCGGGTCGCCTGATTGAACTCCCCGTCCGCTATGACGGCCCCGACTTGCCCGATGTCGCGGAACGCACCGGCCTGAGCGAAGCGGAAGTGGTCCGCCTGCATTCGGGTTCCGACTACCACGTCTACGCGGTGGGTTTCACCCCCGGCTTCCCCTTCCTGGGTGAAGTTCCCGAAGTTCTAAGGCTGCCGCGCCGCTCTACCCCACGCGCCAACGTCCCGTCTAATGCCGTCGCCATCGCCAATGCCCAGACCTGCGTGTACCCGCTGCCGTCGCCGGGGGGTTGGAACCTGCTGGGAACAGCGCTGGACACAATTTATGACCCGAATCGTGTTGAACCTTTCCTGATTGCGCCGGGAGACCGGGTGCGATTTCACCCCTCGGAAGGCGAAACGCCGCCCCTGCCCAACGTGCGCGGGACGTGGCCTGCCGAACCGCGCTGGCCTGCTCTGCGTGTAGAGAAACCCGGCCTGCTGGACCTGCTGATGGACGGTGGGCGTCTGAGACAGGCGCAGGTCGGGCTGGCCCGCAGTGGACCGCTGGACACCCGCTCGGCCCACTTTGCCAACGGTCTGGTGGGCAACGCGCCGGACGCGCCGTTGCTAGAACTGACCCTCAAAGGCCCCGTGCTGACCGCTCTGCGTGACCTCGTGGTGGGCGTGGCCGGATTCGGGATGCGCCCCGAAGGCCAGCCGATGCAGCGGAGTTTCCGACTGCGGAAGGGTGAAACGCTACGCTTTTCCTCCAACCAGTTGGGCGCACGAGCGTATCTGGCCGTAGCGGGCGGCTTTGAAGGTGCGCCGTTTCTGGGCAGTTGCAGCACTGACCTGATTGGCCGGGTGGGAAGACCGCTCAGGGCGGGAGATGTGCTGGGACTGGCGGAATCGCAAGATGCCCGCCCCGGTTTCGCCAACCTGCCGCTCAGCCTGCCTGAACACATCACCCTTCGTCTGCTGCCCGGCCCGCAAGCCTCGCTGGAAGCATTGAACGCGCTGGGCCGCGCCCCCTTCCGCGTGGCTGGATCGGACCGCATGGGCCTGCGCCTGGGCGGGCCACAGGTGCCGGGCGGTCAGGTCACCAGTGAGGCCACCCCGCCCGGTGCCGTACAGGTCACGCCTGCCGGGGAGCCGATCATCCTGCTGGCAGACCGGGGGCGCATTGGCGGCTACCACAAGCCCGCCATTGTCCACCCGCAGGATTTACCGCTGGCAGCGCAGTTGCGTCCCGGTCAACTCGTATCTTTAAAACCAGATACTACGGGCACACCTGAAGTCTGGGCGCAGCGCTGGTTTCTGGACGCCCAACCCCCCGCCACAGCAGTACCCATAGGAGAAAAAATATGACCCATCCCCAACGTTTTACTGGCAAAACCATTCTCATCACAGGTGCGGGCGGCGGCATCGGGCGGGCGGTGGCCCTGCGCTTTGCCTCCGAGGGCGCAAATGTCGCCGTCAACGACATCAAGCCGGACATGGTGCAATCGGTGGTGGACGAGATCACGGCGGCGGGCGGCTCTGCTCTGGCTATTCACGCCGACGTATCCGACGCCGCGCAGGTGGACGCCATGTTTGGCAAGGTGGAAGCTGAACTGGGGTACGTGGACGTGCTGTACAACAACGCCGCCCTGATTGACACCACCCGTCACTTTCTGGAGGCGGACGAGGCGTGGTGGGACCGCATTCAGAAGGTCAATCTCAAGAGCGTGTTTCTCTGCTCTCACCGCGCAGCGGGCATCATGGCGCGGCGGCGCAAGGGCGTGATCCTGACCACCTCCTCCGGCGGTGGAACCCGCGCCCACCGGGGCAACGTGGCCTACGACGCCACCAAAGGCGGCATTGAGGCCATGACCCGCTCTATGGCCCTTGACCTTGCGCCCTACGGCATTCGCGTCTGCGGCGTGGTGCCGGGCTTCATCAACACCTACGGCCTGACCGAATCCGAATTGCGCGAGCGTGAAAAGACTGTGCCACTGGGACGCTACGGCGTGGCCGAGGACATGACCGGGGCGGCGCTGTTCCTGGCCTCCGACGACGCCTCGTACATCACCGGGCAGTTCATCAGCGTGGACGGCGGCGTGCTGGTGCAGCAGCGCTCGGCAAACGTGGACACCTATCCGGTAGAGGGATTCCCCGTCGTTGAAGCTGATCTGAAGTGAACCAGACGGCAGACATCATCGTGATCGGTGCTGGAATTATCGGCGCGGCGAGTGCGTACCGGCTGGCCCAGCGTGGTCTGAAAGTTGTGATGCTGGACAAGGACCGTCCCGCCAGCGGCTCCACAGGGCGCAGCGTGGCGGGCGTGCGGGCGCAGTTTCACAACGAAACCAACATCCTGCTGTCGCGCGAAAGCATCGCCGAATACGCCGCCATGCCGCAGTCGGGTTACCGCGCCGAGGGCTACCTGATGCTGATCCCGGAGGCGGGCTGGGCCGAACACCGGGAGGCGGTGGCCCTGCAAAAGAGTCTGGGCATTCCCTCTGAGGCCCTGACCCCCGACGAGGCCCAGCAATACGCCACTTTTGACACCGCTGGCCTGGGCGGATGCAGCTTCTGCCCCACAGACGGCAAGGTGGACGCCCACAGCCTCAACCACGAATACGTGCGGCTGGCGCGCGAGGCCGGGGCGCGGGTGGTGCTGGACACGCCCGTCACGGGAATTGAGAAAAAAGGTGAGGTCTGGCAGGTAGAAACGCCCGGTGGTTCCTACGAGGCCCCGCAACTCCTGAACGCTGCCGGGGCATGGTCTGGCGAGGTGGGGCGACTGGCTGGACTGGAGATTCCTGTTCAGCCCGCCCGCCGCATGGTCTTTTGCACCGGCCCGCTGGATTTGCCCCGCCCCGTGCCGATGACCTTTGATCTGACCAGCGGCGTCTACCTGCGCTCGGAGGGCGAACGCCTGATCTTCGGACGGGCGGACCCCAGCGACACGGGCTGGAAGGAGGGCCTGAACTGGGACTGGCTGGAACCCACACTGACGCTGGCGCTGGAGCGCTGGCCGTGGCTGGAAACGGCCTCGCTGGACCGCAAAGCCAGTTGGTGGGGCTACTACGAACTCACGCCAGACGGCTTTCCGGTGGTGGGCCGGATGCCGGACGTGGACGGCTGGCTCAACGCCTGCGGTTTTTCTGGGCATGGCGTGATGCAGGCCGCCGCCACGGGCCGCGTGATGGCGCAGATCGCGGCAGGCGAGACACCCTTTATAGATGTCTCGCCGCTGGGGATCGAGCGTTTTGCCGGATCAGAGATCAGGCGGCTGGATTTGCAGGTGTGAGGATGAACTGACCCGTTCAGGGTTGCTTTTTCACCGACGCGGGCGAAACAACGGTGTAGGCATCCGGCCCGAAGTGTCCGCTGAGCTTGAGCAGGAGGACAGGGGCGGGGTGCTGGGCGTTCCACTGGGCCACAGGGGCGGTCACCAATTGCTGGTACGGCTCAAGGGCCTTCTGAAACTCGCTGGGGTTGGAATACAGTTTGTAGTCTTTGAAGTCCGGGGGCACATGAAATTGAACACTTCCCGCCTGAGCCTGGGCAGTGGTATTCAGCAGATTGAGAAAGCCGCCCACAGACTTGCCCTTCGCGTCCATTCCCGTCCAGTTCACCAGTTTGGGGATGACCAGCGCGTAAACCGCAGCCTTCTGAAATGCACCCTTGAAATTGAGTCGTCCTGTTAAACTCTGTGGTTCGATCAGGGCGTAAGGGGTGTTGATGAGATCATCCCTGGGCATTGAAAAGGACATTTTGAGGGTACTGGCATAGAGCCAGTTGATGGTCTGCCAGTCGCTGGTTTCAATGGCAATTTTCGCGCCGTCAGCATTCACGACCGGGTTGGCCCAGCCGCTGATTCGCACGTCCAGTTTGCTGCTCAGCAGGCTATAGAGGAGCGCGTCGGTCTGATAGTAGGTCTTACCGTTCTGGGTCACCGAGACACCCGGCCAGTCCGACTCGCTCAGGCCGTTCATGCCCCCCACCGCGCCGGGGAGGGCAATGCTGGCGTTGCTGGCTGACCCGTTGACCTGACCACCTGCCTTCTCAATGGCAGCTTTCAATTGCTCGAAATCCAGGTAGCTGGCTGGCCCCGTGTTTGGGAAACTTCCGTAAATGCTCTGCACCTGCGCCAGCCCCTGCGGCAGTGCGGAGAAGACGGCGGTGGCCAGCAGCGCACTCAGCACGCCCGCCTTGCCCAGCGCGGGAAAGGCATGCACGTCCAGCATTCCGCCGCTAACCTGCGCGGGTGCGCCCAGTTCACGCAGGGTCTGGCGTTCGGCTTCCTCTGCATTCAAGCCCGCCAGCCGGAATTCCTGGCAGCGCTCGGCAATGTGGCCTTCCAGCTCCGTCTTCAACTCACGCCGCGCCTTGCCCCACAGCCCGCGCGTGGCCTGCCTGACGTACTGTTCCGTCTGTTTCATGTCATGCCTCCGGTCAGGGTCCACAGCTTGCCCAGTTGCTGCGTGAAGGTCTGGAATTCGGCGCGGCGGACGGATAGCTCACGTCCGCCGCTCTCGGTCAGGGTGTACGCCTTGACCTGATTGCCGCTGCGTGGGCCGCTGGTAAATTCACTGCGGACAAAGCCCGCCTTCTCTAGGCGGTGCAGCGCCGGGTACAGACTGCCCACCTTCAGGTCAAAGTAGCCGTCGGTGGCGGTCTGGGCCAGCTTGCTGATCTCCAGGCCATATTTGGGTGGCCCCTGGATGATGCTCAGCAGGATCAGATCGAGGTGACCGCGCAGCAGATTGGCGTCGGGCGGGGTGGGTGGTGCGGTGGACATACTTGGGCCTCCCTTATGTTGGATTCCTATATCGCGTTCCTATACAATGTGCCAATTCATCTGGAATGTCAAGCCCTGCGCCCTTGCGTAATCCCTTTCACGGTGCGCCCCGGAGTTAATGCAGTAGAACCTCACTTATGGCCCGTCCCCGCACCATTACCGACGAGCAGATCGTGGAGGCAGCCCGTGAAGTTTTTCTGGAACAGGGTTTTGCCGCCACCACCGCCGAGATTGCCCGCCGCGCCGGAATCTCGGAGGGCACGCTGTTCAAACGCTACGCCAGCAAGGAAGACCTGTTTGAAGCGGCAGTAGGCCTGCACGACAACGCGCAGTGGCGTGCGGAGTTGATGGAACGGCTGGGTCACGGCGAGGTCCGGCGCAACCTGGAATGGGCCTTCATGGAATTCCTGAAGGAAGCTGCCGCCATCATTCCCACCCTGATGACCGTGCTTTCACGCGGGCATGACCCGGAACACAACCGCATTCTGGAGCGGCTGGGGAATCCGGTGCGCCGGGACGCCGAAACCATCGCCGGGTACCTGCGCGCCGAGCTGAGCCTGGGCCGGATGCGCCCGCTGGACGCCGAGGTCACGGCGCTGGCGATCATGGGCGCGCTGACCACCTATATCCACCAGGAACTGATGATGCTCCAGACCGGGCGCGAGCCGATGGACGCCGGACGTTTTGTGCGTGGCCTGCTGGACCTGCTGTGGCCGGGGCTTGCGCCATGACGACCCCGCGCGTCGGCCTCTGGTCTGGCCTGCCTCCACCTTTGGAGGGTGGCCCGAGGCGAGGGTGAGGGTGTAGCATCTTTCCCGAAAGTGAGTGGCCACTCTAGAAACCCCGCATGAGCGAACCTCACCCGCCCGTTCCGATCTTCCCCGCACTCTTCTTTTCGAGGTTCATTCCATGACACGACGTTTTCCCGCGCTGCTCCTCTCGACGTTTCTGAGTCTGGGACTGCTGAGCGCAGGCCACGCACAGACCGCGCCGCCCCCGCTGCAACAGACCTCCGCCTCTCCGGTTCAGGTGCAGACCACGCCGTTCACGCTCAGCGACGTGCTGGCGCTGCTGCGCGGGTCTCCGGGCTGGCAGTCGGCGGACCTGACCTACCGCGCCGCGCAGCTTGCCCTGGACAGCGCCCGCACCCGCGCGGGCCTGAGCCTGAATGTGGGGGCCGACAGCAATCTGACGAAAGTGCCCTGGGCCACGGGCGAGTGGCAGGGCAGCGCCACGCTGAACATCGGGGCCTCGCTGAACGTGCTGCCGTGGTCCCCGGCGCGCGAGGCGGTCCGCAGCGCCGAACGCGCGCTGGCGGCGGCGGCGGTGGACCTGCGCAACAGCCGCGCCACGCTGACCATCCAGGCCGTGCAGGCGTTTGCCGGTGCGCGCAGCGCCGTGACCGGAGTGACCCTGACCGACGCGCAACTGGCCCTGAGCATTCGCCTGCGGGCGGTGGCCGACGAGCAACGCGCCCAGAACCTGATCACGGCAGAGGCCGTGCTGGAGCGGCAATCGGCGCTGGAATCGGCCCAGGCGGCGCGGGAGAAGGCCGCGCGCGGCGTGAATCTGGCGGCGGCGCAACTGACCCGCGTGCTGGGACGGCCCCTGGCGCTGCCGGGCGATCTGAGCGGTTTCGGCAGCCTCCCCAATCTGACCCCCTCCGGCGATCTGAACACCCTGCTGTCCCGCGCCCTGAGCGCCCGGCCCGAGATTGCCAGGGCCGAGGTCTCGCTGGCCGACGCGCAGGCCGCCCTGGCAGCCGCGCAGCGCAATGCCCGCCTGCCAGACCTGACCGCTGGCGTACGCGCCGGGCAGCTCAGCGACGCCAAGGGCAACGCGGGCCGCACCGTCAGCGGCAGCCTGAATTCCAGAACCGGCATGCTGGGCGTACAGGTCAGCCTTCCGCTGAAGGACACGGGTGACATTCCCAGCGGGGTGGCGCTGTCGCTGAGCGGCACCTACACCCTGCTGGGCGGCGCGGCAGCCGGGGAACTGGCGCAGGCCGCCCAGGGCGTGCAGCAGGCGCAACTGGGCCTGAGTACCGCGCGCCAGGGCGTGGACCTGGATGTCCGCACCCGCCTGTCGGGCTATCAGGATGAGGTGGGAGGGCTGGTCAGTCTGAGAACCGCCCTGACCCGCGCCCAGACCGCGTTTGCCAGCGCCCGCGCCCGCGTGGATGCCGGACTGGCCACCGCGCTGGACGCCGATCAGGCCGCATTGGGTGTAACGCAGGCACAGAATGCCGTGGACGCTCAGGCGGCGGCGGTGGAACTGGCTGCGCTGCAACTGCTCCAGGCCACGGGCGAGCTTGATCCAGTGTTGCTGGGCCAGATTCCAGCCCTGCCTGCTGCGCCCTCCCCCACTCCGACGCCTCCACCGCCATCACCCACGCCGCCCACGCCGCCGCCAAATGTCCAAACCACGCCCACCACCCCCGAACCAATTCCTGCCCCCGGAGGCCAACCATGACCACCCCCACCACCCGCATCCTAACCGTCCTGCTGGCCCTCGGGCTGACCACCACATCCGGCCACGCCGCTGCGCAGGACGCCGCGAAGCTGACCCTTTCCAGCGCCGTGTCGCGCGCCATTGCCAGTGGGCCGGACGTGACAACAGCCCGCGCCAACCTGCAAAAGGCGCAGGCCAACCTGCGGGCAGTGCGGGCGGACCCCACCAGCATCATCACCACGCTGACGCAGGCCGAGCAGGACAACGCGGCGGCGGGGGTCACGCTGGCGGGGACCAAACTGAATGTCGCACAGACCGTGATCGGGCAGTATCTGGCCGCCTACGAGGCGGGTGGGCGCATCGACCTGAACAGCGCCCAGGTGGCACTGGACAGACGCAACCTGCAAATCGCGCAGGCACGGCTGGCCGCCAGAGTGGCGACGCAACTGGACGTGAACCGCGCCCAGACCAGCCTGAACAGCGACACCCAGGAACTGGCAGACGCACAGGCGCAGCTTCCAGTGCTGAAATCGCAACTGGCCCGCTCGCTGGGGCTACCCACCGGGACGGCGCTGACGCTGACTGATCCACCCGCACCGCCCAGGCTGGACGCCAGCCTCGCCACGTTGCAGGCCGGACTGGACAAACGCCTGCCGTCGCTGAGTCAGGCGGCCAACGGCCTGAGCCTCGCGGCCTTGCAGGTCAGGCTGGCGGACAACGACTACACGCCCGCGCGTACGCTGGAAGACGCCCGCACCGCCCAGGCCAACGCACAGCGGGGTCTGGACGACGCCGTGAAGGCCGCCGGGACCGGGGTACGCGACGCCTACCGCGCCGTGCAGAATGCCCAGGAAGGCGTGGACATTGCCCGCCAGCAGCGCACCAACGCCCAGACCACCCTCAGCCAGGCCCGCGCCCGCCTGAAGGCCGGGACCGCCGCCGCCGTGGAAGTGCAGCAGGCCGAGGTCCAGGCCGCCCAGTCCGACTTCGCCGTGACGCAGGCGCAGGGCGGGCTGTGGCGGGCGCTGGCAGCGCTGGGGGCGGTCTCCGGCGTGGACGTGACCGGACTGGCAAAATGAACTGGACTGGTCAAATGAACTGGACCGGCAACATCAAACGTTCGCTCCCCCTGCTGGCCCTGACGGCCCTGCTGGTGGGCTGCACGCCGCCTGGTGACGCCAAGCCCGAGGGCAACGATCTGAACACCGCCCCGGCCAAGACCACCGTTCTGAACGTACAGGTGGTCACGGCCAATCAGGGCACACTGAGGGTGCAGCGCAGTTCCAGCGCCATTATCACGGCGCAGAAGGATTCCCAGGTGGCCACCCAGAGCGGCGGCACCGTCACGCGCCTGCTGGCCGACGAGGGTGAGCAGGTGGGCGCGGGCGCGGTGGTGGTGCAACTCGACGACACGCAGCAACGGCAGGCGCTGGAAAATGCGCGGTTACAGGTCCAGCAGGCCCAGATCAACTTGCAGCAGACCCAGAACACAACCGCCAACGCGGGGGCGTCTCTGACCTCTGCCGTAGCGTCCGCCGAAGCGACGCTGGCCCAGGCGCGGCAGAACGCACAGAGCGCCGAGACGTTGTACGGGCTGGGCGGCATCAGTCTGGCGGACCTTCAGGCGGCGCGCGCCATGCTGGCGCAGGCGCAGTCGGGGCTGTCCTCGGCCAGAAACAACCTGGATCAGAACGGGCGCAGCGTACAGGGCAGCGTGCCCCTGCAACAGGTGGCCCTGGAGACCGCGCAGGCGGGCGTCAGGCAGGCCGAGGAAAATTTGGCCCGCACCAATGTCAGGGCACCCTTCGCCGGTACGGTGGCCAGCATCAGCGCCAAAGTGGGCGAATTTGCCGCGCAGGGCAGCGCCGTTTTCCGGCTGGTGGACCCTGGCAGCATCCGCGCCAAGTTCAACATTCCCAGCAGCGACGCCTTCGCACTCACGGACGGCACCCGGTTGAATCTGGGCTACGGCGGCGTCAATTACGTGGCGACCGTGCAGGGCAGTCCCGGCATTGCGGGCGCGGACCGGCTGGTACCCATCACTGCCCGCGTGCAGGGCGGCGAGAAACTGCCAGTGGGCGCGGCGGCCCAGGTGCGCTACCGCGCTGATCTGGGCAGCGGCGTGCTGATTCCCAGCAGCGCCGTACAGGTGGACGGCGGCGAGAACGCCGTGTACGTGGCGGTGGAGGGCAAGGCCGAGCGCCGGGTGGTCACGGTGATCGCTGAGTCCGGCGGCCAACTGGCCGTTTCGGGCGTGGACCCCGGCCAGTCGGTGATCAACCCACTGCCCGGCAGCATTCAGGACGGCGCGGCGATTGCTGTGGGTACGGGCAAGCAACAGACGGATTCGGCCCAGACTGATACGGGGCAGACAGACCCGGCCCAGCCGGAAGGAAGCGCGCCGTGAGTACCCATGAATCTGAAGACCTGAACGCCCCACGCGGCACGCTGCCCGACGGGACGCCGGAGCCGGTGATCAACCCCTTCGTGCGCTTCAGCGTCCGCAACTATGTCTTTTCCATCGGCATCTTCGTGCTTGTGGCGCTGCTGGGGCTGGTCTCGGTGTTCCGGCTGGGCGTGGAACTGCTGCCCAACTTCGAGGTGCCGATCCTGGCGGTCAGCACGTCCTACGGCGGCGCGAATCCCGATCAGGTGGACCGCGAGGTCAGCCGCCGCATCGAGGACGCGGTCAGCACCCTGGCCGGGGTGGTGGACATCAACACCACTTCCGTCAGCAACCAGTCGGCGGTGGTGATCACCTTTGCCGACAGCACCGACATCGATTCTGCCGCCAACAGCGTGTCGCAGGCGGTGGCCGCCATCCGGGGGGCGCTGCCGGGCGGCGCGGACGCCCCGGTGGTCCAGAAGTTCGATCCCAACGCCACCCCGATCCTGTCGCTGGCCCTGCTGGGCGGCAGCGCCAGACCCGACGACGTGACCTCCTACGCCGAGGACACCCTGGTGCCGCGCCTGGAACGCGTCGAGGGCGTGGCCGACGTGAGATTGTCGGGCGGCCCGGAGCGCAAGATCCAGGTACTGCTGGACCCCGCCCGCCTGCAAAGCTACAACCTGACGCCCGCGCGCGTCACCGGGGCCATCGGCGGCTCAGCGCTGGACCTGCCTGCCGGAACGCTGACGCAGGGCGGCAACACCACCGGATTCAGCACCCGCAACACCCCGCGCAGCGCCGCCGACGTGGGGCGCATCATCGTCGATCCGGCCACCGGGCTGCGCGTGGCGGACGTGGCCAGCGTGCGCGACGGCAGCGCCGCCGCCACCTCGTTCGCGCGGGTCAACGGGCAGCCCGCCGTGCTGCTCTCGGTGCGCAAAGCTTCGGGAACCAACTCGGTGGCCGTGACCGACAACGTGCTGGCCGCCATGAAGACCCAGGCCCTGCCGGGCGGGTACAGCCTCAAGCTGGCCAGCGACACCACCCGCGAGACGCGCGCCACCGTTTCGGACACCTTCAAGGAATTCCTGATCGCGGTGGCCGCCGTGGGCCTGATCTGCCTGCTGTTCCTGGGCCGCCTGAACACCGTTTTTTCCGTGATCCTGGCGATTCCGATCTCGATCAGCGCCGCGCCCCTGCTGTTCGGGCTGCTGGGTTTCACCTTCAACATCATCTCGCTGCTGGCGATCATCGTGGCGATTGGCATCGTGGTGGACGATTCCATCGTGGTGGCCGAGAACGTGCAGCGCTACCGCGACATGGGCTACGGTCAGGTCCGCAGCGTGCTGCTGGGGGCCAGCGAGGTCTTCTCCGCCGTGACCGCCGCGTCGTTCTCACTGCTGGCGGTCCTGATTCCGCTGAGCTTTTTCCCCGGCATTCTGGGGCAGTTCTTCAGTCAGTTCGGGCTGGGCATCGCGGCGGCGATCACGCTGTCGTGGCTGGAAAGCCTGTTGTTCCTGACCGTCCGTATGGCCTACACCGCCGAGTCCAAACCCGTTTCCTGGGCGCAACTGCCCGGCATCGTTGCCCAGCTCCCCCAGATGTTCCGGCAGGCCCTGACAGGTGTCAGGACCCTGCCCGGCCTGCTGGGTCTGGCGCTGGGCGGCGCGGCTGGCGCACTGGCGCTGTCCCGCACCGCCCTTCCACTGCCCGTCACGCTGGTTCTGGCTGTGCTGCTGGCCCCGGTGATCTGGACCCTGATCCGGTACGTCGTGACCGTGCTGTACGCCTTCCTGGAAGCACTGACTGGCACCCTGCACGGCGTCACCATCCGGGGCGTGATGGGCGTGGCCCGCGCCTACGCCCGCAGTCTGGGCGGCGCGCTCAAGCGGCCCTGGATAGTGATGGTGGTGGCCCTGGCCTTCATGGGCAGCGTCGTGCTGATCGCGCCCAAGCTGGGCTTCGCCTTCGTGCCGCAGACCGACAGCGGCATCCTGAACGTGGACCTGAATCTGCCAGTGGGCACCGATCTGGCCACCACCAACGCCCTGACCCGCCAGATCGAGGAAAAACTGCTGGCGCGGGAGGAAGTCCGGCTGGTGCAGACCAGCGTGGGCAGCGGCAGTCTGGTGGGCGGCAACAGCGCCAACGCGTCCAGCCTGACCCTGACCCTGATTCCCAAGGAGGAGCGCAGGGGGCTGGACCTCCTGAGTGCCGAGTACCGCACCTTGCTGGCCCCGCTGGTGGCAAACCGCCCCGGCGCGGAGCTGACCGTGGCCTCCCAGCAGACCGGACCCGGCGGCAGCGCCGACATCACGCTGGCGCTGACAGCCCCCAATCAGGCGCTGCTGCTGGAGCGCAACCGCGAGGTGGTGCGCCTGTTGCAGAAAGACCCCAACCTGCGCACCATCAAGAGCAGCCTGAGCGCCACCACTCAGGAACGAACCTTTGTGCCCGATGCCAGCCGCCTGTCCGGCACCGGCCTGAGCGCCAGCGACGTGGCCCAGGCCCTGCGGACCTACAACGACGGCTCGGTGGCGGGCAGCGTGCGCGACGGTGACCGTAGTGTGGACATCGTGGTGCGGCTGGACCCCGCACTCATCCGCGACGAGCAGAGCCTGCTGTCGCAGACGGTCTATTCGCCCGCCCTGAACGCCAATCTGCCCCTCAGCGGGCTGGGCACCTTCCAGGTGGCGCAGGCCCCGGCCACCCTGAGCCGCCTGAACAAGGCGTACACCGCCACGCTGGACCTCAACCTCGTGCAGGGTGGTCCCAATCCCTTCGCCTATCAGGCCGAACTGGAAAAACGCGTAGATGACGCGGGCCTCCTTGAAGACAGCGTGACCCTGGGCAACGCCAGCGCCTTCGGCAACGCGGGCCTGACCGGCGATCTGGTGTTCTTCGGGCCGATCATCATGATCAGCTCAATCCTGCTGACGTATCTGGTGCTGGGCAGTCAGTTCAACTCGTTCCGCTACCCCATCTACCTGCTGCTGCCGGTGCCCATCGCCATCGTCGGCGCGCTGTGGACCCTGGGCCTGTTCGGCGTGAATCTGGACGTGATCACGGTGCTGGGGATGGTGATCCTGCTGGGCCTGTCCACCAAGAATTCCATCCTGTACCTGGAATTCGTCACCGAACGCGCCCGCAGCCTGCCGCTACGTGAGGCGCTGATCGAGGCCGCCGAGCTGCGTTTCCGCCCGATCATCATGACCACCCTGACCGTGCTGGTGATCAGTATTCCGCTGATCCTGGGCCAGGGCGACGGCGCGGAATTCCGCCGGGGCCTGGGCATCGTGATTCTGGGCGGCGTGGTGACCAGCACGCTACTGACCTTCTACGTGGTGCCCACGGTGTTCTGGCAATTCGAGCGCCGCCGCCTGAAACCCGACGCCCCCGCGCAGATGGGCGGCACCCCCGTCCCCGGCGACTGACCGCCAGCGCAAGAGAACGCAGCAGCAAAAGCCCCCTCCAGATTTCGGAGGGGGCTTTGCGTTTGCTGGCAAAGTTGATCCGGGTTCCGTCTGGCTACAGCGAAATTCCCACGGTCCGCAGCCATTCCAGTGCGATCAGGGTGTGGCCCACGGGCGTTGGATGCACGCGGTCATGCGCCCACATCTGCGGCGACGTGACCTCGCAGGCCGCGTCGAAGGCGGGTTGCAAATTGACCAGCGGCGCACCGAACTCGCCCGCCAGTTGCGCCACGATGGCCGCGTACCGTTCCACCATCACGCGCATGGAATCGGCCCGGTCCGGCTCAATCAGAAAGGGCGTGACCAGCACCAAGCGGCTGCCAGCATCAGCGGCGCGGCCCAGTAACTCGCGCAGGGTGGCGGCATACTCGTCGGCTGGCACGGCCTCAGCGGGTTGATCGCTGAACATGCGCCACACGTCGTTCACGCCAATCTTGACGCTGAGCCAGTCGGGCTGCTCGGCCAGCGCGTCCCGCTCCCAGCGCTGCGCCAGATGCCGCACCGTGTCGCCGCCGACGCCCCGGTTGACCACTCTCAGGTGCCGCTCGGGGTGGCGGGCCATCAGCAATTCACGCACCCGCGATACGTAGCCGTCGCCGTACTCGCCCCCGCCGCCCGTGCGCCCCGCGTCGGTGACGCTGTCTCCGATAAAGACGATCTTCTGGCCCGCTTTCAGTTCCGTGTTCATGTCCGTTCCTCACTATGCAGCTTTCCATTGCCCAGCGCCGCCGCGCCCAGCAGCGCCGAGGCTTCAAAATGCGTCGTCAACTGGCAGGAGACGCCGGGCAGGGCGGCCTCCAGAGTGGGTTGAAAATGTTTCCAGGCCCGCGCCACATTCCCGCCGAACACCACGGCGTCGGGCCGAAATTGGGCCACCCAGGGGGCCAGGATGCCGCCCAGATGCGTACCGAGTTCCGCGTAGGCCGCCCTGGCCCGCATGTCTCCAGCGTCGGCCAGGGCAGCAATTCCGGCGGCGCTGGCGCTGTAGTCCTCATGACGGGAAGATTGGTAGGCCCGCCTCACGGCCTGACCGGACGCGAAATCTTCAGCAATTCCACCCCCATACGGGACGTTCCACAGTTCTCCGTCCGGGGGTACATCTGGGCCAGACGTGATCACCAGCCCACCCGCCACGAAGCCGGAGCCGAGGCCCGTTCCCAGCGTGACACCGATGACCCGCCCGGTTCCCCGCGCCGCGCCGCCCCACCACTCGCCCAGCGTGAACAGGTCCGCGTCGTTGCCGAAGGTGAGCGGCACCCCGTCCAGTACCGTTCCCACCCAGCAGTCCTGCAAGCCGCCGCGCACATCGACGCCGTGCAGGGCGACGAATTTATGGGTCATCCATGACACGCCAGCCGCGTGGTCAAAGGGGCTGGGAACGGCGATGCCGATACGGGCAGGCGGCCCATGCCCGTCCCCGGCCAGCGCCTCCAGCGCAGCGGCGGCCCAGGCATTCAGCAGGGCGTCCGCGCTGGCGTTCGGGTCGACGGTGCGGTGGACTTCGCCGGGAAGCACGGTGCGTTTGTGCAGGTCCACCCGTGCGGCGGTGACGTGGCCGCCGCCGATATCCAGCGCCAGTGCATAGGGCTTCTCTATCCGGGTCAAGTGCGGCTCTCCAGCATCAGGTCCAGCAGCGCCCGGTCTACCTGATACCCGCCGATTTCCTCGTAGACCACGCCGGGCCGCCCGTGGTTCACGATGCCGAACACGCCCTCGAACTCCCACAGCGCGTAGCCCCAGCCGTACTCCTTGAACAGGCTGAACAGGTCCCTGAACCAGCGCAGGGCCACATGCTGCGGCGTGTAGATGTAACAGCCGAATTCGCCAATGTGAACGGATGTTCCCCCGGTCTGAACGTCGCGCCAGGGCTGATAAAACTCGTGCAGGGTGTCGCGGTTCCAGGTCTGCCCCTCGTAGACGGTGCCGGGGTATTCGGGGGCCGCGCCGGGGGTGTTCCAGCCGTTCCACCACGGCGCTCCCCAGTGGCTGACTGCATACGGCTGATACGCCCGCCCACTTTGCATGACGCCCAAATGCGCCAGCTCCGGCATGGCGATGTTGCCGCCGCTGAGGCCATCAATCACGATAGGCCGCGCCGGGTCAACCGCGCGAATGGCCTCCACCGTCCGCGTGATCAACGCCGCGTGAATATCGCGCGTCAGCCCCCGCGTGCCGATGTCGGGCGGTTCGTTGACCAGATCGAAGCTGAGGTCATCGGCACTCACGCACCCATAGCGCCGCGCGAAGGTTTCCCACAGGAACACGAAACCGTCCTGCGCCACCGCATCGGTCCACAGATTGTCGCGTTCCAGCTCCTGCCCGTTGATGCAGTAGCCGGGGGCGCGGTGCAAATTCAGGCTGAGGTGAATGCCGCGTGACTGGCAGGCGGCGAGGTAACGGTCCAGGTATTCAAACACCGCCTCGTCGGGGTGCAGGTAATCAAAATCCCGCGTCCAGAACTGGTAATTGGTGGGAATCCGCACGAAGTTGAAGCCGTACTGGGCCATGAAATCCAGCGCCTGCGCGTCGGGTTCCTGGGGTTGTGCGCCCTCCTCCCAGTGGTACATCCACTGAAAATTGAAGCCGTAATAGGTCATGCATCTCCTTCAGGTCATCACGATGGATTTGATAGTCTCGCCGTCAAATTCCAGACGGTCGATGCACAGCACCCGCGCCCCTGGATCGGTGTTGCCGATCACGCGGCGGTGATAGACGATCAGCCATTCGTCCGTTTCGGGCAGATGCAGGTAGCCGTGGTGGCCGGGACCTTCCGCCAGCGGGGGCTGGCTACTCAGCACGACGCCGCGAGACTCGAACGGGCCGTATGGGTTGTCGCTGATGCCGTAAGCCACGCTGTATGTGCCGTCTATCCAGTCGCCGCGTGACCACATCAGGAAATACTGCCCGTTCCTTTTGATCATGCAGGGCGCTTCAAAGTAGCCTTCCGGCGTGATGCCGCGCAGGCTGCCGGGGACGATTCCGGTCATCTCGTCGTTCATCACGGCCAGATTGCAGTGCTTCCAGCCTCCGTAGTACAGGTAAACCGTGCCGTCGTAGTCTTTGAACAGGTGGGCGTCAATGGGCTATGCGCCGCCGATGAAGCGGTCAATCATCGGTTGGCCCACGACCCCACGAAACGGCCCGGCGGGCGAATCCGAGACGGCGATTTCCAGACCGCCCACCTCGTCATCCTTCTGAATATCGTTGCTGGCGAACACCAGGAAGTAGCGCCCACCCTTTTCAATAATGGTGGGTGCCCAGACTGCCCGCCAGATCCAGGGGAAATCGGCCATCGCAATGACACCCTCGTGCTTTTCCCAGTGGATCAGATCGGCAGAACTGAAGGCGTCGATGTTGAGCTGCCGGGTGTAGTCGGTGGCCGAGCAGGTGGCGTAGATCCAGTATTTCCCTTCGTAGAAACGGGCTTCTGGATCGGCGTAGAAACCGGGGACGATGGGATTGGTGGGCAGGTTCAAGGCAGGTTCTCCTGGGCGGACGGGATGAGTTCAAGGTGCAGGGTGACGACGCGGCGCGGCAGGAGTTCCAGCGAGACAGTCCCGTCAAACACGGCCAATTCTTCCTGTTTGATGCCGAACAGATCGCAGCGCCACGCCCCCCCGATCTTCAACAAAGCGAAGGCGACGCGGGCCGTTTGCGTCTCGTCGCTGGCATTCAGCAGCGAGAGCAGCACACCTCCGTCTGTCGCCTTGAATTGCGTGGTCAGAACTGGCGCGTCCGGCAGATGCAGCAGCGTTCCGCTGAGGGGCAAGGGGGGCGGCGTCACGCCCGGTTCCCCGAAATGCTGGGTCAGCGGCGCGGCGTGTTCGGTGTCCAGACCAAAACGCTGGGCGCGGGTCTCGTCAAACGGTCCGGCGTAGGGTTGCAGGCGGTAGCGCGCGGTGACCAGCCCTGGTTGCATGGGTTGGAAATTGGTCTCCCAGTAGTTGTTGGGGTAGGAGGCTGGAATCATGACCGACATGGGTTCGGCAGGACCACGGTGCCGAGCAGGCGCAGCACGCTCCACACCGTGTCCGTGATCCCGATGGCCATTGCTGGCGTCCGTTGCGCATATTGACGACGCCCCACCGGTTCATTCAACTTGATTCGCAGGCTCCGGTTCACCCGACAGAAGTTGTAGACCCCGTTGACCAGATCGCTCACCGTCTGACAGACGTGGGGAAGCCTTGCGAACGCGAGGCTTCTGCGGACCTGGTGTGGATTCATGCGCCGGGCCGTCCCGTTGTGCCGTTCCACTGCCGAGGTGTTGGGGGTG
>NZ_JNIV01000043.1 GCF_000701405.1 Deinococcus marmoris DSM 12784
GAAATCGTCGTTCAATTTCGGGTCCTGTATACACCGTCCCAGACGCTTCTTCTTGGCTTCTGGGGAGCTGGTCCCAGGCATGGCCTGGGACCACTGCTGTTGATTGGTAGAGCGTTGCTCGATCAGCGAACACATGGCGTCTTCGACGCGTTGCAAGGTATCGCGTCGCAAAAAGGGGAAGCGCTCTTTCAAGAGCTGGGCAAACTTGATCGCGTCGATTTGGGCGGCTTCTTCGTGTCTCATAACTCCAAGAAGCCGCCTTTCGCCGTCCCAGATGACAACCAAATGCTCAAATGTCAAAAATGCTGTTCAGGACGCTATTGAAATCGAGTTGTCCGGTACTGAAGGACGCCACCATCGCCTGGGACGTGATCCGCGAGTCCGGCATCCACGGCCCCCACCCTTACGTGTGGCACCGCACTCCCGGTTTCGGCGACACCAACTGGACCGACGTGATCAGCATCCTGCGCCAGAGTGGGTACAGCGGCGACATCGCCATCGAGGGCTTCCACGATCCGGTTTACAGGGGCGAGCTGGAAATGACCGGACAGGTCCACGCGCTGAATTACCTCAAGGAGTGCCGGGGCGGCGCGTTCGTGCCCAATCCGGTGATCAGCGAACCCCAAGTGACGGAAATGGGATGACCGCCGCCACCGATCCAAAATTCCGTATCGCACTCGTGGGCTGCGGCAACATGGCGAACACCTGGGTGGACTACGCGCTTCAGCGGGAAGACGCCGAACTGGTGGCGCTGGTGGACCTGAACGAGGCCACCGCGCAGGCATTGGCGGAAAAACACCATCTGAGCGGCGTTCCCATCTTCAACGACGTGTCAGCCGCCATCGGGGCCAGCGGGGCCAACGTGGTCTTCGACGTGACGGTGCCCGACGCGCACGAGGCGGTCACGGTGGCCGCCCTGAAGGCAGGCTGCAATGTATTCGGCGAGAAACCGCTGGCCGCCGGGATGGCGCAGGCCCGCCACATGGTCACGGCTGCCGCGCAGAGCGGGCGCACCTACGCCGTGATGCAGAACCGCCGCTACCTGCCGCAGATGCACGCCTTCCGTGATCTGGTGCGCGGCAGCATCGGCACGCCGGGATTCACCACCGCCAACTTCTTCATCGGCGCACACTTCGGCGGCTTCCGCGACGCGATGGACAGCCCGCTGCTGCTGGACATGGCCATTCACACCTTCGATCAGGCCCGCTTCATCCTGGGGGCCGATCCGGTGTCGGTGTACTGCCAGGAATTCAACCCGCCGGGGTCGTGGTATGCGGGCGGCGCGGCGGCGGTGTGCATCTTTGAATTTGAGGGCGGACAGGTCTTCAGCTACAACGGTTCGTGGTGTGCCGAGGGTGCGCCGACCTCCTGGGAGGCCGAGTGGCGCGTGATGGGCAGCGCGGGCGCGGCGATCTGGGACGGCACCAACGCCCCATATGCCGAGGTGGTGGCCGATGCCGGGCAGCAGGGCTTCCTGCGCGACTTCCGGCGGGTGGAGGCGGAAATGTCGCATAGCGGCCCCGGCCCCGAGGGTCATTTCGGCTGCCTGGACGAGATGTTCGCCGCCCTGGACGAGAACCGCCGCCCCGAAACCGATTGCACCGACAACATCAAGAGCCTGGGCATGGTCTTCGGCGCGGTGGAGAGTGCGCGGCGCGGCAAGAAAGTGATGCTGGGCGAAACCCACAAGGAACTGAAATGACCCATTCTCTCTCCCTGCACAGCGGCTGGCACTTCAAGGCCCGCAAACCTCAGCATCCCCTGAGCGACGATTTCGCCTCTGATTCCGACTGGGCCGCCGCCAGCGTTCCCGGCACGGTGCATCAGGATCTGCTGGCCACGGGCCGCATTCCCGATCCCAACGTTGGCCTGAACGAACTGGATGTGCAGTGGGTGGGCGAAACCGACTGGCTCTATCAATTGGAATTTGACGCGCCAGCAGTGGCGAACGATCAACGCGCCGATCTGTGCTTTGACGGTCTGGACACCTTTGCAAAGGTGTGGATGAACGGTGAGCTGATTCTGGAAAGCGAGAATATGTTTGTGCCGCGCCGCGTGTCGGTGGCGGGCAAGCTGCGCGAGGGGTCCAACGAACTGCGCGTCCTGTTTTCCTCCGCTCTGTTGCGCGGTCAGGGAATCGAGGCCAAATTGGGCAAACGCCAGTTGTGGAACGGCGATTCCAGCCGCCTGTATGTCCGCAAAGCGCAGTACCACTACGGCTGGGACTGGGGTCCGGTGCTGATGACGGCGGGGCTGTGGCGCGGCGTGCGGCTGGAGGTCTACGCTGCCCGGCTGGACGAACTGGTCTGTCCCGTATCACTGTCGGAAGACCTGAAACACGCCGAATTTCCGGTGAGCGTGGACGTGAAGGGCAAGATTGCTGGAAATGTCGTGCTGGAGCTACTGGGACCGGACGGCGCAGTAGTTGCGTCCCAAACCCTGCCCGCTGCCGAGACTGTGGCGCATACCTTCAGCGTGGACAACCCGGCCCTGTGGTGGCCCGCTGGCTACGGCGAGCAGCCACTATATACCGTGCGGGCCAGCCTGGAATATGGAACTTCCTCGGAACTTCGGGTGGGTGTCAGGACTATCCGACTGATTCAGGAACCCGTGGCAGACGAACCCGGCAGCTCTTTCTTCTTTGAGATCAACGGCACGCCGATCTTCTGCGGCGGCGCAAACTGGATTCCCGACGACAACTTCCTGCCGCGCATCACGCCCCAGCGTTACCGCACCCGCCTGACCCAGGCCAGGGACGCGAACATGGTCATGATCCGCGTGTGGGGCGGCGGCATCTACGAGAACGACGTATTTTACGACGTCTGCGACGAGCTGGGCCTGCTGGTCTGGCAGGATTTCATGTTCGCCTGCGGCATGTACCCGGCCCACGCCGAGTTTCAGGCCAGCATCCGCGAGGAGGCAGCGGTGGCCGTGCGCCGTCTGTGTCATCACGCCTCTCTGGCCCTGTGGTGCGGCAACAACGAGGATTATCAGATCGCCCATTCGGTGGGGGCCTACGGGCCGGGCGGCGACGAGAGCAAGTTTGACGCCCTGAGTACTTACGAGGAGCTGCTGCCGGAAGTCTGCGCCCGCCTGAATCCCGCCACGCCGTACTGGCCGGGCAGCGCCTTCGGTGGGCCGAATTCCACCGATCAGGAGATCGGGGACCGCCACACCTGGGACGTGTGGCACGGCGCGATGGCCCCATATCAGGACTATCCCAGGTACGAGGGCCGTTTCGTCGCGGAGTTCGGGATGCAGTCGCTGCCGTCACTGGCGCTACTGGAAAGTGTCGTGCCCCCCGAGGAACGCTTTCCCGCCAGCCGCACGCTGGAACACCACAACAAGGCGGGCGACGGACCGCGCCGCCTGAACGTCTACATCGGCGACACCGTACCCATTCCCGCCGATCTGCCGGGCTACGTGTACGCCTCGCAACTGATGCAGACCGAGGCGCTGGACTGTGCTTACCGGGGCTGGCGGCGGCGCTGGGGCAGAGCGGGCAAGCGGGCGGTGTCCGGCGCATTGGTGTGGCAGCTTAACGACTGCTGGCCGGTGACGAGCTGGGCCATCATCGACTCGTCGGGCCAGCCCAAGCCCGCGTATTACGCCATCAAGCGGGCGCTGAAGCCTGTCAGTGTCGGCGTCACTGTGACTGGGAAGGGGGCTGAGGTCTGGGCCGTCAACGGCACGGCGGAAGTTCAGACCGTGACCCTGGAACTCCGCACGTTGGCGCTGGACGGTCAGGAACTGGGGACAGAAACCCGCGAGGTGACGCTGGCGGCCAATGAAGTAACCGAACTGGGCCACTTCGCCGCCGAACACGACGCCGCCTCCACCATCGTGGCCGTCACCCTGCGCTACGGCGGGGACGTGATCGCCCGCGAGGTGCGCTGGCCCGAGCCGTTCAAATACCTGACCTTCCCCGATCCCGGCCTGAAGGTGGACGTGACCGGCCCAGATTCGCTGAGCCTGAGCGTGACGCGCCCCGCCAAGGGCATCTGGCTGGAATCGGCCCCGGAAACCGTCTGGGACGACAACATGCTGGACCTACTGCCCGGTGAAATGCGGTTGATTCAGACTCGGCAATTGAATCCGGCCAAACTGACCGCCCGCTGGCTGGGCGCGCAGGAAACGGTCAGGGTGGGCGAACTTGAGCGGGTTTAAGAATCTGAAACTGGGCCTGTTCAGCTACAGCTACCGCATGGCTTTCGGGTCACATGACTTCAAGCCTCGCCAGATCATGACGCTGTTTCAGTACATGGAGCATGTGCATGACCTCGGCTTTGACGGCATCCAGATCGACCTGACACATCTGACCAGTCACGATCCGGCCTACCTGAAAGAGCTGCGTGCGGCGGCGGCAGAACGCAACCTGTTTGTGGAATACGGCTCGGCCTACGTTACGGCAGACACCATCGCCCAGGAATTGCAGATCGCCAGTCTGCTGGGCGCGCCTCTGATGCGGACCTTCATGGGCTTCTCGCGCTTTGAACGGGATACCGATGTGGCCGGGCAAACCAGCCGCGCCGTCACGTTGCTGCGCTCAGTGGCCCCGCAGGCGGCGGACTTGGGCATCCGCATCGCCCTGGAAAACCACTGCGACGCCACCACCCCGGAGTTGCTAGAGGTCATCGAGCGCATTGATTCGCCCAGCGTGGGGGTCTGCGTTGACCTGGGCAACTTCATGATCCACCTTGAAAACCCGGTGGCTGCCGTCAAGCAACTCGCGCCGTACATCATCAACACCCATTTCAAGGATTACGCCATGAAGATGGAGAACTGGGGCTTCAAGTCGTATGGCGTGGCGCTGGGTGAGGGCGTGATTGATCTGCGGGCGGTGCTGGACATTCTGGTGAACGAGTCTGGCCTGGACCGGATCATGCTGGAAATCGTGTCCGAACCGCAGGCCAGCGAGACCGAAACCCTGGCGCTGGAAGAGGCCAATGTGCAGCGCAGTTACACGTTTGCCCGCGAAGTCCTGGGCATCGGCACGGGCTGAGGGCGCATCCCGCTGGAAGCCCGTGAGAATCCTCAAGCTGTAAGGGCGTGAGGGCGGGCGGTGCTGATGTCTCGTCGGCCATCACAAGCGCATTGTCAGCGATCCTTCAATCTCTCCAAACCCCCTTCCCTCACGCCCCCCTCCCCTCCGGCGGTCCCCATGTCCAATCCAGCGCTGACCCGGCCCACAGAACGCCCGGACCCTCCCTATAACGGCCAGACGCCGCTACGAACGCTGCTGGGGCTGTACCGTCAGGCCCACGCCCGGCTGGCGCTGGCGCTGCTGGTGTACATCGTCAAGCACAGCCCGTCGTGGGCCATGCCACTGGTCACCGCCAACATCATCAACATCATCACCCGGCCCGAGGCGCATCCCATCACCGAGCTGTGGTGGAACGGGGCGGTGCTCCTGGGGCTGCAACTCCAGAACATTCCCACCAACGCGCTGTACGTGCGCCTGACCAGCCGGGTGATCCGGCGCATGGAAGTGCAGCTTCGTGCCCGGCTGGCCCGGCAATTTCAGCAGCTCAGCATCGGGTATTTCGGCACCACTTCGGCGGGGGCGCTGCAAACCAAGGTGCTGCGCGACGTGGAAGTGCTGGAGCAACTCACGCGGCAGGTCTTTCAGGACGTGCCCGCGCTGCTGCTGACCATCGTGGTGGTGCTGACGGTCACGGCGTTGCGGGTGCCGTGGTTCCTGGTCTTTTTCGCCCTCATCGTGCCGCTGGCGCTGGGGCTGTACGCCGCCCTGCAAGCGCCGATCAGGGAGCGCAACCGGGAATTTCGCGGCCAGCTCGAACACCTGTCGGGCCGCGTTTCGGAGATGCTGCGGATGATCCCGGTCACGCGGGCGCACAGCGCCGAGCAGGGCGAGCTGAGCCGCACCCTGAGCCGCCTGAACGAGGTGCGCGACGCCGGGCTGCGCCTGGACAGCGTGAACGGGTTGTTCGGCAGCGTGACCTGGGTGGTCTTTCAGGGCCTGAACGCCGTGTGTCTGGTGATGGCGGGCTGGGCGGCCTATACCGGCAGCCTGCCCATCACGGTGGGCGATGTGGTCCTGATCAGCGGTTATTTTGCCACCCTGACCGGCAGCGCGCTGGGGCTGGTCAATACTCTGCCCCTGATCGCCAAGGGGCTGGAATCGGTGCGTTCTATCGGCGAGGTGCTGGAATCCCCCGATCTGGAACACAACGAGGGCAAGCGGGCCGTGACGGCGGTGCGTGGAGCGTTTTCCCTCCAGAATGTCAATTTCAGTTACGGCCCGGAGGCGGGTGCGCCGGGAGAGCGCCGCTACGGCGACGGCGTGGAGAACCTGAATCTGGAGGTCCGGTCCGGCGAAACCATTGCCCTCGTCGGCCCATCAGGGGCGGGCAAGAGTACCGTGATCAACCTGCTGATCGGCTTTCTGCGCCCCGGCAGCGGGCAGATTCTGCTGGACGGTCAGGACATGGCGGGGCTGGACCTGCGAACCTACCGCCAGCACCTGTCCGTGGTGCCGCAGGAAACCCTGCTGTTCGACGGCAGTGTGCGCGACAACATCCTGTACGGCACCGAGGGGCTGCCTGACGAAAGGCTGGAGCAGGTGCTGGCCGACGCACACATCCAGGAGTTTCTGGCCGATCTGCCCGAGGGCCTGGATACCCGCCTGGGCGAACATGGGGCCAGACTCTCGGGCGGGCAGAAGCAGCGTATCGCCATCGCCCGCGCCCTGGTGCGCGATCCGCGCGTACTGATTCTGGACGAGGCCACCAGCGCCCTGGACAGCGCCTCCGAACACCTGATCCAGAACGCCCTGACCCGGCTGCTGCATGGACGCACCTGCTTTGTGGTGGCGCACCGCCTCAGCACCGTGGCCCGCGCAGACCGCATCGTGGTCATGAAGCGGGGCCGCATCGCCGAGATCGGCACGCACATCGAACTGCTGGAACGGGGCGGCCTGTACGCCAGCCTGCACGCGCTTCAGCGTCAGGGCTGACAGGGACTCTGGTTGAAGGGTACTGGAAACGCCAGGAAATCTGGGGAAGAGAAAGTGGATTCCGGGCGTGGAGTGAGCGAACTGGTGTTATCCCGATCTCTGCCGCGTTACAGACGGCAGGCGTTAGCCGCCCAGATAGCTGGCCGTCAACTCAGGGTTCTGCGCCAGTTCGCGCGCCGGGCCGCTGAGCTTGACCTCCCCGGTCTCCAGCACGTAACCGCTGTCGCTGATGGCGAGGCTGGCCCGCGCGTTCTGTTCTACCAGCAGCACGGTCACGCCCTCAGATTGCAGGGTTTTGATGATCCGCAGGATGTCGCGCACGATCAGTGGCGCAAGGCCCAGCGAGGGTTCGTCCAGCAGCAGCAATCTGGGCTTGCCCATCAGCGCCCGGCCAATCGCCAGCATCTGCTGCTCGCCGCCCGACAGCGTGCCCGCCAGTTGTTTGCGCCGCTCCAGCAGACGCGGAAAGCGCTCGTAGACGTGGTCCAGATCACCGCGCCATTTCTGCTGACGGCGGCTGTAAGCGCCCAGGGTCAGGTTGTCGGCCACGCTCATGGAGGCGAACAGGTCCCGCCGCTCCGGCACCAGGCTGATGCCGCGCGCCACGCGGGTTTCCAGCGGAATGCCGCGCAGAGGCTGGCCCTCGTAGATCAGCTCGCCCGTGCTGGGCAGAATTCCCATGACCGAGTTCATCAGCGTGGTCTTCCCCGCCCCGTTCGCCCCGATCACGCTGACGATGTGCCCAGCGGGAACTTCCAGCGAGACACCACTCAGGGCTTCCACGCGGCCATACCGGGTATGCAGATCGCGCACTTCCAGCAAGAGGTTGGAGGTCATGCGGCCCCCTCTTCTTCCATGTCCACACCCAGATACGCCTCGCGCACGTCGGCATTCTCGCGCACCTGCTGCGGCGAACCCTCGGCCAGTTTTTCACCGTAGTTCATGACCACCAGCCGGTCCACCAGCCCCATCACCAGATCCATGTCGTGTTCCACCAGCAGCACCGTGACCCCCTCGCCCCGCAGTTTTCGGAGAAGGGTGATCAGCTCGGCCTTCTCGCCGTAGCGCAGCCCGGCGGCGGGTTCGTCCAGCAGCAGCAGCGTGGGATCGGCCACTAGCGCCCGCGCAATTTCCAGCACCCGCTGTTGCCCCAGCGCCAGATTTCCGGCCAGCGTGAACGCCTGCGCACCCAGTCCGACGCGCTCCAGTTGGCGTAGCGCCTCGTGTTGCAGCGCAGCCTCCTCCCCGCGTTCCAGGTGCAGCAGGCTGCGGACGATTCCGGCCTTGCCGCGCGCGTAGCCGCCCATCATGGTGTTCTCCAGCAGCGTCAGATCGGGGAGCAGGTGGACGTGCTGAAAGGTACGACTCAGGCCCAGGCGGTGAATCTGCCCGGCGGTGCGGCGGCTGATGTCCTGGCCCATGAAGGTGATCTGGCCGGAGGTGGCCGGGTTGACCCCGGTAATCAGGTTGAACATGGTGCTTTTGCCCGCGCCGTTGGGGCCGATCAGCCCCAGGATTTCCCCAGCGTTGAGGTCAAACGACACGTCGCCCACTGCACGCAGACCGCCGAACTGCTTGACCGCATTTTTAACGCTCAGAAGTGGAGTGCCGGGGGCAGGTTTGGGGCGTGGCGAGAACTTTTCACGCTCCGGCAGAATGCGGATGCCCTCCTGCGGCAACAGGCGTTCCAGCAGCGGCCACAGCCCCTGGCGCGCGAATTGCAGCACCAGAATGACCAGCGCCCCGAACACGATGACCTCGAAATTGCCCTGTTGCCCCAGCAGACCGGGGAGAATATCGCGCAATTCTTCCCTGATCTGCGTGATCAATCCCGCGCCCAGCACGCCGCCCCAGACATACTGCGAACCGCCCACCACGGCCATGAACAAGTATTCAATGCCCGCTTGCAGGCTGAACGGCGTGGGATTGACGAAACGCTGGCTGTGCGCGTAGAGCCAGCCCGCCAACGCGGCCATCAGCGCCGAGAGGACAAAAACCTGCACCCGCAGACCGAAAGCGGACACGCCGAACGCCTCGGCCACCAGCGGTCCCGAACGCAGCGCCCGCATGGCCCGCCCGGTGCGGCTGGACAGCAGAAACTGTGCGCCCAGCGCCACCACCCCAAGGCAGGCCAGGGCCAGATAAGCGAAATTACGCGGTGAGGTCAATTCCAGACCAAAAACAGAAATGGGCGGAATGTCGGTCAGGCCAGTAAAGCCGCCCAGCGCTGGGGTGTTGCCGAATACATAGAACAGACTGATGCCCCAGGCAATCGTCGCAAGGGGCAGGTAATGGCCCTGCATTCTCAGCGTCAGCAGGCCAAGGAACCACGCGATCAGGCCCGTGACCAGCAACGAGACGGGCAGCGACAGCCACGGATTCCATCCCATCTGCGCGGTTAAAACGGCAGTGGTATACGCGCCGACGCCCATGAACGCCGCCTGCCCGAAACTGGTCAACCCCAGGATGCCAGTGAGCAGTACCAGACCGACCACGACGATGGAAAAGATCAGGATATTGATCAGCAGCGTGACCTGAAAAAGCGGCAGCAGCAGCGGCAATGACAGCGCGATCAGTGCGGCGGCAATGCTCAGGCTCAGGCGAAAGGAAAACTTCGGAACGGTCTGAGACGGATTCATTCCTCGTCCTCCGGGATGTGGCGGGTGGTGAGCGAACGCCACAGCAGCACGGGCAGAATCAACGTGAACACGATCACTTCCTTCCAGGCCGAGAGGCTAAAACTGGCGAAACTTTCAATCAATCCCACCAGAATGGCCCCCGCTGCCGCCAGCGGGTAACTGACTAAACCGCCGATAATCGCGCCCACGAAACCTTTGAGACCGATCAGGAAGCCGCTGTCGTAGGTCACGGCCACGCTGGGGCCGATCAGTACGCCGCCCAGCGCACCAATCAGCGCCGCCAGCGTGAAGGTCAGCATCCCTGCTGAGGACGGACTGATCCCCACCAGCCGCGCCCCCAGACGGTTGACGGCGGTGGCCCGCAGCGCCTTGCCGGGCATGGTGCGCTCGAAGAACAGATACAGCCCCAGCATCAGCGCCGCCGAGGCCACGATCACCAGAATGCTTTGCCAGCTCAGCGTGACCTGCCCCAGTGTCAGATTGCCCTCAAAAAAGGCCGGAGTGCGTGAACCCTCGGGGCCGAAAAAGACGAGCGCGAGGCCAGTCAACACCAGATGCAGCGCCACCGAGGCGATCAGCAGCACAAGGACGGTGGCGTTCTGGAGCGGCTGGTAGACGACGCGGTAGAGAAGCGGGCCAAGTGGCGCAACCAGACCCAATGTCAGAATCACCTGGACCCACAGCGGAGCCATGAGCGGGGCCAGCCAGCCCGTGAGCGCCCAGATGCCCACGCCCAGCAGCGCCGCGCCCCCCAGTGTTGTCAGTCCCCGCCGTGCCTGTCCGTTCCTTGCCAGAGAAAAGGCTTCCATCAGTGCGGCGATGCCCAGCAGCGCCAGCACCAGCCACAGCGTTCCCGGCGTGCGGCCCAGTTGCAGGGTGGCCAGCGTCAGCGTGCCAAAGACCACAAATTCGCCCTGTGGAATAAAAATCACGCGCGTCACGGCAAAGACCAGCACCAGCGCCAGTGCCAGCAGCGCGTAAACCGCTCCATTGGTCAGCCCGTCCGCCGCCAGAATCGGGAAGATGGTGGGGTCAAAGATCTGCATCTGGCTCCAGATGGGGCCACGCAAGTTTGCCTAACGCTCGTTTGGTTGTCATTGCCTGTCACCATACGGAGTTTCTGGCGGGCGGACAAGACGGAGGACTGGGCAGGGGAGAGAAGAGGTCAGATCAGAAATTCGGGCCAATTTTCAGCCGATGAACCAAACCACGGACATCACAGGCGACTTGACCAGGCTAAAGGGTCCGAAAATAGGTTCAAATGGCCTTAAATCCCGTGCAGGACAGTGTTTATCTATTATACATAAAAATGCATAAAACTTGATCCTCAAAAATGGCAGTAGGAAGGCCGTGAGGGAGCCAGCGAGAGGTTAATCGGACACAGAGGCGTGAATTTCCTGCCAGGGCTTTCTACGGCCCTCTGGTGAGCGTATAGAGGGTTTGGTGAGGTGGGGTGGAGCCGTTAAGCTTCTGAAAATCTCCTTTTGGCCCATTTTGGGAGGTCTGGGGAAATGGGCCAGCCAGAATTGGGCCGAGCGCACCTTGATGATGATCTTTTAGAGCTTTTAAAAGCTTTTAAAAAGATTTGATGATCATCATCAGGGGCGGCGGGCAAAAGCCCAGAAACACAGCGGTTTTCGGTTTTTTCGCCTGAGTAGTCCGGTACTTGTAAGAGAAAATCGCCTGAGTAGTCCGGTACTTTTGGCCCCAATCGCCTGAGTAGTCCGGTACTTGTAAGACCGAATCGCCTGAGTTGTCCGGTAGTCGGAATCCCCAATCGCCTGAGTAGTCCGGTACTTGTAAGACCGAATCGCCTGAGTTGTCCGGTACGTGTAAGAGGCCAATCGCCTGAGTAGTCCGGTACTTGTAAGACCAAATCGCCTGAGTAGTACGGTAGTCGGAGGCCAAATCGCCTGAGTAGTACGGTAGTTTGAGAGGCCAGTCTAAAACGAGTCAATAATTCCGACTGAGACAAGTCTTAGCCTATTTTCCGCCATTCAAACCGCCTGAGTTGTCCGGTAGTCGGAATCCCGAATCGCCTGAGTAGTACGGTAGTGGTTTTGAGCGTTTTTGGAGGGTATTATGCATAAACCAGAACCGGGAGGAAATGGCGTTGACTGGCACCAAACGTTCTCCAAAATCACGCTCGGCAACCAGACCTGCTTCCCCCAGGGAAATCTCGCGCATTGACGAGGCCAACGTGGGAAGGCTGGGGTTGATTAGCATCCAGGAACGCGTGCCAGACAGCTTTACTTCATGGACCGTCGACTTTCATGTCGAGGGCCGCCCCGCCCGGCTGAGCTGCGACGCGATTCCCAAGTACGGCGGTGTGCCGCACGGCCTGGACGGCGACATCTCTACCGCGTTAATTGATCTGTACGTGGAGGACGGTTGCCCGGAGGATGGCACACTGCACACCACCGCCTACCAGATTCTGAAACGCGCTGGCCTGCACGATTCCGGGCGCTACTACCAGAACCTGCGTCAAACACTGTTCCGGCTGCGAACGTCTACCTACACCGCCTCGGAGGCGTGGCGGGACCACCGCCGGGGCAACTGGACCACGGTGACCTTCAACTATCTGGAAGCCCTGGAATTTACCAGCGGGGATGAGGACCTGGGCCTGAGCCGCAGCAGCACCCTCAAGATCAGGCTGGCGTCGCCGATCACCAAATCCATCCGCGCCCAGTACACCAAGCCGCTAGATCTGGAATTTCTGACCAGTCTGGACCGCCCGCTGACCCGCGCCCTGTACCGCCTGCTGGACGCGCGGCGCTATCCGCCCGAGGACCCGCGCGAGCCGCTGGCGTCTTTTACGGTTAACCTGATTGACTGGGCCGAGGCGTGCAAGATCGTGGACCGCCGCAGCAACAAGATTCGCTCCACCTTGCAGGGCGCGCACGAGGAACTGATGGAGCGGCAATACCTGAGCGCGGTGGAGTACGAGGGCCGGGGACAGAAGCAGGAGCTGACCTACCGCTTCGCCGATCTGGCAGGCCAGGAGGAATCCACCCTGCCCGACAGCCCGCTGATCATGGAGCTGGAGGAGTACCGGGTGTCCGGCGCGGTGGCCCGCAGGCTGATTGAGGAATACGGCGAGAAGCATGTGCAAGAACGGTTGTCCAAGTTCATCCGGTTGCTTGCAGGCGGTTTCAAGGCCCGCAACCGTTCGGCGTTGCTGGTGGACATCATCCGCGATTCCGATGACAAATACCCCGAGCCGGATGCTCCCAGGGAAAAGGCGAAAAAGAAAAATAGCGCTCCGCCTTCCAACATGCCCACGCTGGTGGAAGCCACAGACGAGCCTCAGCCCCTGGAAGCGCAGGTGGAGGCGGCCCTCAAGACCCTGCAATTTCTGCTGCGCGAACGCCTGAGCGTCAGTGAGTACGCCCTGCTGCGTATGGGCATGATCGTCGGCCAGCCGGACCCGCAGGAAGTCACGCGGCTGGCCTCCAGAGCCAAGGTGGATGGCAGTTTGGACGCTTTCACGGCGGACCTGCTCCAGCATCTGGGTCATCTTCAAATGGCCCAACCTGATACGGCCTGAACTTCTTCAGCCCCACGGACTACCGGACATCTCAGGCGATTGGTGCGACGAGGGGAAAATGAAGAGGTTGCTCGTCACGTGACGAGCAACCCCAGATCGACGCTTTGCAAACTTATTTTTCGTTGTTGCAGATGCTCTTTTTGATGGATCGCTGGATTTGCGTTGAAGGCCAGAACACGTTCAATGCCTGCCCGGCCTACTCGTCTCCCGTGAAGCGTTTGGTCAACCAGCGATCTAACCGGGCCAAGTTATCCGCCTGCCGTTCGTAAGCCGCATTGATGGCGCGCAGACGGGTCTGGAGGGCCTGCAAACGCTCGTCGCTCAGCGGCACGTCCTCGCGCTTCCAGTCGCGGCGGCGGTTGCCTGCCAGATCGTGTGTAGCGCGGCGCAGGGTGACCATGTCACGGGCCTCCTCCAGCGGCATGCCCAGCGAGCGCAGGTCAATCAGATCGCGGAGCAGGCGCAACGAATATGGCCCGTACAGCAATCGCCCCGACACCGTGGTCAGATCGGGGGTCAGCAGTTGCAACTCGGCGTAATGCATGACTGTGCGGCGCGTGACCCCTGCCTCGCGGGCCAGTTCGGCGGTGGTGTAGAAGGCGGTCTGCTCGGGGGGAGAGGTCAAGGGGTGATGACCACCTTGCCAGTGACGCGCCGCTCCAGTAGATCACGCATGGCCTGTGGGCCGTCTTCCAGCGAGTAGCGCTGGCTGACCAGCGGTTTGACGGTGCCGTCCATGACCCAGCCAGCCAGCCGCGCCAGATTGTGGGCATTGGCCGCCGGATCGCGCTTGGCAAATTCGCCCCAGAACACGCCCACCAGCGACGCGCCCTTGAGCAGCGGCAGATTGAGCGGCAACTTTGGAATCTCGCCCCCCGCGAAACCGATCACCAGATAACGCCCGCCCCAGCCGATGCTGCGGAAGGCGGGTTCGGCAAATTTGTCGCCCACCGGGTCAAAGATCACGTCTGGGCCTTTGCCGCCCGTCAGCGCCTTGACTCTCTCTCGTAAATCTTCGGTGGCGTAGTTGAAGCCCTCGTCCGCGCCGTGTTCGCGGGCCAGTTGCAACTTCTCGTCGCTGCCCGCCGCCGCGATCACCCGTGCGCCCAGCGCTTTGCCGATCATGACTGCGGCCAGTCCCACTCCGCCCGCTGCTCCCAGCACCAGCAAGGTTTCGCCCTCCTTCAGTTGGGCGCGGTCCACCAGCGCGTGCATGGTGGTGCCGTAGGCGAGGGGCAACGTGGCCGCCACCTCAAAATCCATGCCGTCCGGCAACGGCATGACCGTCGCCGCGTCTGCCTTCAGGTGCGAGGCGAACGCGCCCAGACCGGTGAAGGCCACCGCCCGCTGTCCGACTTTCAGATGCTTTACCCCTTCACCGACAGCGGAAATGATGCCTGCGGCCTCTGCTCCCGGCACGAAGGGTAAAGGAGGCTTGATCTGATACTGGCCCATGACCATCAGGGCATCCGGGTAATTCACGCCTGCCGCCTTGACTTCCAGCACCACTTCATTGGCGCTGGGCGTGGGATCGGGCTGGGTCTGGACGGTCAGGGTTTCGGGCTGGTCAAAGGTCTGGCAGATCAGGGCGCGCATGGTGGAAACCTCCTGGGGAGTGGGGACGGAAAGGCGGATGGAATGCCCTATATTAACGTCAACGTTCAAAGTAGACGCAAACGGACATCCGCCCTCTTCTCAAGGAGCGTTCCATATGGCCCCCTTTCTGAGTAAACGAGACTTACGCTTCCAGCTTTTTGAAGTGCTGGACACCGCCGCCCTGCCCCAGCGCCCCCGCTTCGCTGATCACAGCCGCGAGGTCTACGAGGACGTGCTGAATCTGGCCTATAACGTGGCCGATAAATATTTCGCCAGCCACGCCCGCGAATCCGATATGAACGAGCCACACGTCGTGGACGGCAAGGTGCAGCTCTTGCCAGCGGTGAAAGACGCCATGCGCGCCTTCCGCGAGGCTGGATTCTTCAGCGCCCACCACGATGAGGAACTGGGCGGCCTGCAACTGCCGTGGGTGATGACCCAGGCCGTGCAGGCGCACTTTCAGGCGGCCAATGTGGGCAGCAGCGGTTACCCCTTTCTGACCATCGGCAACGCCAATTTGCAGCGCGTGTTCGCCTCGCCCCAGCAGCAGGAAAAGTACATGCTGCCGCTGGTGGAGGGCCGCTGGTTCGGCACGATGGCCCTCTCTGAGCCGCACGCCGGGTCCGGGCTGGCTGACATTACCACCACGGCCACGCCCCGTGAAGACGGCACCTACAGCATTAGCGGCAGCAAGATGTGGATTTCGGGCGGCGAACACGAGCTGGCCGAAAACATCGTGCATCTTGCCCTGGCGCGGATTAAAGGCGGCGCGGCGGGCGTGAAGGGCATCAGCCTCTTCCTGGTGCCGCGCTACAGAATTAACGACGATGGTACGCCCGGCGAGAGCAATAACGTCGTGCTGGCGGGCCTGAACCACAAGATGGGCTACCGGGGAACCACAAACACGCTGCTGAATTTTGGTGAGGGCGGCGAGTCGGTAGGCGAGCTGGTGGGCGAGGCTGGACAGGGCCTGCGTCAGATGTTTCATATGATGAACGAGGCGCGCATTGGCGTCGGCATGGGCGCGGTGATGCTGGGCTACGCGGGCTATCTGGCGAGTCTGGACTATGCCCGCGAACGCGCTCAGGGCCGCGCCGCCAGCAATAAAGACCCCCTCAGCCCGGCTATTGCCATCATCGGCCACGCGGACGTAAAAAGGCTGTTGCTGCGTCAGAAAGCCTTCGTGGAGGGCGGCATGGCATTGGGCCTGTATGCCTCCAGTCTGGTGGATGACCTGCAAACTGGGCCGGAAGAGGACCGCGCCGATACCTCGCTGCTGCTGGACCTGCTGACCCCTATCGTCAAGTCCTGGCCCAGCAAGTACAGCCAGGAGGCGCTGAGCGACGCCATTCAGGTGATGGGCGGGGCTGGCTACACCCGCGATTATCCGGTGGAAATGTACTACCGCGACAACCGCCTGAACCCCATCCACGAAGGAACGGAGGGCATCCAGGGCAACGATCTGCTGGGCCGCAAACTGACGCAGGCGGGCGGACGTGGACTGGAAGTGTTGATGTCGCATATGGAAGCCGATCTGCAAGCCTCCGAAGAGTTGGAAGGGCTGGATGAGATTCGTGCCGCACTGAAAACCGCTCTGGAACAGAATCAGAGCGCGCTGAAAGTCATTCTCGGTAAAGCTGTGGACCTTGGCCCGGACCGCTTTCTGGCGAATGCCAACAGCGCCCTGGAAATGCTGGGCCATACCGTCGTCGGCTGGATGTGGCTGAGGCAGGCCGCCGCCGCCGCCCGCGCCTTGCCGGATGCGAGGGGCGACGACGCCAACTTTTACCAAGGCAAATTGCAGGCCGCCCGCTTCTTCGCTACCCATGAGCTGCCCAGAATCAAGGCACACGCGGACCTGCTTGCCAGCGCCGATTCCACCACCTCAGAGATGCAGTCGGAGTGGTTTTAATGTCAGGGCAGCTTCCCGAACCCCGCTTTTGCAACATCGGCACGCGCACGCTGGCCTACGACGAGATCAGGCCTGAACACCCGCAGGGCAACGTCCTTTTTTTGACTGGACTGGGTAGCAATCGTCTGGGCTGGCGCGGACAGCTCCCGGTCTTTGGGGAGAAATACCGCGCCCTCGCCATTGACCACCGCGATACGGGGGACAGTGATCCCACCGATGCCGACTACTCCACCGCAGATCAGGCCGATGATGCCGCCGCCTTCTTACGGGCCATGAACGCCGCACCCGCTCATATCGTGGGCATCAGCATGGGCGGATTTATCGCGCTGAATCTGGCGGTGCGCTGGCCGGAGCTGGTACAGAGCCTGACGTTGGTTTCTACGTCTGCGGGTGGGGCAAGCCATGTCAAACCGGACGAGACAGGTCTGGAAGTGCTGCGTCCCGATTTCACCCTGTCCCCTGGCGAACGCGCCCGCCGCACCTATGGCCTGATGATGGCCCCCGGTTTCATGGACGCCAACCCGAAAGCCGCCGACGCCATCGCCGCCAATGCGGGTTACCGCCCATTGACGCCGGAGCGTTACGCCCGCCAGTTCCGCTCCACGCGCACGCATGACGTGACGGGCGAACTGGGAAAACTGCTGGTGCCAACGTTGGTGGTCCACGGTGACGCCGATCCGCTGGTGCGTTACGAGAATGGGCAGCATCTGGCCGCTCACATTTCCGGCGCGGAGTTCATCACGTACTCCGGCACCGGTCATATTCCGACGGTGGAGCGGGCGGAGGCGTTTAATGAGGGAGTTATGGGGTTTTTGGGGAGGGTTTGATGAGCGTCGTATCGGACTTGCAAGATTGCTGAACCCAAGTGCCATAAAATTTAAATTCTTTTCCTTTGCTCTGTGGCGGCAGAGGTTTGAAACCTTGAGGACTAGCATCATTGAAACACTCACTATCGCCGAAGGTTGCTAAAAAAGCAGTAACTGAGGGCGCAGAGAAGGACGTTCCTCGATAGGCAAAGTTGGCATAGCGTGACGGAATACTATTAGGCTTTATGTCATCTGCGATGCAGGTGCCACCATAGTTGCAGAAGTCCTTGATCTGATTTTTGTTCTGATCGTTTAGGAATTTAAACCATTCGCCAACGGTTTGGATATCGGAGCGACTTGACCAGTAGTATTTCTTGCTTGAGCCAGGGACCGAGTCATAAACCTGGTTCCAGTTTTTATCTACTGCACCAACACTAATGATATCGTTCCAACTTGCTGGGGCTGTTGAGAAATTTAATCCGAAATTGCTGCTAGACGCTGTCAACGTCACCTTTTTTTCTTTTCTTAATTTAGGTATATTTTCGTTATACCATACTCTAAATGGCTCGGTGTCGGGTACATTTTTCAATACATTCTCCACACTCATTCCAAGATTTAGCTTTTGGAGATCAGTAATATACTGATTCATGGTATAAAGCTTTGATGAATTGTACCAAAATTTTCTAACCTCACGATAGTTTATTAAAATGTCACAAGGCAGCAGCGCAAAACTCATATTTATCAAAATGTGCGTACTATTTTTTGCGATTTCATTGTTTACTAAATTCTTAAGTTGTCGTATTAAGGCTGTAGTGCCGTATTTTTCCGCATTATCTAAAGGCTGTTTTGGGTCACCAATTTCTAGAGGATAAATTTCAATATAGTGAGAACCACGTCGCAAAGTTAATGGGCTGCTTTTATAATTTCCATATCCACTAGTCGTCAATAAGGATCTTATATGTGCGACTACTAAATTTCCGTGACTTAGGTAAAAATTCTTAATGGGCGGATTCCCTCCAGGTCCGTCTTCATCAATTTTCAATTGAAGAGGGGCGAAATGGTCCACGACAATGATGGCTGTCCGTCCTGAGATTTGGTTAGAGGCATTCAATCGAATTTCGCTAAATTTTGGCTCAACAGTTTTATTTGGATAGCGGGTGCTGGCTTGAAAAGTTGCGCCACCGGATGTCAGCCCCGCACTCCAGGCTTGTCCTGGAGCCTCAAAGGCAGTAACAGGGCAATATTTTGAATTTGTCGTCGGGATAAAATTTCCCTTTCCTGTTACATTAGCTTGTTTTCCATCTGCTGGAGGTTGATAAGGATTCACCAGAGTTAACTTCGGAGGTAGAGCTGCACCTTCTGAAGGTTGTGGAGCCTCAAGGCCACTACTCAGCCCAGAAACAACCGATGAAATTCCAACACAGGTGATAAATCGGCGGAACCTACTTTTTCGCATGATAATTCCCTCCTCCCAGAGCTTGTCAGAACGGGCGTCAAGTTCCCGTCAAGTCCATCTGTTCAGACACGTTGAGGCAAGCCATTGAGCAGGGTGCGGGCATCGGACTCCTGCGCTGTTGCGCCCAGTTCGCGGAAATGTTGAATGGCTTCCTGCAACGCGGCGCGAGATTCTTCAAAGCGATTCATCACCCCCAGGACTTCCCCAATGTCTGCAAGCTCTCTGGCGGCTGTGAATTGTTCGTCACTCTGGCGAGCTAGATCCAGCGCCTCCCGTTTCAAAGCAAGGGCGGTATCTAGCTCATGCAACCGCTGATGCGCCTGCCCCAGATTGCTGGTGACGTTAATCAGGGTGGTCCGCGCGTCCTGAAACTGCGGATGCTGTGGCGTCAGGAGCGGGCGCAGGGTTTCGCGGGCGGCTTGAAGCGAGTCACGGGCAGCCGCGAAATCCTTCTGCATGGCGTGGGCCACTCCCTGTTTCTCCAACACCCGCCCCTGAATCAGTGCGTCGCCGCTCTGGTGGGCGATTCGTGCAGCAGTGTCAAGTGTGGCCCCGGATTCAGGCAGATGGTTCAGCGCCTGCAACACCCCCGCGATTGCTAGCGCCGTTGCCTGTCGCCCCAGTAGCCCCACCCGCCCCGCATACGTCGCCGCCTTCAAGTACTGGGCAATCGCCGCGATTTGATCGCCCAGCAGCGCCTGCTGCACATCTCCCAGCTTCCCACTCAGCACCCCCGCCTCTTCCCAGTCCTGCGCCTCCTCTGCCCGCTGCACTGCCTCGGCCAGCAGGGGCAGATGCGCGGTGGGAAAGCCGCGTGCGCCGATGTACGGCCCGCCCAGCCAGCCGCAGAACAGGGCAGGCAACTCCGCCGGGTGCTGGAGGTGGGCCAGCCCAGCCGCACCCAGCAGGTTCGGCACTTCATGGTTCAGCAGGTCCGGGGTCTGGGTGTAGAGGGCGGCAAAGTCGCGGGTGGCCCGCAGAACCGTGTGCGGGTGCAGGGCGCGGTGGGCGCGGGCCTCGTGCCACGTCAGTTCGTGCATCCGGTACACCACGGTCTCGGAGCCGGGGCGGGTGTCGCGGGTGGTCAGGCCGTGATCGGTCAGGGCGTACAGGGCGCTCTCAGTGTCGGCGGTGCCCCGGCGCAGCGCCAGCGCCAGCAGCTCCGGCGTGGTCTGCGGCGCAAACAGGCTGCCCAGGCCCAGATACGCCTCATACGCCGGGGCGTCCAGCAGGGCCAGACTCTGTTCAATCAGCGCGGTCACACTCCGGCCCTCACCGTGGGCGGGCGGAGCCAGACCCAGAGGCGACAGGCTCAGCGCAGCCAGCAGTTCGCGTGTGCCGGGAGCATCCGGTTGCCCCAGCGTCAGCGCGGCCAGCCGCAGCGCATACGGGTGATCGCCCAGCACGGCACATAGGGCGTCTAGCGTGTAGGAATCGGGGGGTAAGGGGCTGAGTTCATTCCTATTTTCCCGCCCATCTTCCAGATACGCCCGCACCAGGGCCACCGAATCGGGCCGCGTCAGGCTTTCCAGCGACACACGGGGGAGCCGGGGCAGGCGCTGGCGCGACGTGACCAGCACCGGCACTTCGGGCGGCAGATGCGCCAACAGCGTGTGCAGGGCGTAACTGCTGGCCGCGTTGTCCAGCACGATCAGGCGGATGTGTTGCTCGGTCAGGGCGGCGGCAATGGCGTCGGCGTCGGGCGTTGGGGCGTGCAAGCCCAGACCGTCTAGCAGCGCGGGCAACAGGATTTCGGGCGTGTCGGCGTTCAGCTCCAGCCACACGGCGCGGGCCATCTCATCTTCCTCAAGGGTCCGGGCTACCACGGCCCAGGCCAGCCGGGATTTGCCCATGCCCGCCAGTCCCTGAATCAGTGCGCGGTTGTGGGCCAGCAGGTGCGCGGTGACGGCCTGCAAATTCTCCTGGCGTCCACACAGTGGCCCGGTTGCCACAAAGGGCAGATCGGCAACTCCCAGCACGCGGGTGCGGCTGCCTCCGCCGCTGGTGCCGCCGCTCTCGGCTTCCAGCTCGCGCAGGAGGGCCAACGTGGCAGGCTGGGGTTCGGCGTTCAGTTCGCGGCGCAGGGTCAGGCGGCAATTCTCAAAGGCTTCCAGCGCTTCATGCACACGCCCCGCCGAATGCTCCAGCGTCATCAGGGCGCGGGCGGCGCGTTCGTCCAGCGGGTCCAGGTCCAGCGCCCGCCGCAGGCATTCGCGGGCTGGATCATATTGCTCCTGCTGTCTCAGCTTCCCAGCGTGGGCCAGCAGGGCGTGGGAGTGGGCGGTGTCCAGCGCCGATTGCTGGCTCTGGAGCCATTCCTCAAACTCCGTTCCCGCCCCATGAAACACGCCGCCCAGCAGCGGGGTACAGGGGTGCAAAAGGTCTAGTGCTGGAGCGTACTCCTGCCGTCCCAGATGATGCCAGACCTCATTCAGATCGCTGTGGGCATGAACCGTCACGGTAGGGCCGTCCACCAGCCATTCGTCTGCTCCTGGTAGCGCCCGCAGGGTGTACAGCGCTTGGCGCACATTCGTCGCCTTGCCCCCCGGCCAGAAGGTGCAGGCCAGTTCCTCGCGGGTGGTGGGGCCGTGCAGATGCAGGTAGGCCAGCAGCCCCAGCAGCCGGGGTGCGGTCAGGCTCAGCGGGCGGCCCTGCCAGGCGGGTTTCACGTCACCCAGCAGCTGAAGCGTCAAGCCGGGGGCGGCGGCCTGAAAGGAAGAGAGAGATGACTCGGAAGCGGAGCGACTGGTCAGGGACATGCGCTGGGACCGCCTTTTGGTTGCTTCTCGCAGAGGTCTGGTGACGGACCGACGGTGACTGAACTAACCTGGACCGGTAGTGGAGTGACTACCGCGTCAATTGATGATCCTCATTTTAACCACATTGCTCTCAATGGTGGACGATCTCACAACGTCCACTTGACGGGCCAGCTCTTAAGGTCAATCCAGAACAGCGAGAGACAGCGCTGGGACGCCGCAGCAGCCACCCTGCCACCCTTGCCGTTCTGCCCGCCAGCAACCCGTTCACCTTAGCCGCACCCCACACCCGCCGTCAGTGGCGGGGCGTGACCCCAGGCCCTGGCCTGAACCCTAGGAGGAAAGAGAAGATGAAAACCTTTTACATCGCCCGCACCGTCCTGCTGTCTGCATCTGTGTGTGCCGCTCTGGCTGGGGCTGGCAGTGGTGGGGCCAGCATCCTGCTTCCTGACCTGGCCGATGTCATCAGGCAAAACGATGCGCGGCATCTTGCCCGTCAGGACGCGAATATGGAACCCACATTGGAGCAGATGCTGGAGCCGTTCAACTTCACGGGTGCGGAGACTGTGCCGTATTTCGTCAGCCAGAACGCCATGAGCGAGCAGTTGGAGGGGCGCGGACTGGTCAAGACCGGACGCTACTTCGCCGGGAACCAGCAGATCGACATCTGGTACTCAGCAGCCGAGGACCGCAGCGTGGTCTGTGTGGTTGAGGCGGATGGGGGCCAGTACACCCAGGCCATGTATGTCATGCCCAGCAGGATCAAGCGTGCCGATCTCATTCCACTGCCCTAGCCCCTGTTGGCCAAGTCTTTTAAACGCCTGCCGATCCCCTACAGACCCCGCAAGGAGAACTGCCATGAAAAAAATGCTGACCCTCTTGTTGGCCCTCACCTCCCTGAACACCGTGAACGGAAGTCTCGCCGCCCCGATGCCGCAGGCCGTGGTGGTGGCCGATTCCAGTACGGGCAGTCCCATGGGATACGGGCACCTGCTGACCGAGAGCGCATGGCAGGGGCTGGCGCTGCCCGCCGAGGTGATGGCCGCGCTGGGCGATTTCCGCCAGATGACCCTGACGGTACAGGACCTGCCCGACAATGTGCATGTAAGCTTGCGTCCCGCGCGGAATGCGGGTCTGGTGGGCCTGAGCGTCTCACGGACTGATCGCAGGCTGGCGGTTCATCAGCTGGCCAAGCTCACGTTGACCAATTCACTGTCGGGCTACAGCTATACCGTGCAGACGCTGGTTGCCGGAGATGAGCGGCCCGAGAAATAGGCTGGCAACACCCCGCCTCTCTCCCTGTATCTGGGAGAGAGGTTTTTCAGTCGCTCTGCATGTCCGTAATTCTGCTGCCCCCCACATAAACCTCTAGAACATTCAAGTCGGCGTCCAGCACCACCAGATCGGCGCGCAAGCCCGGCTCCAGCATTCCCCGGTCATTCAGGCCCACTGAACGGGCGGGTCTTTCGCTCAGCATCCGGCTGGCTCCGTCCAGCGAGATTCCGGCTTTGACTGCGTTTCTCAGTGCCATGTCCATTGTCAGCAGGCTTCCGGCCAGAGAGCCATTTTCCAGATGCGCCTGTCCGTCCTTGACGATCACGCGCTGGCCGCCCAGTTCGCTGATGCCGTCGCCCAGGCCAGCGGCGCGCATGGCGTCGGTGATCAGCATGACGCGTTGCGAGGCGGCGCAGGCCAGCCGGAAACTGCCAGGGTGAACGTGGATGTTGTCCAGAATGACTTCCAGATAAGCTTGTGCGTCGGCCATCAGCGCGGCGGGGGGGCCGGGGATGCGGCCTTCAATCCCTCCCATCGCGTTGAAGAGGTGGGTGGCGCAGGTGGTGGCTCCCACCGCGTGCAGGGCATCCAGGAAGGCCGTCACGGTTTCTGCATCTGCCCGCGTGTGGCCCACGCCGATTCGAACGCCTGCGCGCGCCATCTCAAACGAGGCGGTCAGCGCCCCCGGCAGTTCCGGCGCAATCGTCACGGCCCGCACCACATTCAGCGCCAGCACCTCCGCAATCCGCTCTGGCGTCGGCTCCAGCGTGTTCGGTGGCTGTGCGCCCAGCCGCCCCGGACTGATGAATGGCCCTTCCAGATGCGCGCCCACGATGTCTGCGCCGCCCGTCACACCACCGTCATCCATCACTTCCCGGATACCGCGCAGGGCGGCCAGCACCTTGTCCCACGGATTGGTGATGGTGGTGGGCAGCAGCGTGGTGGTGCCGTGCAAGGCGTGAAAGCGGGCCAGCGTCCGCACCGCCTGCGGGCCGTCCATCGCGTCCGCGCCGCCGCCGCCGTGGACATGGGTGTCGATGAAACCCGGCAGGATCAGGCGCTGGGTGGAAGCTGCGGAATCTGGCACGATGGCGCTGATCTGGCGGCCAAATTCCAGCCGCACCGGGGTCAATTCGCCGGAGGGCAGCAAAACCTGCCCACTGAGCGTCTGTTGTTGGAGAGGAGTCGTCATGGTGTGGCTCCAGTGTCGCTCATCCTGGGGTGGAAGTGCGCCAGTGAAGGACGTGTACACCAGTACGGATTCCGTCTGTTTCGCAGCAGAAATCGGGATAGTGCCGATTCCCGCACTTCACGCCCGGAACCCGTTTTAATCGGAGTTCACATAAAATTCCTGATAGATCACAGGAAAATACGTCCGGGACAGCAAGTCTGTCGTGCTTACTGGCAGCGCCTGTGCCTGTCACGGACGCACCCCCAACCGTCGAAAACGTGGCCGAACCAGGGAATTCGGCTTATAGACAGGGCTGCATGTCACGGGCGACGCCAGCCTGTTTCGCGGCCACCCTGACCGCATTTCTGCCAGCGGCTTTTGCGGCGTACAGCGCCCGGTCGGCGTTCATCAGGACGCTGGTGATGTCCTGTTCACCGTCCAGCACGGCCACTCCGAAACTGCCTGTGGTCATCAGGCCAGGAGCCAGCGTTTCCCAGGACGCGTTTTGCAGCGAGTCGCGTAGCCGCAGGCAGACTGACTCCGCCTGCTGGGCCGTCACGTCCGGCAGGATCACGATGAACTCCTCGCCGCCCAGACGGGCCAGCAGGTCCTGTTCGCGTAATTCGGCGCCGAGCAGGCGGGTCACCCCGGTCAGCACCGCGTCCCCGACCAGATGTCCGAACGTGTCATTCACGCGCTTGAACAGGTCGAGGTCGAGCAGGGCCACCGCACTGGGGCGGTTCTGCCCGGCGCGGGTATGCAGGTCGGCCAGCACCTGCATGGCCCGCGTGCGGTTGGGTGCGCCGGTCAGCGGGTCGCGCAGCGCCGCCTCAGCCAGGGCTTCGGCGCGCACCTCCGCCTCGCGTGCTTGCTGAGCGATCTGCCGGACCAGGGCGCGCTGCTGGTGGTAATCCCGGTACAGATTCTCCACCCCGTGGGTCACCTCCTGCTGGGTCTCGTAAGCCTCGCGGTAACGCCCCGCGCGCGCGTAGATAGCCGCCAGTTGTTCCCTGGAGCGGGCCTCCCACAATTCCGAGGCGGCCTCATGGAAATAGCCGACGGCCTGCCCGGCGTCCAGAATCGCGTTTTCCAGATCCCCGATCCGGGCGGAGACGCGGCTGCGGTCCAGCAGTGCCCGGCCATATAGCAGCGGAAAGTCTGCGTTGCTCGTGAGCTGGACGTGTTCGTCGGCCAGCGTGCGGGCGACGGTCAGTTCACCAGTCCACAGCGCGTGCCGGGTCAGGGCGTCGAGCAGCGCCGCCGTGTCTAGCAGGCTCAGGGCGTGCCGATCCTCCAGTCTGACGGCCAGCAGCGCGGCAGAAACGGCCAGTTGGCGTTCGATCTCGGGCGGATGGGCTGCGGCGCTGACGCCAGCGGTGCCAGCCAGCAGGGTTTCCGAGGCGGAGACCACGAAATTGATGTGGAAGATCTCCCAGAGCTGCTGTGCGCCGGGTTCCAGCAGCGCCCCCATGGACGGGGAGTGCAGGAGTTCCAGCAGCGGCTGGGTGGCCTGGTGGTAGTTGCGCCGTTCCAGCTCGAAATGCGAGGTGTTGATCGCCACCAGCGCCACGCCACGGTCGTCGGCAATCGCCCCTGCCAGCGTGAGGGCCACCCCAAATTCACGCTGCGCGCCCGCATCGTCATAGGATTCCATCATGGCCAGCGCCAGCGTGACGTGGGCCTTGACCTGCGAGCGTCCGTCCCCGCTGGCACGTGCCCAGACCAAACAGTTCAGGGCATGTTCCATCGCTACCTTGAGGTCCCTGAGATCCAGGGCGATATACGCCGCTTCGCGGTATGCCAGGAATCTTGTGGCCGCCGTGCTGCCAGAATCGGTTGCCTGGACCTCCAAGGCGTGCAGCTCTTCCCGAAGCGCCGAGGTTCCCGCGCTGCTGTCCGCGCCGGTCTGGCCCGGTGCGCTGGAGCCTGAACTGACGGAGCCTGGGCCTATGGAATCTGGGCTGCGTGGCCGCCCCGTCAGATACTGATCTGCCGTGTCGTTATCCGTCATGGTCGCCTCCGTCATCATCAAACAACGTCTCGAAGCAGGCCAGTGCCTGGGGATCGAACTGACTTCCGGCCCCTCGCCGCAACTCGTCCAGGGCCTGCGCGTGGGTCCAGGCGGGCTTGTACGGACGCTTGCTGATCAGCGCGTCGTAAACGTCTACCACACTGAAAATACGCGCCAGCAGGGGAATCGTCTCGCCGCCCAGGCCGTCCGGGTAGCCCGCGCCGTCCCAGCGTTCGTGGTGGGAGCGCACGATGGCCCTCACCTCGCGCGGCACGAAGATCTCCTCGCGCAGCATGTGGTCGCCGATGATCACATGTCTTTGCATCAGCGCACGCTCCTGCGGGGTCAGCGGCCCTGGCTTCCGTAGGATGTCGTCGCCCAGCGTCACCTTGCCGATGTCGTGCAGGTACGCGCCCCAGCGCAGGTGCTGCAATTGCGCGTCGTCCAGCCCCAGGGTCTGGCCCAGGCGCAGGGACAGGGACGTGACGCGGTCCGTGTGTCCAAAGGTTTCGCCGTCCCGGCCTTCCAGGACGCGGCCCACGGCGCGCAGGGCGGCCTCACGCATCTGGCGCATCTGCTCGAAGGTGGCGATCCGCTCCTGCGCCCGGTCCACCCGCGCCGCCACCATGTCCAGCAGCGCCGCCAGCTCCGCCGGAATTGGGTGCGGCGTGTCCAGCTTCAGGAGACCGATGATCCCCACGATGCGGGTGCTGCTTCGCAGCGGCGCGGCCAGGATGGAGCGAACACGCCTGAGTTCCGGCGGTGAGTCCGGGTGGGCGTGGTATTCCGATATCGCGGCGCTGTGGTTGCTAGCGATGATCTCGGCAATCAGGCCGCGCGGCTCGTGCACATTACTCAGGTCTGCGGCGATGGTGTTGGCCACGGCCTCCTGGCCCTGAATCATGCTCAGATGGACCAGACCGTCTTCATCCACCGCCATCACGGCCCCGACGTCGAATTCGCTCAGGGCCAGCAGCGTTTTCAACGCCTCCCGCGCAATGTCGTCTGGCTGTGCGAGGGTTTCGAGCTGTGCCGACAGCCGAGCGAGCTGCTGATACTGCGTGGCGCTGCGCTGCGCGTCTTCAAGCGCTTTCCAGCGGCTATAGGCCACCCCCGCCGCCTGCCCCAGCAGCAGCAACAGATGCGCGTCTGCCGTGCCCAGAACCTCGTCACTGTCGGTGGTATCAGCAGACAGCACGCCCAGCACCTGACCGTCCGGGGCCAGCAGCGGCACACCCAGGTACATGCCGGAGCGAGGCCGCCCCGCCACAAAGTGCGCGTCCGTGTGACTGAAGGCTTCCTCTACCAGATACGGGGCCGAGGTCGCCATCACATGCCAGCCCAGGCCCTGGCCTCTGGGCAGGCGGCGTCCGGTGGCGGCTGCCGCACGCTGTCCTGCGGCGGCCACCACCCTCAGCTCATCAAACTCGGCACAGTGCAGCACGAGCACCACGGTGGTTGCCCTTGTCTTTTGCAGCGCCAGGGTCACGCAGCGTTCAAAGACGTCATCTGCCGACTGGGCCAGCAGCACCACGGTCTGGAGGTCCAGTTCCGGTTTCTGGCCCAACTGAGCAGGCAGGCTGATCTCTACCGTCATCTTCTAGGAGACCGATGACTTGAATATGGAACACGGGACAGCATGCAGCATAGATATCTGAGTATAAGGTCATCCGCCTGTCCGCAACATCACAGGATTTTGTAAAAATTTGCGGGTGGCCTGCCTTGCGCCTGATCAGCTCAGGACTCGGCCAGTGCCGGTTTCCCGCGAAGCAGTGGCATCACCTGCGTCCCCAGCCGCTCGATGCCGCGCAGCATCTCGGCGTGGGGCAGCAGCACGTTGGTCATCTGGAAGGTCAGGCGTTACAGGCCGCCCAGCATCCGGTCCATGTCCAGCGCCTTCTGTGCCACGGTCTGCACGTCGCCGATCAGGTAAGCCCCCGTCGGCCCGCAGGTCGCGTCGAACTGTTCGCGGGTGGGGGGCCGCCAGCCGCGCTCCTTTCCGATGGCCGAGAACAGCCGCTGATGCCCCGGCCAGAAGGCGTCCCTGGCCGCCTGCGGGGTCTCTCCCACGAAGCCGAAAGCGTGGACGCCCACCTGAAGCTGTTCGGGGGTGAATCCGGCCTGCTGCCCGGCTCGGCGGTACAGATCGATCAGGGGCCGGAACTGCCGGAAGTCGCCGCCAATGATGGCCACCATCAGCGGCAGCCCTATCGTTCCCGCGCGAACGAACGAGGCCGGAGTGCCGCCCACGCCCAGCCAGATGGGTAATTTTTCCTGCATGGGCCGGGGGTAGATCCCCTGCCCGTTCAGTGCGGGGCGGTGCTGACCGGACCAGTGGACGTGGCTCTGGTCCCTGATCCTGAGCAGCAACTCCAGTTTCTCGGCAAACAGCGAGTCGTAGTCCTGAAGCTCCAGTCCGAACAGCGGGTAGGCCTCCACAAACGACCCCCGGCCCACCACCAGTTCCGCCCGGCCCCGCGACAGCAGATCCAGCGTGGCAAATTCCTGAAAGACCCGCACCGGATCGTTGGCGCTCAGGACCGTCACGGCGCTGGTCAGGCGGATGCGCTGCGTTCTGGCTGCCGCCGCCGCCAGAATCAGGGCGGGTGCGGAATCCAGATATTCAGGGCGGTGGTGTTCCCCGATGCCGAAAACGTCGATCCCGGCGCGGTCTGCGGTCTCGATCTCTTCCAGCAGGTTGTTCAGCCGGTCCGCTGCTCCCAATGTCTCGCCCGTGTGTGGGTCCGAGACGACGGCGGCAAAACTGTCAATTCCAATCTGCATGTGGTGCGCTCCTGTGGATCAAAGTGTGGGCTAAAGAGGGGGGTGGCCAGCGAAGATCTGCTTGACCTGATCACCACACTATACTCTGTTTTCCAAAGGGGTTTGCTCAATTTAGGTTCTGATGAATTGTGAATGCAGACTGATCACTTCCATTACTGCCTCTGCCCCACCCACGCCATCGCCCGGTCTGTCAACCTATCCAGCGCCTCTACGCTTTGCAGGATGTGTTCTTCCTCCGTGTCCTCAATCTTGTTGTGGCTGATGCCGCGCAGGCTCTGCACAAAGATCATCACGGTGGGAACGCCCGCGCGGGCCACCTCTGCCGCGTCGTGGAGGGGGCCACTGGGCAGGCGGTGGCTGTGCGGCACGACCTCCAGAATCGAGGCGTCTGCGGCCTCTATCAGCTCCGGGTGAAACAGGATCGGCTCGATGTTCCAGAGGTCGCCGAATGTGACGGTGCAGCCGCCCTCCTCCGCAAATTTCTTCGCTGCGTCCTGTGCGTCCTGCCACATGGCTGCGAGCCTGCCAGCTTCTAAATTGCGCTGATCCAGCGTGATCTCGCAGGTTTCCACCACGCTGGTCACGATGCCGGGCAGCGTCTTGCAACTCCCCACCGTACAGACGCCTCTGTGGCGTTCAGCGATGCTGTAAATTTCCTGCGAGAACTGTCCGGCGGCGCGGAAGGCGTCCCGGCGCACGTTCATGGGAGTACTGCCCGAATGCGCGGCCTGCCCGTGAAAGGTGATGGTGTGACGCTCCACGCCGAAGGTGCCCAGGACTGCGCCCAGCGGCAATTTCATTCCCTCCAGCACCGGCCCCTGCTCAATGTGCAGTTCCAGGTAGGCGGCGGCGTTCTTCAGTTCCTCGCGGGCGTTGGGGGCGTCGGCCAGCGTGATGCCCACACGCTCCAGCGCCTCCTCCAATCCGATGCCGTCGCGGTCCTTCAGCTTCCGCATTTCATCAATGTCAATATTTCCGCCCGCCGCGCTGGAGCCGTACAGACTGCGGCCAAAGCGTGCGCCTTCCTCATCGGCCCAGTCCACCAGACGCACGGTCACGGGAGGCGTTCCCTGCCCGGATAGGCGGCGCAGCACTTCCAGGCCCGCCAGCACGTTCAGGCAGCCGTCCAGCCAGCCGCCATTCGGCACGCTGTCAAGGTGGCCGCCGATCAGCAACTCTTTGTCAGACTCGCCCTTCAGCGTGGCCCACAGGTTGCCCGCCGCGTCGGTGTGGATCTCCACGGGCAACTCCGCGAGTTTGTCGGTCAGGAATTTGCGGGCCGCCACCCAGGTATCGGTAAAAGCCACGCGCTGAGCGCCGTCCACGTCGCCGGTCAGTTCGCGTAGGGCCTTGAGTTCATCCAGGGTCCGTTGTGGATTGAGGGTCATGGCCCACCTTAGCGAAAAAGTTGGGGCAGGGCGACTCTTCGGTCAGCGCGCTATTCAGCCAGCGCGCCTCGCACCGCCGCTTTCAAAAAGGCCAGTTCCTCCGGCAGTCCGGCGGGGCTGCCTGCCCGGTGGCCCCAAACGGAGGGAATGGGTTGCAACTCGCCGCTCTTCAGCCATTTCAGTTCGGCGGCGTTGTCGGCCACCCGGAAATACAGATCGGTTTCACTGGGCAGCAGCAGCACCTGTGCCTGAATGGCCCCCAGCGCCGCCGCGAGGTCGCCGCCATACAGGTCATTGGCACTGATGTCGCCGTGAGACCACGTCAGGGCCTGGGCATACAGGTTGGCGGCGTCTCGCACACCAAAACCCGCCTCCCAGTCGGTTCGCAGGTAGGTTTCCAGATCGGGCGCGCCCAGAACGGTGCGAAACAGCTCCTGACGGTAGAAGTCCTGGCTCAGGCCCCAGCCCGCGTAGATGTGCCCGAAGGCCCGCAGCGAGGCGTGCGGCACGGCGCTGAACTGACCGCCACCCACATATTCCGGTGCGGCCTCCAGCGTCCGCAACAGGCCGGACAGAAAGACCTTATTATGGGGGGCGGTTCTGGCGCTGCCGCACACCACAAAGGCACGTTCCACCCGCTCTGGGAACAGTGCGGCCCAGTGATACGCCTGCATGGCTCCCATAGAAAAGCCGTAGGCGGCGGCCAGATGTGTGACTCCAAAGACCTCGCGCAGCAGCCGCTCCTGCGCCAGCACGTTGTCGCGTACCGTGACGACTGCCGGGTAATCGGGCGTGTTGGCCGCGCCCGACGACAGGCCGTTGGAGAACATGTCGGGAATGACGATGAACCACTGCGTCGGGTCCAGAATGCCGTCCGGGCCGATCAGCCAGTTCTGGCTGTCATGCGTGGCCGTGTAGCTCGTCGGATACACGATCACATTGTCGCGCGCCGCATTCAGTGTGCCGTGGGTCTGCCACGCCAGCTGGGCATCCCGGATCACGCCGCCGCGCTCGGCGTTCCAGTCTCCCAGCTCAAACACGCCCTCCTGCACGGGCCAGGAGGTCATGCGGTCCCGCCGATTTGACAGAGAGCGTGTGGCAGGTGTCTGGGAGAGATCGTGGGCATGCCGCCTAGCCTACGCCCACGGATCGGAAAGGGCCACAGGGCTGGAGGCGCGTCCCTGTGGCCCTGCCCTGGAGCTTACTTCGCCTTCTTGCCCGTCGCCATCTCCCAGACCTTGTAATTCACGGCTCCGGCGCTGGGGGCGGTTTTCAGGATACCCAGTTCCATCAGTTGCTTGACGTTGGCGTCGTAAGTGGCCCTATCCAGCAGTCCGGCGTTGCCCTTGAGGGTCTGTCCGGCCCGGTACAGCTTGGCCACCTCGGTCATCTGCCAGGTCTGGTGCCCGGCGGCGCTGGCGCGGGTGCCCGAACCCTTGCAGGTGTTGCCGCAGTTGACCAGCACGGTCTGCACCGCTTCTTTCTGGTTGGCCACCGCGTAATTCCAGCCCTTGATGGTGGCGCGGACCAGCTTGGCGGCTACCTCCTGCCCGCTCATGCCGCTGTTCTTGAAGTTTTTATTGTCCAGCGTTTTCTGCGTGGTAAACATCAGGTCTTCCAGCAGGTTGACGCCGTAATCGCTGGTGTTGAAGATCTTGAGCTTGTCCAGTGAGTAGCCCAGACCCACGATCTGGTCAATCTCGTTGTAGGTCATGGCCGACACCAGATCCACCTTGTCGGGGAAAACGAGGCTGGGGTCAAAGGGATAGGTGACGGCCTGCACGCTGGGATTGGCCACGGTGCTGTCCAGGCTGGTGGTCATGCCGTACTTCTTGAGAAGCGCCACTGCCGGATACTCGTTGCCGCTGGGCCACACGCCGACGCGCTTGCCCATGAACTGCTTGGGATCGGTCAGGTTGCTGGATTTCAGGGAAACCAGGGTATAGCCGCTCTTCTGGAACAGTTGCGCGATATGCACCACGGGCAGGCCCTGCTGGCGGGCGGTCAGCAGATCGGTAATCCAGGTGGTCCCGAAGTCGGCGGCCCCCGTCGCCACGGTCTGAATGGGCGACTGGTCCCCGATGGGCAGCAGGGTCACGTCCAGCCCCTCGGCCTTGTAAAAGCCCTTGGCCTGCGCCACAAAGAACCCCGCGAACTGCGCCTGCGGAAACCACTTGAGCTGCAACTTCACCGGAACGTTGGCCGCGCCCGCCGAACCCAGGGCTGAGGCGATGAGGGCGGCGGTCAGGGCGGTCAGGACATTTTTCTTCATGGTGTTCCTCCGGGCGCGCGGGGCGCAGTAGATGGAAAAAAGTTGGGGCGATACGGTCTTCGGCGGCTTACCTGGGTTGTCGTCGGCTCGCGTGCCAACCTGTGAACCGCGCTTCCAGCCACGAGATGACTCCGTAAAAAGCGATACCCAGCACCGAGGCGATCACGATGGCAGCCCACACGATGTCCAGATTGAAGCGTCCGGCCTCAATCTGAATGCGGAAGCCCAGCCCCTGCCCGGTGGTGCCGAAGAATTCCCCCACAATCGCGCCGATCAGGGCCAGCGTGGAACCGATTTTCAGGGCATTGAACAGAAACGGCAGCGCACTCGGCACCCGCACAAGGCGGAACGAGGCGGCGGGCGTGACCGCGTAGGTCTGCATCAGGTCCAGCAGCAGCGGATTGGCGCTCTGCAACCCGCGCACCACGTTCACCACCACGGGGAAAAAGACCGTGATGCCTACGATGATCGCCTTGCTGGGCCACTCCAGCCCGAACGCCTTGACGATCACCGGGGCCAGCGCCACGATGGGAATGCTGGCGAACAGCCCGGCGTAGGGCAGCGCCCCGCGTTCCAGAAACGGAAAACGCACGGCGGCCAGCGCCACCAGAATGCCCGCCGTTACCCCCGCTATATACCCAAGCAGCGCCTCCTGTACGAAGGTCACGCGGGCATCGCCCAGCAGCACGGTGCGCGAGTTGTACAGGGCGGTGACGACGCGTGTGGGTGTGGGAATCAGGCCGGGGGGAACGCCGTAGGCGCGCAGCAACCCTTCCACTGCGATCAGCGCTAGCACCGCAGCCAGCAGAGCGGGAACCACTCCCGTCATCCGGCGGGCCAGTGCGGCCAGACCGTAAATGCCTGCTCCCAGTCCCAGCACAATCAATCCCAGACTCAGCGCCTTGCGCGCGGGTGGCACGCCGTCCAGCGGGAAGCTCCAGACATTCCAGACGGCGGCCAGCAGCAGCCCCGCACCCAGCACGAACGCCAGCCACCCCAGCCCCGGCAGCCTGCCAGTTCTCCCCCCGCTTAGCGCGACTGTCCGGCTCGCCACGGGGTCACCAGCCTCTCAATCAATCCCAGCACGGCCACCAGCGCAATGCCCAGGCCCGCGCCGTACAGCATGATCACCCACAGCGCCAGCGTGTCACTGGCCCGCGAATTCTCGGCCAGCATCTTGCCCAGCCCCGAAAAACTGATGGTGCTGATCTCCGCCACGATGGAGCCGATCAGCGCGGCGGTGGCCGCCACCTTCAGCGAGGTAAACAGAAACGGCAGGCTGGCGGGCAGCCGCAGCTTCCAGAACGTCTGCCAGCCCGACGCGCGGTAAGTGATCAGCAGATCTTCCTGCATGGGATCGGGGCTGCGTAACCCTGCCGCCACACCCACCGCCACTGGAAAAAAGGCGATGTAGGCGGCGATTAACGCCTTGGGCAGCCAGCCCTGCACGCCGTACTGCCCCAGCACGACGGCCAGCATGGGGGCGAGGGCGATCACTGGAACGGTCTGCGAGGCGATCAGCCAGGGCAACGTCACGCGCTCAAAGGCCCGGCTGCCCACCAGGCCCACCGCCAGCAGAATGCCCAGCACCGAGGCGATCAGCAGGCCCACGATGGTTTCCCCCGCCGTGACTAGGGTGTTGTAGGGAACGCTGGTGGGGGCCATCGGCGGCAGGCTCATGGTCCGCAGGCTGCTCCCCAGTTGCGCGGGGGCGGGCAGCACCGGATTGCGAAGCTGGGTGGCGCAGGCGATGGCCGTGGCACAGCCCAGGTCCGCGCCGCTGTCCAGACTGCGCTGTGCCGCGCCCGCGTTGACCCACAGCATCAGCGGCCAGTACAGTGCCAGCGCGATGACGGCCACGATGATCATGGGACCGATACTTCCGGCCATGATGGGACGCCGTGCCTTAATCATCCGCGTCAAACCCGTGGCCCCGGCGCAGCAACTCGCGCACCCGCGTCGCCAGCTCAAAAAAGCGCGGACTCTCGCGGGTTTCCACGTTGCGCGGGTAGGGCAGATCAATGTCCACCACGCCCTCAATCTTGCCGGGCCGCGAGGTCATCACCACGACGCGCGTACTCAGAAAGACCGCCTCGGAAATGCCGTGGGTCACGAACACCACCGTCTTTCCTGTTTCCTGCCACAGCCGCAGCAGTTCGCCGTTCAGGTGTTCACGCGTGATCTCGTCCAGCGCGCCGAACGGCTCGTCCATCAGCAGCAGATTGGGGTCAAAAGCCAGGGCGCGGGCGATGCTGACGCGCTGCTGCATTCCGCCCGAAAGCTGCCACGGATAACGCCCCGCAAAGCCCTCCAGGCCAACGAGTTTCAGCATTTCGTGGGCGCGGGCCTGCCGGGTGGCTTTGGGCGTGTTCATCACATCCAGTGGCAGCAGCACGTTGTTGAGGACCGTGCGCCATTCCAGCAGCGCGGGGGCCTGAAACACGTAGCCGTAAGCGCGTTCCTGCCGGGCCTGGGCGGGTGATTTGCCGCCGATCAGCAACTCGCCGCCCGTCGGCGTGATCAGGTCCGCCATCAGCCGCAGCAGTGTTGTTTTGCCACAGCCGCTGGGGCCGATCAGGCTGATGAACTCGCCCTTCTGGATGTCCAGATTGGCGTCTTGCAAGGCCACCGTATCGCCCTGTGCGCCCCGAAAGACCATATTGAGGTCTTTGAGGTGAACAGCGGGCTGGGTCATGTCGCGCACCGTAGGCGCTGGGGCGGTGGCGGTCAACCCCGATCCTCGGCAGAAGTTAGATTCTGGCCGGGTTCTGGAGGCTGCCTGGGCGAACGCCGCAGCAACTGCCCGCGCCCCGCCTCGCCTACGAACTGGCCGTCCCGCACCGCCACCTGTCCGCGTACCGTGACCACGCTGGGCCGCCCGTCAATCTCAAAGCCTTCAAAGCCGCTGTAATCGTTGTTGACGTGCGACGTTTCGGCACTGATCGCGCCCCGGTACGCCGGATCATAAATCACCAGATCGGCGTCCGAACCCACCTCAATCGCTCCTTTCTTGGGGTACAGGCCAAAGATTTTCGCCGCGCGAGTGCTGGCGGCGTCCACGAAGCGGCTGGGGCTTAGGCTGCCCCGGCTGACGCCGTAGGTGTACAGCAGGTGCACACGGTCCTCAATGGCCGGAATACCGTTGGGAATCAGGGTGAAATTGTCGTCCCCCATATGCTTTTGCTCCACATCAAACGGGCAGTGATCGGTGGCAACGGTGTCTATATCGCCGTCTTTCAGTGCCTGCCACAGCGCTGCCTGATTGGCTTTGTCGCGCAACGGCGGACTCATCACGTATTTTGCGCCCTCCACGCCGGGGCGTTCGGCATACGTTTTGTCCAGCAGAAAATGGGGAATCACGGACTCAATGTGAATGCTCACGCCCCGTTTGCGGGCGTCCAGCGCGGCTTTCAAGGACTTCGCATTGGACAGATGAACTACATAGCCCTCTGCCCCGGTCATCTCTAAAAAGGTGGCGAAATGCGCGGTGCCGTCGGCCTCCACCTGTTCGGGGCGGCTGGGTTCGTGCCACTCGGAGCCCGTTTTGCCCTCCGCCAGCAATTTGCCTTGGAGTTGCGACACCAGTTCGGCGTTCTCGCAGTGAGCGGTGACCACCACGCCCAATTCCTTTGCCAGCGTCAGGGTGTTGAAAAGAGCGGCGTCCTCAATCCCAAACGCCCCCTTGTACGCCAGAAAGACCTTGAAGGAGGTCATGCCGTCTGCCACCAGTTCCCGCAACGTCTGCTCAGTTTGTGCATCCCAGCGCGTCACGCCGATGTGGAAGGTGTAATCGCAGGCGCTGTTGCCCTCGGCCATGCTGGACCAGGTGTTCCAGCCGTCGCGCAGTTCATCGCTTCCGGCGGGAGCCAGCATTTCAATAAAGGTGGTGGTGCCGCCGATCAACGCGGCCTGGCTGCCCGTGGCGTGCGTGTCCTTGGCAAAGGTTCCCATGAACGGCAGGTGGATATGCACATGCGGGTCAATAAAGCCGGGGAAGATGTAATTCCCCTCTGCATCTATGATTTCCGCGTCATCCGGCGCGATTAGATTATCGCCGATCAGCGAAATCGTTTCGCCTTCCACCAGAATGTCCGCCCTATACTGCCGTTCTGCCGTGACGATCTCGCCGTTCTTGATAAGCAGTGTCATAGGGTGGAGCCTCCTTCGGAAAGATCGGCGGGGTTAATCACTTGAATGCCGAAACGTTTGAAATCAGCGACGTTTCTGGTCAGAATTGCATCCAGACCATGAACTTGCAAAGCAGCAGCGAGGCGGGCGTCATGTGTGGGCTTGCCTGAAACCTGATGTTGGGTCACCAGGGTCAGCCAGCGGGGGAAAATTTCGGGGGAATCGGCGAGCAGAGGAACATGCGCCAGGAAGCGGTTCATTCCCAGCGCCACATCTGCGGGCGAAAGGCCGAATCCGCTGGCTGCTCCAGCGGGCCGAGTCATCACCGCCCACATTTCGTAGATGCACTGCGGCACCACGAAAAGTTCATGCCCACTGCCATAAAGCTGACGCACTGCTGCGGTCATCACGGCATGGTCTGAATCGCTGGTATTGACCAGTCTCAATGCAATGTTCGTATCCAATAAAACGCGCATCAGTCGTAGATATCGTCTCTGACATCATAATCGGCAGGCCAGCTTACGCCAGTTGTTCTGGCGATACTGGCAACGAAGTGGTCAAACGCCGCCATCCGTTCCCCCACATCCTCAATCTCATGCAAGCGCCGGGGCCGGGGCGTCAGCGAGACGATCTGGCCATCGGCTTGAAGTTCAAATTCGCGGTTTTTGAGGGTTTCCAACGTCGCGGCGTCGGTTTGCACGCGCCCTTCATTGTCAATCCGAATTTTTGCGGCGGTCATGTGGCCTCCATATTATCTCAAGAGAAAAAAATCAGAGTTCCGTCTGAGAAAAAACGGCCTGAATTTTGTCTTTCTGAGATTGAGACAGCTCTACCATAAAGTGGTCATGCGGTATCGTTAGAAGTTCATTATCTAGTTCGCGTCCCACGGGCAGCTCTCCTCCTTTCTCATAAACCAGTGAACCGCCAAGATCAAGGTACAACTGAATTCTACGTTCAAATCCAGACATTCTGCATTCAATAGCTTCAACGAGCCTAGCCTCAAGCTTGATTGAGGCTGGCTCATCTCTTTCTCCCTCGTCCCAGAATTTAATAGATGAAGGTGCGTCCGGCATGGGTGATAGATACCAGACCGCAAAGCCGCCTAAAGTATTTAAAAAAATACCAGTTTGTGTCATTTCGTAAAAACTGGCGTCACTGACTGCTTCGCCCCACTGCTCATCATAGTCCAGGCAATCCAATCTAATATCTAGATAATCACTTGGATTTCGTAAGTCATAGTCTTCAGTACTGGACAACTTGATGTTGACAGTGTTCTGAACGGCATTTTTGCCGTTTGGGCATTTGATCGTAGTCTGAAACGGCAGTAGGCGGCTTCCTGAAGCTGTGAAACAAGAAGAAGCCGCCCAGATCGACGCTATCAAGTTCGTCCAGCTCCTGAAAGAGCGCTTCCCCTTCTTGCGCCGCGATACCCTGCAACGTGCCCAGGATGCGATATGTGCGCTGATTGAGCAGCGCTCCACCAATCAGCAGCAGTGGTCCCAGGCCATGCCTGGGACTGGCTCCCCAGAAGCCAAGAAAAAGCGTCT
>NZ_JNIV01000044.1 GCF_000701405.1 Deinococcus marmoris DSM 12784
GAAAGTACGAATACACCGTCTGCCACGCTGGAAAGTCATGCGGCAGGTTTCTCCAGGCAATGCCGCCCTGCAAGACGTACATGATCGCGCACAGCACCTCGTAGAGATCGACCGTGCGTGGCCGCCCTCCTGGCTTGGCAGAGGGGAGGAGTGGTTCGAGCCGCTTAAACTGGGCTTGGGTCAGGTCCGACGAGTAAGGCTTGCGTTTCACACCTCAAGCTTGCCACCGGGTCTGATCCTTTATAAACGCGCTCTAAGTCTTTGCCGTTAAAACGCCCGCCGACGCGTCCGCGCAGGCGTTCGCCGTCCCACTTGGCCTTGATGTCGTAGCCCGCCGTGAGGCCGCCCATGCGTCCGTCCAGATCACTCATGGGGACATGATGGCAGAGGCGCTGGGAACCCACACTGCTTGCCACCACACCCTGTTCTCAAGACCGCTTGACCCTTTCCATATCCCGGCGGCAACCAGATGACCGAGGCTGGAGCATGGACGATAATCAGAAAGGCACAGGTTTAAAAGACACCTCTCCACTCGTCGGCATCCACGATGACCATGAGGAAGACACCCCGGCCAGCGCCGACGCGACAGAGAAACGCAGCTTTGCCAGCGTGCTGCTCGGCACGGCCAGCGAGGCTGAGCAGCCGGAGGAACGCCGCAACCCAGACGCGGGGGAAACAGGCGAGAACTCGCAGGGGTAAGCAGGATTCCGAATGGTTCGTCCCCGCCCCAGCAGGCAGAGGGCTGACCGGCTGGCACGGAGATCCACTCGCAAATCGCTGCCTCTTCTCCCCGGTCATGTAGACCCCAACACTGCACGCCATATCCAAAGTGCTTACACTTCTAAAGCATGAGTGCGCCCACTTCTGCCCCGGATACCCCGGCTTTTGCCGCCGCCGATCATCAGGACGAACAGCAAGACCGTTTCGCCTACAAGTTCAGCCAGGAGGGCATCACCTTCGACGACGTGCTGCTCCAGCCGCGCCATTCCACGGTGCTGCCACACGAGGTAGACGTCTCGGCGCAATTGACCCGCCGCGTGCGCCTGAACATCCCCTTCGTCAGCGCGGCGATGGACACCGTGACCGAAATGGGCATGGCGGTGGCGATGGCCCGCGAGGGCGGCATCGGCGTGATCCACAAGAATATGGACATTGACGCCCAGGCCGAGATGGTCCGCAAGGTCAAGCGCAGTGAGAGCGGCATGATCGTGGACCCCATCACCCTGCCGCCTGCCGCCACCGTGGGCGAGGCAGACCGCATGATGGGCGAGTACCGCATCAGTGGCGTGCCGATCACCGATCCGGCGGGGCGGTTGCTGGGCATCATCACGAACCGCGACATGCGTTTTATTGATGACCTGTCCACCCCCATTCAGGACGTGATGACCCGCGAGGGCCTGATTACCGTCCCGGTGGGCACCACGCTGGAGCAGGCGCAGGAGATCTTCAAACGCCACCGCATCGAAAAGCTGCTGGTGGTGGACGGCGACAACATGCTGCGCGGCCTGATCACCATCAAGGACCTGACCAAGCGCGTCAAGTATCCCCGCGCCGCCAAGGACGATCTGGGCCGTTTGCGCGTCGCGGCGGCCATCGGTGTCAGCGCGGACCTGATGGACCGGAGCGCGGCGCTGGTGGCCGCCGGGGTGGACGTGCTGGTGCTGGACAGCGCCCACGGTCATAGCCAGGGCATCCTGAACGCACTGTCGCGGGTGAAAGAGCAGTTTGATGTGGACGTGATCGCGGGCAATGTCGCCACGCGCTCCGGGACCAGAGACCTGATTTTAGCGGGGGCGGACGCCGTGAAGGTGGGCATCGGGCCAGGGTGCTTCGCGGCGGGAACGCGCGTGCTGATGGCAGGCGGTTCTTATCAGAATATTGAGGCCATCAAGGTAGGAGACCGTGTGCTGAACATGCACGGGCAGCCCGTGACCGTCACCAATTCCTGGTGTACGGGTGTGCGCGAGGTCATGGCGGTGAAGCACGTTCACTCGCCGCGCGAAACGCTGGTCACGCCCGATCATCAGTTCTGGGTGGGTGACCTGAGTACCGTCAGCGCCAGTACTGTTTCTTCCACGGGCTATGCCCAGTCTCTGAGCAAGCCCACCCGCCTGGGTGACAGCAAACTGCGCTGGAAAGCCGTTGGGGAGGCTGCGGACGACGTGTTCCTGATGCCCCGCCAGTTGCATTTTGAGTGGCCCGAACACTTCCAGATCAATCTGCACGATTTCGCAGTGCGGCACGGTCAACTGGAGTCACGCGGTCCCACCCAGATCAGCGAGAGCTATGAACTGGGCTACCTCTTTGGCACTTTCCTGGGCGACGGGCACGCCTTCATCAACCACAACGGCAGCGAGAAGCGGGTGGGTTCGGAAGTCGGGCGGGTGGACTGGTATTTCTCGCACGAGGAGGGCGAGATTGCCGAGAAGTTGATCGCCGCCGTGCAGCACGTCACGGGCCTGACTCCCGTTCGCAAAAACGACGGCAACATCATCCGGTTGTACCTGTACTCCCTGCCGTGGGCGCGGCTGCTGGCACAGTTCGGCAAGCGGCAGCACAAGCATTTGCCCGCCGCTTACCGGGCAGGCAACGTGGATTACCTGCGCGGCCTCAAAGACGGTCTGATTGACAGCGACGGTTACATCGCTGCCGACGGGCGGCACTGCTTCGTGAATACGTCCCGTGAACTGATTGAGCTTTTTGGCCTGCTGTGTCACCTGATTGATGGCAGCCTGCCCAACATGCACGCTGAGGAGGGTGAAGTTGGCGGGTTGAAAGGGGTCAAGGGCCACCTGCTTGACTCCTACCGCGCCCGCCTGAATGTCTCTCACGCCACCCGCCAGCTTCCTGAATACGGCGTGGTCAAGCCACTTGGCATGCGCGAACTGGGCATCAGCCTGCCAGTTTACGATATTGAAGTGGACTGCCCCACGCACAGCTTCATTGCCGACAACGCCGTCGTTCACAACAGCATCTGCACCACCCGCATCGTCACGGGCGTCGGCGTGCCACAGATCACCGCCATCTTCGAGGCCAGCTCCGCCGCGATGGAAGCCGGGATTCCCGTCATTGCCGATGGCGGTATCAAGCAGACCGGGGACGTGCCCAAGGCCATCGCGGCGGGCGCGAACGCCGTCATGATGGGCAGCATGCTGGCCGGGACCGACGAGGCCCCCGGCGAATCCATCCTGCGCGACGGGCGGCGCTACAAGAGCTACCGGGGCATGGGCAGCCTGGGTGCGATGGACCAGGGCAGCAGTGACCGCTACTTTCAAAGCGGCAGCCGCAAATTCGTCCCCGAGGGCATTGAGGGCATCATCGCCTACCGGGGCACGGCGGGCGAGGTCATTTACCAGTTTGTGGGCGGCCTCAAAAGCAGCATGGGCTACTGCGGAGCACCGGACCTGCAAGCCCTGCGCGATCACGCCCAGTTCGTGCGGATCACCGGGGCCAGCCTGATCGAGAGCCACCCGCACGGCGTCACCATTACAAAGGAAGCGCCGAATTATGGGGGACGCTAAGCCGATCTTTCGGGCGCTGGCTGTTGCGCCCGCTGCCGTACTCAACCCCGAGTGTATTTCCTGCACGCCGCCACAGCATGACCCGGACACCGTCTTTTTCACGGACGGTTGGAAGGTGGTGCTACACCCCTCACAGTGCGGTCTGGGCAACGTGCTGCTGGCGACCCGCCGCCACGTTCCCCGCATGGCAGACCTGACCCCAGCGGAGTGGCAGGATTTTCAGACTGTCATCACGGCGCTGGAACCTGCACTGGAACACGCGTTTGGCGCGGCACTGATCAACATGGCCTACCAGCGCAACTGGGCCTACCGCGAGGCCGAGCCGGACCCGCCGTTCAAGGATGGTCAGCCCAACCCACACGTCCACTGGCACATCACGCCGCGTTATGCCCAGCCCGTCCACTTCGGCGGCATGGTCTTTGACGATCCGACGTTTGGGGAGCCGTTTGAATGGCGCAAAGTCACTGTGCCTGCCGAGGTGCGCAGCGCCATCATTGAGCGGCTGCGCGTAAAGATTGGTGTGGTGCTGGAATAAACAGCAAAAAGCCCCACGCAATGGTGGGGTCTTCAACAAGCTAGAGCTTAGTTTCGGCCACGCAGGAGCTTGCTGCCGATCATCCCGGCCAGACCCACCAGACCGGCCTTGACCATTGGATTACTCAGCATCCCGCCCGCACCGAACGCGGCTTCCAGTGGGCTTTTGCCGTCCTGGGCCGGAGCCTGGGCGGTGCGCGCATAGGCGTCGGCCAGATCGTTGGGATCCTCATGGTTAACGCGCTGCACGGGGTTGGCCGGGCTTTGCACGATGGCGTCGCCCATCTGCTGGCGCTGGTCAGGCGACATGCCGCCGATGTAGTCCTTCAGAATCTGCTGGCGCTCCTCGGGGGAGGCATTGGACATGTAATCCTGAATGTAGGCGGCGGCTTCCTGCGGGCTGACCACGCCGTCGCCATTGGTGTCGCGGGGATCGAGTTTGGCCATCTGCTCGTGACGCTCTTTCTGGTTAAAAAACATGGTTGAACCTCCTGGGTTGAACTGGGTTTGTATCGCCTCTTACGCTAGGCGTTTCGGAGTTGCCCGGCGTGAGGGCTGAATTCAGGTTCACTTATCTCCGGCAGGGTCTACCCAGCAACAAGCGGGACATTTCTGCGCCTAACGCGGCGTTACAGTGCGTGCTATGCGCTCTCTGGTTCTGATCGGTCACGGCTCCCACCTCAACGGCGAATCGGCGGCGGCGGTCTACCGCTACGCCGAGATGATTCGCGCACGCGGCCTCTATGACGAGGTGGTGGAGGGCTACTGGAAGGAAGAACCCTCCTTGCGGCAGGTGCTGAAAACCACCGCCAGCACGGATGTCACGGTCATTCCCATGTTCATCTCGGAGGGCTACTTTACCGAGACGGTCATTCCGCGTGAAATGGGCCTGGGCCATCAGGGACCGGTGCCGCCCGAAGGCGTGGCGCGCGTGCTGGGCGGACGCACCGTGCGTTACACCCTGCCCTACGGCGTGCATCCCAGCATGTCCGACGTGATCCTGGCCCGCGCCCATGAAGCGTTGCCTGATTCCAGCCCGGAAGACACTGCCCTGATCGTGCTGGGCCACGGCACCACCCGCAACGAGAACAGCAACAAGATCGTGTACCAGAACGCCGAGGTGCTGCGCCAGTCGGGGCAATTCGCGTCCGTCCACGCCCTGTTTCTGGATGAAGACCCCAAGGTAGGCACGTGGCCGGAAGTGGTGAAGGCTCCGCGCGTCGTCGTGGTGCCGTTCTTCGCCTCTGAAGGCTGGCACACGCTGGAAACCATTCCCGAGGATATGGGGCTGGAGGGAGCGGTCACCACGTTTGCCGACAACCCCCACGGTGAGCAGACGGTGTATTACGCCAAGCCAGTTGGGACGCATAGCGCCGTGGCCGATGTGATCCTGCATCTGGCCGAGGAAGCGGCGGGGTCCAGCACCAGCGACGGCGATACCGAACGTGTCCACGACGCGGCCTGGAGCGCCTTCATGGACCGCGCCCGCCAGGGCCTGCGCTTTGGCGAGGTGCTGGTGCAACCTGAGAGCGGCATGTTTGAACTGCGCCACGCGCTGGACGAGGGCAAGCCCGGTCACGAGTTGCAGACCCTGGTCACCCCCGAGGGCGTGCGCGATTTCACCCGCCGCGACGAGGGCGGCCACCACCGCCCGGTGCATACGCTGCGGAACATGCCGCGCGGCTGGCGGGCCGTGATGGGGCAGGCCGATCTGGTGCGCGCCGTGCAGTACCTGTACCCCGCCGTGATTGAAGAAACCTACGCCCAGAGCTGCCACACCCTGCGCCCCACCCCCTGGGCCACCACCGCCCGCAGGCAGACCGGCATCTACGCCCGCGTGCAGAAGGCCACCCCCGAGCAACTGGCAGAGGTGGCGGCAGACGTCTGCGGTGGTTGCCTGCGGACCCGCCTGTGGGCCGGGGAGAAGCTGCCCCAGACTTTCTTTGATGGTGTACCGGGCGCGATTCCCTGTGCCGAAGCCTGCACCTTCCTGGTGGCCGAGGTCCGTGAGGAAGTCGCGGGCAAGCGCGGCGGCGGGGCCAGCCACAGCCACTGATCCAGGGGACATCTTTCCTCCGTCCGATTCGCCTGAACATCCCCGCGCCCATCACAGCCGGGGGTGTTACGCTATGCGCTGGCCTCCAGTTTTCGGCGGCACACCTACCCTCTAAGCGCGTCCCGTGAGACGCCCCGGCCCCCAACAGAGCCGCTGAAGTCCGTCCTGAGAGGCGGAGATGGAGTACAGCATGTTGATAACAGCGACTGCAAAGCGTCGCCCCGAATTGATGCGGGGGGCGCTCTTTCTACGTTTTTTCTCGGGAGCCTTCCAGTGACCAGGGGCGAACTCAGGTACGAGGGCAAGGCCAAGCGCGTCTATGCCACGCCCAACGCCGCCGAGTACATCGTGGAGTACAAGGACGAGGCCACCGCCTTCAACGCCCAGAAACGCGGCGAGTGGGCCGGAAAGGGGGCCACCAACAACGCCATCACCGCCCACCTGTACCCCAGATTGGAGGCGGCAGGCATCCCCACCCACTTCATTGAAAAGCTGTCAGACACCGAGCAGCGCGTGAAGGCCGTGACCATCATCCCGGTAGAAGTGATCGTGCGGAATGTGGCGGCGGGAAGTTTTGCCAAGAAGCTGGGATTGGAGGAAGGCACGGACCTGACCCGTCCCGTCGTGGAGTACTGCTACAAATCCGACGCGCTGGGCGATCCGCTGATCAATACAGATACAGCCATAGCCCTGGACTGGGCCACCGAAACCGAGCTGACGCGCGTGCGTGAGCTGGCCTTAAAGGTGAATGACTTCCTGACTCCGTTTTTTCTGGAACGCGGCGTGAGATTGGTAGATTTCAAGCTTGAATTTGGCACATTGCCCGACGGCACGGTGATCCTGGCCGACGAAATCAGCCCCGACACCTGCCGCTTCTGGGACGCCAAGACGGGCGAGAAGATGGACAAGGACCGCTTCAGGCGCGATCTGGGTGGGGTTGAGGACGCGTATGCAGAGATGCTGCGGCGCGTGACTGCGTCTGTTGATGGTTGAAAGTTGATGGTTAATAGAAGAAGCCGCTCCATCACCTTTTCACCATCAACCTCTAACCCCTCCGAAGGAGCCACATGCCCCACTACCATGCCCGCGTTTACGTGACTCTCAAGCCCAGCATTCTTGACCCGCAGGGGCGCACCGTGGAACGCGCTCTGTCGCATCTGGAACACGCCAACGTCAGCGGCGTGCGCGTGGGCAAATTCATAGAATTGCGTCTGAGCGGCGAACGTGCCGAAGTAGAAACCCAGTTGCGCGACATTGCCGGGAACGTCCTGAGCAACCCCGTAATGGAAGATGCCCGCTGGGAACTGGAAGAAGTGGCGCTGGAGCCAGCGTGAGCGTCCCACAGACGGTGAACTTGCAGGAAAAGTTCGGCCTGTTTACCGATCAATGGTCTCCGAAAGTGGTGGGGGAGTTGAACGGCCAGCAGGTCAAAATCGCCCGCATTGCTGGCGAGTTCGAGTGGCACGCGCACGAGCAGGAGGACGAGCTGTTCATGGTGGTTCGGGGCAAGCTGCGCCTGAAGTTCCGCAATGGAGAGGCTGTAGTCAACGAGGGCGAATTGATCGTCGTGCCGCGTGGCGTGGAGCATCTGCCCATTGCCGAAACGGATGAAACCTGGATCATGATGTTTGAGCCAGCCAGCACATTGAATACGGGCAATGTCACGAGTGAGCGCACTGTGGCGGAGCTGGCACGACTATGAGGTATCTGTTGTGAAGACTGCCGTTATCCAATTCCCCGGCTCCAACTGCGACGGCGACGCCCTGCACGCCGCCCGCCTGACCCTGGACCCGAACGCGCAGTTCGTGTGGCACACCGAGGCAGGGCTGCCCAGTGGCACCGAATTGGTGTTCGTCCCCGGCGGCTTCAGCTACGGCGATCACCTCCGCAGCGGCGCGATTGCCGCCCGTAGTCCGATCATGGGAGCCATCAAGGCGCATGCCGAGCGCGGCGGCTTCGTGCTGGGCGTATGCAACGGTTTTCAGGTGCTGACTGAAGCGGGCCTGCTCCCCGGCGCACTGGGCCGCAACCGGGACCTGCACTTCACATGTAAGCCGGTGCATCTGCGCGTGGAGAACACCGCGACGGCGTTTACCTCCGCCTACAGCCAGGGCCAGACCATTGAAATCCCCATCGCGCACGGCGAGGGCAACTACTACGCCGACGCCGAAACCGTAGCGCGGCTGGAGGGCGAGGGCCGCGTGGTCTTCCGTTATCTGGACAACCCCAACGGCAGCCTCAACGACATTGCTGGAATCGTGAACGAACGCGGCAACGTGCTGGGCATGATGCCCCACCCGGAGCGGGCCGTAGAGGCGCTGCTGGGCGGCGAGGACGGGCGAGGAGTCTTTCAGAGTCTGCAAGGAGCGCTGGTCAAATGATGGGTCTTCAGGAGTTTCTGGCCGACAACTACCGCATTGAGCTTTCTGCTTTCCGCACTGTTCTGGACGGCATTCCAGCGGAAGCGTTTGCCACCGCACGCCTGGGCCACAGCCCAGCATGGCACGCGCTTCACATTGCCGACTGGCTGCGGCTGACGATGCTGGGCGACAAAACGCCCAATTACCATTACCTGGGCTGGGAAGATGCAGCCTGGGTGGCCGGACTGGGAACTGAGCCTGCTCCTCTGAACGAGGACGCCACCAAAGCGGACATCCTGGCGCGGCTGGACACGGTGAGCGCGCAGGCGGTGGCTTACCTGCAAAACGCCAGCGATGCCGATATGGAAGGCATGACCTTCTCGCCCAGTGCCCCGAACGGCGAACGCCCGCGCCTGGCCGCCGTGGGGCTGCATCTGCGGCATGTGGCCTATCACCGGGGCCAGGTTGTGCTGGGGCAGAAGGCTTGAGCTGTGGATGATGCCCGCGCCCTGATCCTGTATTCGCTGCAAGCTGAATTTCAGGCGTTTCAAGAGGTGCTGCGTGAATGTCCAGAAAAGATGTTCGGCCAGCGTCCCTCCTGGGGGCATTCGGCGGCGTGGCACGCACTGCACGTCATGGACTGGACGCGGTGCATCATTCAACCCGGCCTGCTTGGCGTCAATCCGGCGCTGACCTACGGCTACCTGGGTTTTGAGCAGGAGGACTGGGCCAGGGCCGTCACCGGGCCGACGCTGGCGCAGGAGCAGGACGGCAAGGAAGCCATTCTGGCAGTGGTGCAGGCCGTTTTTGAACAGGCTCTGGAAGACATCCTTAATGCGCCCGCTGAACGCTTTTCTCCGCAAGCGACCTTTGAGGCCATTAAGAAGCCGCGCCCGGTGCTGGAAAGCCTGCTCTATCACGCCACACACATGGCCTACCACCGTGGACGGGCGAGACAGGTCATCTATGAGGTCAACAGCCTAACGCTCAGATTGAACGATCCCAATAGGCCGAAGTTTGGCGATGCCTGGCGCAAAAGAGAGGCAGAAGGTTACAGGCCACTGATCATTGAAGGCGGGCCTTCCGTCGAACAAATCATCCGCGAAGGCCGGGGACACACCGATGACGACTAACCGCCCTCCATTTAAGGACACCCCATGACCCAACCCACCCCCAAACCCCAATCCCTCCGCCCGCAAGCCGCCACCTTCGGCCTCTCCGAGGGCGAATACGATCTGCTCGTCTCCAGCATCAACCGCGAGCCGAATGCGCTGGAAGCCGCCATCGTGGGCGCGATGTGGTCTGAACACTGCGGCTACAAGAACTCGCGCCCGCTGTTTTCCGCCTTCCCCACCACCGGGCCGCAGGTGCTGCAAGGCCCCGGCGAGAACGCGGGCGTGGTGGACATTGGCGAGGGCTGGGGTGTGGCCTTCAAGATGGAGTCGCACAACCACCCGTCGGCGGTGGAACCCGTGCAGGGCGCGGCGACGGGCGTGGGCGGTATCCTGCGCGACATCTTTGCGATGGGCGCGCGGCCCTTTGCCGTGCTGGACAGCCTGCGCTTCGGCAACCCCGACAGCCCCCGCACCCGCTTTCTGGTGAACGGCGTCGTGGAGGGCATCGCCCACTACGGCAACGCGATTGGCGTGCCCACCGTGGGCGGCGAGGTCACCTTTCACCCCAGCTACCAGGAAAACCCACTGGTCAACGTGATGGCCCTGGGCCTGCTGCGCCACGAGGATTTAGCCACAGGCACGATGGGCGAGGTGGGCAACCAGATCATCTACGTCGGTTCCAAGACCGGGCGCGACGGGCTGGGCGGCGCGGTGTTCGCCTCGGCTGACCTGTCCGAGGCCAGTCAGGCGGACCGCCCCGCCGTACAGGTGGGCGATCCTTTCATGGAAAAACTGCTGCTGGAGGCCACGCTGGAGGCCATCGAGTCCGGCGTGGTGGCCGGGGTGCAGGACATGGGCGCAGCGGGTCTGGTGTCCAGCACCTGCGAGATGGCGTACCGCGCGGGCCTGGGCATCACGATGGACCTGGATAAAGTGCCCACCCGCGAATCGGGCATGGTGCCGATGGAACTGTGCCTGTCCGAATCCCAGGAGCGCATGATCCTGGTGCCGGTGCCGGGGCGCGAGCAGGAGCTGTATGACCTGCTGGACAAGTGGGAACTGGATGTGGTCAACATCGGTCAGGTGGAATCGCACAACAACTACCGCCTGACCTGGAAGGGTGAAGTGGTGTGTGACCTGCCCGTCGCCCTGCTCAACGAGGCGCCCAAATACACCCGCGAGGGCGTGGAATCCCCAGATATTAAGGCGGCCCGTGAGCGCGATCTGAGCGGCGTGCCCCAGCCGGGCGACTGCGGCGCGGTGCTGCTGGAGCTGCTGTCTCACCCCACCATTGCCAGCAAGCGCCCGATCTTCCAGCGCTTTGACCATCAGGTGATGACCAATACCGTTGTCGTGCCGGGAGCCGCTGACGCTGCCGTGATGCGCGTCAAGGGCAGCGGCATGGGCGTGGCGGCGACTTCGGATTGCAACCCGCGCTTCGTGCAACTTGACCCCTACACCGGGGCCGCCGCCGCCGTTGCTGAGGCCGCGCGCAATCTGGCCTGCGTGGGCGCAACGCCGCTGGCGATTACTGACAACCTCAACTTTGGCAACCCGCACCGCCCCGAGGTGTATTACCAGCTCCAGCAGTCGGTACAGGGCATCGCGGACGCCTGCCGCGCGCTGAACACGCCGGTCACGGGCGGCAACGTCAGCCTGTACAACCAGTACACCCAGGGCGACGAGCGCGTGGCGATCCACCCCACCCCGACGATTGGCATGGTGGGCGTGCTGCCCGACATTTCCAGGCGGGCCACGCTGGGACTGAAAGCCGCAGGCCAGACCCTGTACCTGCTGGGCGAACACGCCGACAGCATTGGAGCCTCGCAGTACCTGGAAAGCCTGCATGGTTTGGAAGCCGGACGTGTGCCGCCGCTGGACCTGGTGCTGGAGCAAAAGGTCATTGATGGGACGCTGGCCCTGATTCGCGCGGGACTGACCGACACCGCCCACGACTGCGCCGAGGGTGGGCTGGCCGTGGCCCTGGCTGAGATGGCAATGGCCGGGAGCATCGGCCTCAGCGTGACGCTGGACGTGCCCGCCGAGGTTCGCACCGACGCTCTGCTGTTCGGCGAGGCGCACAGCCGCGTCGTGGTGGCGGTGCAGGATGCTGATGCCACAGAAAACAAACTGCGTGAACTGGGCGTGCCCTTCGTGCGCCTAGGCGAAAGCGGGGGCGACGCGCTCACAGTGGCGGCCCCGGCGCGCGGCCTACACTTGAGCGTGAACCTCGCGGCGCTGACCCTGGCTTATGAATCTCCGCTCGTTGGGATTCTGGGATGAGTGGGGCGGGGACGGTCACTCCGTGGCCCCCCCTCCCCAACCCTCCCCCACAAGGAGGGAGGGAGACAGGTGCGCTATTTCAATTTAGCCTGAATCCTTTCCAGAACGCCGTTCAGATTGCTTTTAACCTCGTTATTCCAGAAGCGCAAGATATGGAAACCGTCCGCTTGCAAGGCCGTGTCCCTCACTCGGTCTGTTTCACTGTTCAAATGTTGGCTGCCATCAAGCTCCACAATCAGGCGGGCTGGATAGCAGACAAAATCCACCACGTAGCGTCCAATCACTTCCTGACGCCGAAAGCTAACGCCGAGCTGTGCGCTCCGCAGTTGCCTCCAGCGCAGCCGTTCTTCCGGCGTCATGTTGCGCCGCAGGCTACGAGCCAGCTCTGTACTCACATGCGTGGGTGGCGGACGATACGACATGCCCCAATCTATCTTTTAGCCCCTCTCCCCTCGTGGGGGAGGCTGGGAGGGGGGGCCACCCACCAATCGCCCCCGCCCAATCCTTCTGCCGGAGCCACCCATGCCCACTAACCCCGCCCCTCTGCAAACCCTCTCCGAGAACGACTTCGGCAACGACAAGCCGCGCGAGGAATGCGGAGTCTTCGGCCTGTACTCGCCCGTCCCCAACGATCTGGCGTGGCTGACCTACCTGGGCATGTTCGCCCTGCAACACCGGGGGCAAGAGGCGGCGGGCATGTGCGTGTCCGACGGCGAAAAGTTCCATGTGGAAAAGGATTTGGGGCTGGTGACGCAGGTCTTTGACGAGCGCCGCCTGGACAGCGTGCGGCTGGCCAACGCCCGCGTCAGCATCGGGCATGTGCGCTACAGCACCACCGGCAGCAACCTGCGCTTCAACGCCCAGCCGCTGACCACCCGCACCAACAAGGGCATTCTGGGCATGGCGCACAACGGCAACTTCGTGAACGCGCTGGAAGTTCGTCAGGAGATGCTGCTGGAGGGCGCGCTGTTTCAGACCACCAACGACAGCGAGGTGATGCTGAATCTGATCGCCCGCGAGAGCCACATGGACCTGGTGGAGGCCACCGCCGCCGCCATGAGACGCCTCAAGGGCGGCTACGCCTGCGTGCTGATGAACCGCCACGCCCTGATCGGCTTCCGTGACCCACACGGCGTCCGGCCCCTGGTGATCGGGCAGCGCGACGACGGCGCGTATGCGATGGCCAGCGAACCCTGCGCCCTGTACGCGGTGGGCGCAAAGCTGCTGCGCGACGTGCAACCCGGCGAACTGGTCTGGGTGGACCGAAACGGCCTGCACAGCCTGATGGTGGAACCCCGCGCCCCCACGCCCTGCGCCTTTGAATGGATCTACTTTGCCCGCAGCGACAGCCAACTGGACGGCATCGACACCCACGCCAGCCGCATCCGCATGGGCGAGCAACTGGCCCGCGAGTTTCCGGTGGACGCCGATATCGTGGTGCCGGTTCCCGACAGTGGCATCGGCGCGGCCATCGGCTACGCGCGGGAAAGCGGGATTCCCTTTGATTACGGCCTGTACAAGAATCCCTATGCGGGCCGCACCTTCATCGCCCCCACGCAGGAGGCGCGCGAGCTGAAGGTCAAGATGAAACTCTCGCCCACCAGCGCGGTGGCGGGCAAGCGCGTGATTCTGGTGGACGACTCCATCGTGCGCGGCACCACCTCGCGCCAGATCGTCAATCTGCTGCGCGACGCGGGGGCCACCGAGGTGCATTTCCGGGTGTGCAGCCCGCCCATCACACACCCGTGCTTCTACGGCATCGACACCGCCGCCCGCAAGGAACTGGTGGCCAGCACGCACACGCAGGAGGAAATCCGCCAGCTCATTGGCGCGGATACCCTGGCCTTTATCAGCGAGCGTGGGTTGCGCGAGGCAGTGGGCGGTCCGGGGCTGTGCCTGGCGTGCTTCAACGGCGACTACCCGGCGGGAACGCCGCTGCTGAACGACGTGGACAAGCTGGCGCTGGAAGTCTGAGGGCAGACCAGAGACAGGACGTTTGACATTCCGCCCGCCCGGTGTGGCAAGCTGGGCAGACATGGAACTGCGTCACCTGCGCCATTTCGTCGCGCTGGCCGAGGAAGAACACTTCGGGCGGGCCGCCGAGCGTGTCTTCGTGGTGCAGCAGGCCCTCAGCAACAGTGTCCGCAACCTGGAAGAGGAGGTGGGCGTGCCGCTGGTGCTGCGGACCACCCGCCGCGTGCAACTGACCCCGGCGGGCCAGGAATTCTTGGTGGGCGCACGCGAAACGCTGGCGCTAGCCGGGCAGACCGTGGAACGCGCCCGCCGCGCCGCACGGGGCGAGGTGGGCCGATTGACCGTGGGTTTTGTCAGCGGGCTGGCCTTCGGCGGCCTGCCGGAAATCGTGCGCCGCTTCCGCGAGCTGTACCCTAACGTGAGCGTCGATCTGCGCGAGCTGACCGCACAGGAGCAGGAAGCCGGGCTGCGCGGCGGCCAGATCGACGTGGGCCTGATGCTGCTGCCGGTGCGCGCCGCCACCCTGGACTCGCGGGCGCTGTGGCGGCAACCGCTGGTGGCGGCCCTGCCTGCCGGACACCCGCTGGCCCGCAAGCGCAAGCTCAAGATCTCCGATCTGGCCCCTGAACCCTTCGTGTTCTTTCCGCGCCAGTTGCGCGCCACGTATTTCGATCAGGTGATGCGCTGGTGCGCCGGGGCCGGCTTCACCCCCAACGTCGTGCAGGAGGCCATCGAGATTCCCACGCTGCTGTCGCTGGTGGCGGCGGGTGTGGGCGTGTTCCTGCCCATCGAGTTCTTCAGCCGCTTGCAGTTGCCGGGGGTGGTGTACCGCCCCGTCGAGGACGCCCCGCTGGTGGACATCGTGGCCGTGTGGCGGCGCGACGAGGGCAAGAACCCTGTGGTGCGCGCCTTTCTAAGTGTGGCAGAGGAAATGCTGGGGGCTGGCTCAGGTCAGAGCTAGTCGCGCCGCGCACAACAATCCGGCCCAAATCCGCCATCTGGCCTACCATCCTCTTACGTCAGGGGCGTAAACTACGGGAAACGCTTCGGCGTCTGCCACTCTACCTGTCCCCTTTCCTCTGGAGGTCTCCCCCGATGCTCAAGATCAAATCCGAGTTCACGCCGTCCGGCGATCAGCCCACCGCCATTCGCTCCCTGGTGGACGGTCTGGAATCGGGACTGCGATACCAGACGCTGCTGGGGGCGACGGGCACAGGAAAAACGTACTCCGTAGCGAAAGTCATCGAGGAAACGGGCCGCCCCGCCCTGATCATGGCCCCCAACAAGATCCTGACCGCGCAGCTCGCCTCCGAGTTCCGCGAGTTTTTCCCCACCGCCGCCGTCGAGTTCTTTATCAGCTACTACGATTACTACCAGCCCGAAGCCTACGTACCAGGCAAGGACCTGTTTATCGAGAAAGACGCGGCGATCAACCAGGAAATCGAACGCCTGCGCCACTCCACCACCCGTAGCCTGCTGACGCGGCGCGACACGATTGTGGTTGCGTCCGTATCCTGTATCTACGGCCTGGGCGATCCGAAGGAATACACGGCGCTGAACCTGATTCTCAAGAAGGGCGATGCGGTGGGCCGCGACGAGATTCTGGGCCGATTGATCGGGATGCAGTACGAGCGCAACGACATCGAGATGATGCCGGGCCGTTTCCGGGTCAAGGGCGAGATGATCGAGGTCTGGCCCGCGTACGACGAGCAGCCGCTGCGGATCGAGCTGTGGGGCGACGACGTGGAACGCATCGGCGTGGTGCATCCGCTGACGGGCGAACGACTGGCCGAACTGGACGCCACGGTGGTCTACCCGGCCAAGCATTACGTGTCCAGCGCAGGCAATATCGAGCGGGCCATCGTGACCATTCAGGAGGAGCTGGAGCAGAGGCTGGAATATTTCAAGTCCACCGGCAAGCTGCTTGAAGCCCAGCGCATCAAGGAACGCACCCTCTACGATCTGGAGATGCTCAAGGTGCTGGGCTACTGCTCCGGCATCGAGAATTACTCGCGCCACATCGACGGGCGCGTCCCTGGCATGACGCCGTACACCATGCTGGACTACTTTCCCGACGACTTCATCACCTTTATCGACGAGTCGCACGTAACCGTGCCGCAGATCGGCGGGATGGCGAACGGGGACCGGGCGCGCAAACAGACGCTGGTGGACTACGGTTTCCGCCTGCCCAGCGCAATGGACAACCGCCCGCTGAACGCCGAGGAATTCATGTCCAAGACCGGGCAGACGGTGTATGTATCGGCCACGCCCGGCCCCTTCGAGCGGGAGGTCAGCGACAGCATTGCCGATCAGATCATCCGCCCGACAGGGCTGGTAGACCCGCCCGTATCGGTGCAGCCGATCACCGGACAGATCGACGATCTGCTGGGCCGCATCCGCGCGAAGACGGCGGTGGGCGAGCGCACCCTAGTCACCACCCTGACCAAGCGCATGTCCGAGGACCTGACCGAATACATGCTGGAAAAGGGGGTCAAGGCGCGGTACATGCACTCTGATATCGACAGCGTGGAGCGTCAGGTGATCATCCGTGACTTGCGGCTGGGCCATTACGACGTGCTGGTGGGCATCAACCTGCTGCGTGAGGGGCTGGACTTGCCGGAAGTCTCGCTGGTTGCCATTCTGGACGCCGACAAGCCCGGTTTTCTGCGCTCGGAACGCGCCCTGATTCAGACCATTGGCCGCGCGGCGCGCAACCTGAACGGCGAGGTCATTCTGTACGGCGATTCGGTGACGCCCGCCATGCGTTCGGCCATCGACGAAACCGCCCGCCGCCGCGAGAAGCAGACCGCCTACAACGTGGAACACGGCATCACGCCCACCACGATTATCAAGGGCGTGCGCAACGTCATTCGCGGCGAGGAACAGCCGGAGGAAATCGGCAGCGCGAATGTCGGGGGTGACCGAGACGCCCTGACCGCCCAGCTCACCGATCTGGAACTGGACATGTGGCAGGCGTCCGAGGATCTGGACTTTGAACGGGCCGCCAGTCTGCGCGATCAGATCCGGGCGATTGAGGCCAAGTTGCAGGGCAAGGAATTCAAACAGGCGACGGTGCCGGGGCAGAAGGTGCGGGCGCGTGGGCGGCGGTAAGGGAACCCCTCACCCGCCGCTGTTGCGGCACCCTCTCCCCGTGTTATACGGACTCCGATTGAAAGGTGTTAAAAACACCTGAAAATCCGAACGGAGTGAGCAGGAGAAAAACGGATTCCGGACGTGGAGTGCAGGAATCGGCGCTGTCCCGATTTCTGCGCGAAACAGACGGAATCCTCAGCAGAGAAGGCCACGTAGCCCCACGACACAGCACCGCCCCAGCCAAGTAAGCATCAAAAAGCCCCTCTCCGTGGGGTGACTCGTAGAGCTGCCACGCAGAGGGTCTGGAAGAGAGGTTTCCCCTACCGCGCCCGCAGAACCTGCGTCACCCAGGTATCCACCAGCCGCTGTGGGTTGGTAGTCAGGCCAGCTTTAATGGGTGATAGCTCCGGCTGGGTGGCGAACTTGAAGACCGGATCAAGCGGCGTGCCGCCCACCGCCGGGTAAATCCACATGCGGGTGGGGATGTCGGCCTGCACGCCCTTGCCAAGCATGAAGTCCACGAATTTGCGGGCCAGGGCGGGCTGCTTGGCACCCTTCAGGATGCCCACGCCTTCCAATTGCAGCCAGGTGCTGCCGGGGAGGAACAGGTTGGCGGTAGGAGCCTGGGCGGGCAGCTTCTTGGCGTCGTAGTTGTCGGCGTAGAAGACCTCGGCGGCGGGGCTGCTGGTATACGACAGCACGATGGGATATTTCCCCCCGTTGCGGCTGAATTCCTTGTTGTAGGCGTCGCTCCAGCCGCGCGTGACCTTGAGGCCATTCAGGCGGGCGTCGCGCCACCACTGCCACGCGTTCGCCTCGCCGTAGTGGTTGACCGTGGCGAGCAGGAAAGCCAGACCGGGGCTGCTGGTGGCCGGACTGGCAACCACGGTCAACTTGGCGTACTGCGGCGTTTTCAGGTCATCCAGTGATCTGGGCAGGGCCAGACCCGCTTTCTGGAAGTACTCCCGGTCATAGTTGAGGGCCACGTAGCCGTAGTCCATGGTGTTCAGCAGGCCCGCGTCGTCCAGACGGTAGGCGGCGGGAACCTTCGCCAGTTCGGGCGACTTGTACGGCTGGAGCAGGTCAAACTGCTTTGCGCGGCTGATCAGGCTGTTATCCAGGCCGTAGACCACGTCGGCCAGCGGGGCGCGGCGGGTCAGGATCAGGCGATTGAGAAGCTCCCCGGCGTCGCCGCCCTTCACGAAACGCACCTTCGCGTTATTCGCGCTTTCAAAGGACGCCACCAGTTTCTTGTCCACGTCAAAAGAGTCGTGGGTAATGACCGTCAGGGTGGTCTGGGCGCTGGCCGCACCCGTCAGAAGTAGAGCCGCTGTCAAAACACCTTGTACACGCATACTGTTCCTAAACATAAAAAAGCCCCCTCGCGTCACGAGGGGAAGCGGGGCCAGACCGCCGCAATCTTGCGGGGCTGGCCGGTCACGCTCCCTCCGCCGGTATGACCCGGATCAGGTTCGTTGGGGTGTTTCTCAGCCCGCCCATGAATGGCAGGCACCCCCGGTGACGCACGGTCAAGGTAGCAGAATGAACGGGTCAGAGGCGGACCGCAGGGTCATTTTCTGCCTTCACAGTTGGTCAATAGAGACAGTCGCAGTGGTCAGTGAACGCGCTAGCCTGCCCGCATGAGCCGCCCGGACCTCGCCATCCCCCCAGCGCCGGACGCGCCCCAGCAACGCCGAAGGCCCACCGCCGCTCCGCTGCTGATCCTGGGGCTGATTCTGGTGGCGCTGAACCTGCGCCCGCCGATTGCCGGATTCGGGCCGTTGCTGTCTCAATTTCAGGCCGAGTTTCAGGTCAGCGCCGCCACCCTGAGCCTGCTGACCACGCTACCGTTGCTGTGCTGGGGCGTGCTGGCACCGCTTGCGCCCTTGCTGAGCCGCCGCTACAGCAACGAAACCATCATCCTGTTTGCCACCGCCGTGATCGGCCTGGGCAGCGTGCTGCGGGTTGGCGCGACGCTGCCCATCATCCTGATCGGCACGGTGCTGGTGGGCGCGGGTATCGCCCTGAACAACGTGCTGCTGCCCAGCCTGATCCGGCGCGACTACCCCACGCGGGTGGGGCCGATGACCGGGCTGTACACGCTGGCGGTGGTGGGCGGCGCGGCGCTGGCCTCCGGGGTGGCCGTGCCGCTGATGACCGCGCTGGGCGGCCAATGGCGCTCGTCGGTGGGCGTGTGGATCGGGCTGGCCGTGATTGGCGTGCTGGCGTGGCTGCCCACTGTCTTCGGGCGGCAGACCCACGCCCGCCCGCTGAGGGGTTCGGGGCCGTCGGTGTGGCAAAATCCCTACGCGCTGTCGGTGACGCTGTACATGGGCTTTCAGTCTCTGGTGTTCTTTACATGGCTGACATGGCTGCCCAGGGTCTTGCAGGACAACGGCTTCACGGCGGCGCAGGCGGGGCTGCTGCTGGCGTTTGCCAACGTGGTGCAACTGCCCTTTACGCTGGCGGTTCCGGTGCTGGCGGCGCGGCCCAAACTTCTGGTTCCGCTGGCGGTGGCGACGGCGCTGGTCAGCGCGGCAGGCATCACCGGCCTGCTGCTGTCGCCGCTGACGCCCTTGCCCTGGCTGCTGATGATGGGCATCGGCGCGGGCAGCACCTTTCCGCTGGCGCTGATGTTCATTGCGGTGCGGGCGCAGGACGTGACGCAGGTGCCCCAGCTTTCTGCAATGGCACAGGGCTTCGGCTACGCGCTGGCCGCCAGTGGCCCCTTTATTTTCGGGGCGCTGCACGATCTCACGGGCGACTGGCATGTGCCGCTGATCTTTTTGCTGGCCATGACGGGTCTGGTGCTGGTGACTGGAGTGGCGGCGGGACGGGGCATCCGGGAAGCAAGAGCATGACCTTTCTCCAGATCACTCTCCGCGTCTAAACTGCTCCATGCCCCTCTCCCCACACTGGAGCCGCCCACGTACCATCTGACCCTGGGCCACCAGCACTTCAGCTTCCCCGATTTGCGGCGGGTGATGGCCTGCGCCAGTCCGCCCAAATCCGGCGACGAGCTGGCGGGACTTGCGGCGGGCAGCGCCCAGGAACGCGAGGCGGCGCGGCAGATTCTGGCGGACCTGCCCCTCAGGCTGTTTCTGGAGGAGCTGCTGATTCCCTACGAGACCGATGAGGTCACGCGCCTGATCGTGGACAGCCACGACGCGGCGACCTTCGCACCTGTGTCCAGTCTTAGCGTGGGCGAATTCCGCGACTGGCTGCTGGGCGACGAGGCCACACCTGAAGTGCTGGTGGCCCTGGCACCCGGCCTGACCCCCGAAATGGTGGCTGCCGTCAGCAAGCTGATGCGGGTGCAAGACCTGATTCTGGTGGCCTCAAAAGTGGAGGTGGTCACGCGTTTTCGCACCACGCTGGGGCTGCGGGGGCGCTTCAGCACGCGGCTGCAACCCAACCACCCCACCGACGATCCGCGCGGCATCCTGGCAAGCACGCTGGACGGGTTGATGTTCGGCTGCGGCGACGCGGTGATCGGGATCAATCCCGCGCTGGACAGCGTGGACAGTTGCGTGGGCCTGCTGCGCCTGCTGGACGACTTCCGCCAGCGAACCGGCGTACCGACGCAGAGCTGCGTGCTGACGCATGTGACCAACACGCTGGAGGCGATGGCGCGCGGCGCTCCGGTGGACCTCGTGTTTCAGAGTGTGGCGGGCACGCAGGACGCCAACAGCGGCTTCGGCATTGATCTGGCGCTACTGGACACGGCCCACGCGGCGGCGCTGGAGCTGCGGCGCGGTGAGGAACTGGCCGGAGGCTTCGGCGACAACGTGATGTACTTTGAAACCGGGCAGGGCAGCGCCCTATCCGCCAACGCCCACCACGGCGTGGATCAGGGCACGCTGGAAGCCCGCGCCTACGCGGTGGCCCGCCGTTACCGCCCGCTGCTGGTCAATACCGTGGTGGGGTTTATCGGCCCGGAGTACCTGTACGACGGCAAGCAGATCATCCGCGCGGGGCTGGAGGACCACTTTTGCGGCAAGTTGCTGGGTCTGCCGATGGGCTGCGACATCTGCTACACCAACCACGCCGAGGCCGACGGGGACGACACCGACACCCTGCTGACCCTGCTGGGCGCGGCGGGGGTGACCTTCATCATGGGCGTGCCAGGGGCGGACGACATCATGCTGAACTATCAAAGCACCAGCTTTCACGACGCGTGGTATCTGCGCCGCATGTTTGATCGCCCGCCCGCGCCAGAATTTGCCGCGTGGCTGGAAACGGTGGGACTGAGCCGGGATGGAGGTCTGACGCTGCCGGGTCAGGCACAACTCCGCGAATTGATGGGAACGGCAGGGCTGGGCAGGTGACAGACCCCCCACAGCCGGGCGATCTGACTCCCTGGGCCTCGCTGAAAGAATTTACCGACGCCCGGATCGCGCTGGGACGGGCGGGAACATCCATGCCGACGCGGGAGCTACTCAAGTTCAACGCGGCGCACGCGGCGGCACGGGACGCCGTTCATGTTGCCGCCGATTTTGAAGCGTTGGCGGAGTCTCTACAAACTGCCGGAGAGGTGGTTCTGCACGTCCACAGCCGCGCCGCAGACCGTGCCGAATACCTGCGCCGCCCGGATTTAGGGCGCACCCTGGCCCCCGAATCGCTGGCGGAACTGGAAGGCCAGCCCCCAGCCGATGTCGTGATCGTCGTGGCGGACGGCCTCTCGGCGGGGGCGCTGGCGCATGTGGGGCCGCTGCTGGCGCTGCTGCTCCCTGAATTGCGCGGGGCGGGTCTGAGCGTCGGCCCGGTCGTTCTGGCGCGGCAGGCGCGGGTGGCGCTGGGCGACGGCGTGGCCCTGGCCGTAGGCGCAAAACTCGTCCTCGTCCTGATCGGCGAACGCCCCGGCCTGAGCAGCCCCGACAGCCTGGGCGCGTACCTGACTTACGCCCCGCAAATCCAGACGCGCGATTCGGCGCGCAACTGCGTGTCCAACATCCGCCCGGCGGGGCTGGGCGTGCGGGGGGCGGCGTGGCGGCTGGCGCACCTGATCCGGCAGGCGCTGCGCCGGGAACTCAGCGGCGTGGCGCTCAAGGACGAGGGCGGCGAACCGCCGGGGGACTTTGCTCCGCTCCCACACAGCTAAACTGCCCCATGAACTCCCCTTTCTATCTCATCGCCTGGCTGGTTGTGCAGGACGGGTCCGGGCGCGTGCTGCTGGGCCGCCGCGACGGCACAACCTACATGAATGGCCGGTGGGGCCTGCCGGGCGGACGGGTGGAACGCGGCGAGGCGCTGGTGGACGCTGCCGTGCGCGAGACCCAGGAAGAAGTGGGGTTGAAAGTAGAGACGGCCTCGCTGACAGCCCTGGGCGTGTCCCGCTTTGACATCGGCGGGATGCAGGGCACCGATTTCCTGTTTCTGACCCGCGAGTGGGATGGGGAACCGTCGCCGCTGGACAAGACCTCCGAAGTGGGCTGGTTTGCCCCCGACGCCCTACCGGACGACTGCCTGCCGTGGCTGCCCGGCGTGCTGGACGCCCACCTGTCGCGCGGCGCGTGGCTCACCGAGCAACTGGACGGGGTGGATGGCGTGCGGATTCTTTCCCCCTGACACCCGGCATTGGTTCTTCCATCATGTTCCCCGGCCAGGGACGACTTCGGCTTGCCGCACTCCCTTTCATCTGAAATACTTCCAGATGAAATGAGTTTACCCACATCTCCCCCAATTGCAACGCCGCCAGACGGGCTGTATGACCTGATCCGGCTGACGCTGCGGCTGTCGCGGCGCTTCCGGCAGGCGCTGGACGAGCCGCTGGAAACCGCGCTGGGCCTGAACACCAAGGAACTGCTGGTGCTGGCCTCGGTCATGGACGGCGAGCAGACACCGGGCCGGATTGCCAGCAAGCAGAATCTGCCCGCCCCCACCGTGACGCGTATCGTGTCCAAGCTGGTCTCGGCGGGGCTGGTGGAGCGCGTCAACAACCCTGCGGATCTGCGCTGCTTTCACCTGCGCCTGACCCCACAGGGCGTGGCCACCCGCGCCCGCACCCGCGAAACCGGGCAGGCCATCGTCGCCTCGCACTTCGGCCATCTGCCGCCGCAACGGATCGGGGCGGCACTCAGGGCCATGCAGGACTTTCACGACGCCCTGAGCCTTCCCCTTCCTGAAGAGGTCCATACATGAGTACCCCCATCAGTCCCGCAGTCCAGAGCCACTCCGGCCTCAATGAGCGCGACAGGATCATGGCCTTTATCGGCATCCTGACTGTGCTGTTCCTGTCCAGCCTGAACCTGACGGTGGTGGGCAGCGCCATGCCGCGCGTGATCAGTGACCTCGGCGGCTTTCACCTGTACGCCTGGGCCTTCACCGCCTACGCGCTGGCCACCACCATCACCATTCCCATCGTGGGCACCATCAGTGACCGCGTGGGCCGCCGCCCGCTGATCCTGCTGGGTATCGCGATATTCGCGCTGGGCAGCGTGGGCCTGGGCTTCGCGCAGAACATGGAGCAACTGATCGTGCTGCGCGCATTACAGGGCATCGGCGGCGGCACGTTGATGGCGATGAGCTTCACGGCGATTGCAGACCTTTTTACCCCGATTGAGCGCGGGCGCTACCAGGGCTACACCGGGGCCGTCTGGGGCGTGTCCAGCGTGGTGGGGCCGCTGGTGGGCGGCTTCCTGACCGATCACCTGGGCTGGCGCAGCGTGTTCTTCGTGAACCTGCCCTTTGCGCTGCTGGCGGCGTATTTCATCTGGCGCTACTTCCGGCTGCCCAAGCCGGTGGTGGCCGAAGGCACGGGCCGCAGCTTTGACGCCTTAGGCGCGGCGCTGCTGGCCGGTACGGTCACCATGCTGACGCTGGCGGTGTCCTGGGGCGGAGCCACCTACGCCTGGGGCAGCCCACAGATTCTGGGCCTGCTGGCCGGGGTGCTGGCGCTGGGCGTGGGCTATGCGCTGCACAGCCGCCGTCAGGCGCGGCCCATTCTGGACCTGGGACTGCTGAAAGACCGGAGCATCGCCACCGCCTCGCTGGCCGCCTTTCTGGTGAGCGCGGGCATGTACGCCGCGATTCTGTACCTGCCGCTGTACATGCAGGGCGTGCGCGGCAGCAGCGCGGCGGGCAGCGGTCTGGCCCTGGCCCCATTGATGGGCGGCATGATCCTGACCAGCACCCTGGCCGGACAGTTCGTGAGCCGCACCGGGCGCTACAAGAAACTGATCGTCAGCGGGGCGCTGCTGGCCTCCGCCGCCCTGGTCCTGGCCTCCACGCTGAGCCTGACCACCCCGATGTGGCTGGCAGTGGGCACCATGATCCTGCTGGGGCTGGGTCTGGGGCCGGTCAACAGCCAGCTCGTTCTGGCCGTGCAGAACGCCGCCCCGCGCGAGAAGCTGGGCAGCGCCACGGCGGGCAACCAATTCTTCCAGCAGATCGGCGGCACGCTGGCGGTCAGCCTGTTCGGGGCGCTGGTCAACGCGCAACTGGCCGCGAAGCTGGGCGCACAGCTCCCCGCCGCCGCAAAGACCCTGCCCGCTCCCTTGCAGGACGCCATCGCCAGTCCCAATCTGCTGACCAGCCCGGAAGCCAGCGCGCAGGTAGGCGCGGCCCTGCAACAGTTGGGGCAGCCCGAACTGCTCTCGCAGATCACGGCGGCCCTGAGAAACGTGATGGTGGGCGCGATTGGCGAGGTCTTTCTGGTCTCGGCGGCGCTGGTGGGGCTGGCTTTTATCGCCGCCCTGCTGCTGCCCGAGCGCCCGCTGCTGGGCCGCCAGACGCACACGGTAGAGGTGAACGGCGTGAAGGCCGAGGCCGCGAACGTGCAGGTGAGCGCGCAGGCGACGGATTGAAGATTGCCGCGCAGGAGAAATGAGGAAATGCAGAGAAGCCCTGGCCAGCGCTGGGGCTTTCTTCTTGCGTCCCCCCGCACCCAATCCCGTACCCTGTGACCCATGCACGACACGCGGCAACTAGACACAGTGGTGGTGGGCGCGGGCCTCGCGGGGCTGACGGCGGCGCGCATTCTCAGCCGGGCCGGGCAGCGGGTGCGGGTGCTGGAGGCTTCGGGGGCGCTGGGCGGACGGGTGCGCTCGCGCGTGGTGGACGGCTTCACACTGGACGCCGGGTATCAGGTGCTGTTTCCCAGCTACCCGGCAGTGAAACGAAATCTTGATCTGGAGGCACTGGATCTGGTCCCCATTCCGCCCTCGGCTGCGGTGCGGCGTGGCAAGCGGGAGGACGTGCTGGGCGACCCCCGGCGCGATCCGGCGGCGCTGCCCAGCACGCTCACGACGGGGGTGCTGAGCGTGGCCGACAAACTGCGGGTGGGCAAACTGGCGCTGGCCGTGTTACTTGCGCCGCCCCACACCCTGCTGACTGGCCCCGACGAGACCACCGAGAGTTACCTGCGCGGTCAGGGCTTCAGCGAATCGGCGCTGGACAACTTCTTCCGCCCCTTCTTCGGCGGCATCTTCCTGCGGCGCGAGCTGGACACCTCCGCGCGGCTGTTCCGCTATTACCTCCGTATGCTGATCGACGGCGGTGCGGCGCTGCCCCGCGCAGGCATCGGGGCCATTCCGCAGCAGTTGGCAAGTGGACTGGACATTCAGGTCAACGTGCGCGTGACAGATTTGAGGGCGCACGGTTCACACGTCACCCTTCAGACCCCCAGTGGCGAACTGGACGCCCGCAACGTGATCGTCGCCACCGATCCGAACACGGCGGCGGGGCTGCTGGGCCAGGACGTTTCGCGCGGGAGCCTGGGCAGCACCTACCTGTATTACGCCGCCCATAAACAGATCGACGATCAGCCCCGGCTGCTGCTGAACGCCGAAACCGGACTCATCAACAATGCCCAGTGGCTCAGCAACGTGCTGCCGGGGCGGGTGCCGCCGGGTCAGCATTTACTGGCGGTCACGCTACTGGGAAATCATGCGGAGGATGACGCCGAACTGGACGCCTGCGTGCGCGGCGAGCTGGAACACTGGTACGGCGAGGCGGCGGTCTCCGGCTTGCGGACGCTGGCGGTGGAGCGCATCCCGCACGCGCAGTACCCGCAGCCGCCGAGCTATGCGGACACCCTACCCGGCCACGCCACGAACATGGAAGGCGTATTTCTGGCCTCCGAAATCACCTCCATGAGCGGCATTCAGGGGGCGATGGAAAGCGGCGAGAAGGCGGCGGCAATTGTGCTGAACGATCTGACCGCGCTGAGCCGTCCACGGGGAGCCTGAGCCGGGAGAGTGGCAACCTTCCGCGAAAGGCAGTCGGGTTCCGCCGGGCCAGGATACCGGGCTAGGATGTGGGGCGTGATGAAGCTGTCCAGGACATGGATGCTCGGATTGACCCTGCTGGGCGGCCTGCCGCTGTTGCCCATGCTGGCAGGGGCGGCAGGCAGCGCGAAGGGGGCCACCGTGACCACCACCAGATCAAGTGAATTGGACTCACAACTCCTCCAGGCCGCAGAAAACGGCGATCTGGAACGGGTCCAGGCCCTCCTGAAAGCGGGGGCGTCCGCCGATGCCGCCGACGGCAGCGGACGCACGGCGCTGACCTGGGCGGCGAAGGGGGATCATGTGGTGGTGGCCCGCGCCCTGATCGCGGCGGGTGCGGACCCCGATCCGCAGGACAGCCAGCGCAGCAACGCCCTGCTGGTCACGGGCGAGACCGGCAGCGTCGCCATGCTGCGCGAGGTCCTGAAGGCCAATCCAGACCTGACCCGCACCAACCGCTTCGGCGGCACCGCCCTGATTCCCGCCGCTGACCGGGGCCATCTGCCCTACGTGCGCGAGATTTTACGGACCACGCAGATCGACGTGAACCACGTCAATAACCTGGGCTGGACCGCCCTGCTGGAAGCGGTGATCCTGGGCGACGGCGGCCCAACCCACACCGGGATCGTGCGCGAATTGCTGGCCCACGGCGCAGACCGCCAGATCGCGGACCGCGAGGGCGTGACCCCGCTGCAACACGCCCGCCAGCGCGGTTACGTGGAGATGGTGAAGTTGCTGGGCGGGGGCTGATGCCGACTCGGCTTCAACCGTTTGCAAAAACGGCCTGATTTGAGCGGACATGAGAGGAAAACACACGGAACCCGCCTGAGCTATCCGCCCTTGGCGGTCTGCTTCTCCACCAGCCCGCCCCGTGCCATCAGCGCCCACAGGGCCAGCACGGTGGCGGTCACGTCCAGCACGCCGACCAAGCCGTAAATCACCTGAGACGGCAGCGTGGTGCTGGCGGAAAAACCCACGATGGGCACCACATTCAGCACCGCCATGCCCAGCGCCAGCGCCGCCGAGAGGTTGAGCCAGTCCATCAGCCGTTTGCGGTTTGCCGGGTTTTCCGGTTCCGGGGCCAGCCGCACCAGCGAGCCGTTGACCGCGTTGCTGGCCAGGATCGCCGCGCCCCACACGGTCATCAGCGCCGTCAGGGCCAGCGTGTTGGCCTCGGGGGCCGCGCCTGTCGACAGGCCCAGCAGGGTCACGCCCCACAGCGCCGCCCGGAAGGAGGTCAGCCACGGAAACGCGGCGGTCAGGGCGCGCAGGGGACCGTTTCCCGGCCCGGTGGCCTGTCCGGCACTCAGGCGCGTGAACACCAGCGTCCACCACGTCAGCACCAGTGCGCCCAGCAGGGCGTCGAGGGCATTGATCCATTGCTGCGGCCCCGGCGCTCCCCGCAGCAGCACGAAGGCCACCGTGCCGAACACCGCCACCACCTGCGCCCACAGGAAACCCAGCGCCAGCGCCCGCCAGCGCGAGAGGGGGAGGGCAGGGATGAGGTTCATGGTGCGGCCTGCGTTGGGGACCCCTCACCCAACCCTCTCCCCCAGGAGAGGGCTTTTTTGATGCCTGGGTGGGCCAGGGCGAAAACGCTCAATCTCCAATCCCCTGACCCTCTACCACGGGGAGAGGGTGCCGCGTAGCGGCGGGTGGCTGGTACAGCTCCGAAGGAGAGGGGGCGCTTTCTCACAGCCCCAGCTTGTGCGTCAGGCGTTCGCGCACCACTTCCGGCTTGGCTTTGCCGCCCATCGCCTTCATCACCGGGCCGAACAGCGCGTTCATGGCCTTGGCGTTGCCGCCGCGCACCTTTTCCACCGTGGCCGGATCGGCACTCATGGCGGCGTCGATGGCCGCGTCGATTGCGCCTGTGTCCGTGACCACGCTCAGCCCACGCTCCTTCACCAGCGCGGCGGGATCGTGGCCTGCCAGAACGTCGGGCAGTAACTCTTTTGCAATCTTGCCGCTGATGGTTCCGGCGTCGATCAGTCGCACCAGGGCCGCAAGGTGGACGGGTTGCAGAGCCGATTGACTCAGACTCGTTTCGGAGGCCGCCAGAGCGCCCGTAACATCGGTCAGCAACCAATTCGCAAGTTTCTGGGCGTCCGCGCCCGCCGTCAGCGCCTCATCGTAAAAGCGCGACAGACCCACATTCAGGCTCAGCGTCACGGCGTCGTTTTCGCGCACGCCCGCCGCCAGATAGCGCTCCAGCTTCTGCGCGGGCAGCTCGGGCATCCGCGCCCGCACGCGCTCGATCCATTCGGGGGTGATGTCCAGCGGAGGCAGATCGGGTTCGGGGAAGTAGCGGTAATCGGCCTCGCCCTCCTTGGTCCGCATCAGGAAGGTCTTGCCGCCGCCCTCGTCCCAGCCCAGCGTGTCCTGGGTAATGCGCCCGCCGCCGTCCAGCACACGCGTCTGCCGGGCCGTTTCATACACAATGGCCCGCTCCACGCTGCGGAACGAGTTGAGGTTCTTGACCTCGCACTTGGTTCCCCACGGCTCGCCGGGCCTGTGAACGCTGAGGTTCACGTCGCAGCGCATCTTGCCCTCTTCCGGGGTGGCGTCGGATACGCCCAGCGCCTGCGCGATGGCCTGCACCGTTTCTAAAAAGGCGCGGGCCTGCTCGGCGTTGGTGATGTCTGCTTCCGTCACCATTTCAATCAGCGGTGACCCGGCGCGGTTGAGGTCCAGCAGGCTGTAGGGCGCGTAGGCCGGGTGCATCAGCTTGCCCGCATCATCCTCCAGATGGGCGCGCATGATGCGGATTCGCGTGCCGCCGATGTCCAGATAGCCGTCCCGCGCAATGGGGCGGTCATATTGCGACAGTTGAAAGTTCTTGGGCGCGTCGGGGTAAAAGTAATTCTTGCGGTGAAACTGCGTGAAGCCGGACACGTCGCAGTTCAGGCCCAGGCCGAACATGATGCCCAGCTCCACGGCCTCGCGGTTGAGGGTGGGCAGCGTGCCGGGCAGGCCCAGCGTCAGCGGATCGGTGAAGGTGTTGGGGGCCGCACCGTGGTAGTCGGCGGGACAGTCGCTGAAAATCTTGCTGCGCGTCCGCAGTTGCAGATGAACCTCTAAACCGATCACCACCGCGTATGGGGTTGTCGAAGCCTGGGTTGTTGAGGATGGGGCCGCTTGAGACATGAGGGGCAGGATAGCGCCGGGGCGCGGGGCGAAAGAGGAGAATTCAGGCTAAATTCTCCTGTAACAGAATCTCAATGCTAAAATAGCCCCACACATAAAGGAGGTCCACCCATGGCCGAAACCGATCTGATCCTCAATGATGGCCGCACCCTCCACATCTACGACACGGGCAGGGAGGGGCTGAATAATCCGCTGACCGTGTTCTGGCACCACGGCACGCCCAACATCGGAGCGCCGCCCGAACCTCTTTTTGAGGCGGCGAGGCGGCTGAATCTCCGCTGGGTGTCGCATGATCGCCCCGGCTATGGCGGTTCCTCTCCACTGCCGGGCCGGGATGTGGCTTCAGCGGCGCGGGATGTGGAACAGATCGCGGACGCGCTGGGCATTGGCGAATTTGCGGTGATGGGCCACTCAGGGGGCGGGCCGCACGCTCTGGCCTGTGCCGCGCTGCTGCCGGGGCGGGTGCTGGGCGTGGTCTGCATGGCGGGACTGGCTCCGTATGGGGCGGCTGGTCTGGATTACTTCGGTGGCATGAATCCCTCGGGCGCGGCGTCGTTACGGGCGGCTGCCGAGGGACGCGCGGCGAAAGAGGCTTACGAGGCGTCAGACCCCGAATTTGACCCCGAAACGTTCACGCCCGCCGATTACGCCGCCCTCTCCAGTTCGTGGAAGTGGCTGAACAGCGTGGTGGGGCCAGCGATGAAGCACGGCCCCGGTGGCTTGATCGCCGACGATCTGGCCTACGTCGCGCCGTGGGGCTTTGAGCCGTCGTGGATTGACGCGCCCCTTCTGTTGCTGCACGGTACGCAGGACCGCGTGGTTCCCAGCACGCACAGCGAATGGCTGCTGGCCCACTGCCCCACGGCGGAACTGTGGAGAAGTCCCGAAGACGGCCACATCTCGGTCCTGAATTCCGGTGAGGCGGCGCTGGAATGGCTGCGGGCGCAGGTGGACAGCTAGGTCAGGAAAGGCCGCCATCACTCTTAAACTCGAAGCGAGTCGCTCGAAGGAGCCGAAGCCGTAAAGCCCCCGCCGGACAAAAGAAAGCCCCGCCTTAAGCGGGGGGATCTGGTGCCGAGAGCGGGATTTGAACCCGCACGGTTTCCCGTTCGATTTTAAGTCGAATGCGTCTACCCTTCCGCCATCCCGGCCCACTATGGGTACATTCAATATAGAGAAAAACCCCGCCGGGGTGGCAGGGTCTTCCTTGTGGTGGAGGTGGGCGGAGTCGAACCGCCGTCCAAAAGTCCGTCCAACGTGCGTCTACGTGTGTATCCCACTGTTTGATTGTCGGGTCAGGGGCCACCAGTGGGCGGGTTTCCCCCTTCCTTATTTCTGTTTAGTTTCGCCCTGGACTACAGAACATCGCCCGGACTAGCCTTCTTTTGTTTCAGCTCGCGCGACGCCAAAGGCGGGGCTTCACGGTCACTGGCTTAGCTTATGCAGCGTAAGCGAATTCGTTCTGGTTGCCAGTTAATGGCTTTTCCGTTTTTTTACGAGGCCAACGGAATCCTCGACACGCAACAGCGCCTTCAGTTCCCCTGTCGAAACCGGGTCACCCCCAGATGTTGATCGGCTTTCACCGACACCAACATTCTAGCAGCCACAGGTAGAAAGTACATAGACCATTTCCACTATTTACGCTGCCCGGCAGGCTTTTTGCTGCATTCAGAGTCGGCCTCATATTGCGCCACCCAGCGGCCCTTGCAAATAAGGTGGGGGCTGATTTCAAAAGCCTCTGGCATGGGCGAGGGGCAGGCAGCGCTATGCACTCTCTTCTTCGCAAAGATGCGAAAAATGCTGTCTGGGATGGCTTTTTCAGCAGGGCTTGCATGAAATTGACAAATGCTGCATCCGGCGCTATATTTGTCCTATCACCGTCCGAAAGGGCGGACTTTTTATTTCTGACCCTTTCAAGAGTTGCCGGGCCGGGCAGTGTAGCCTGTCCCATGACCCATCTCTCCTCTCCCCTGAAATCAGCCGAGTGGCTGGTAGCCCATCTGCAAGACGCCAACCTGCGTGTGCTGGACTGCCGCTACGCCCTGACCGATCCGCTGGTGGGCCGCATTGCATACATGGAAGGCCATGTGCCGGGGGCCAGCTACGCCGATCTGGAGACGGACCTCAGCGGCCCCGTCCAGGAGAACGGCGCGGGCGGGCGTCACCCGTTGCCTGACCCGGCGGCGCTGGCGCAGTGGCTGGGCAGCGTGGGCATCGGCAACGGTAGCGTGGTGGTGGCCTACGACGATCCCAGCACCGGGCAGGGCTTCTACGCCGCCCGCGCGTGGTGGCTGCTGCGCTGGCTGGGGCACACACAGGTTTATGTGCTGGACGGCGGCTGGCCCGCGTATCTAGAGGCGGGTGGCGCGGTGGACGCGGCAGACCCGGAACACGCGCCCGCCACCTTTAATCCAGATGTGCAACCCGGCTTTGTGGCAACTGCCGGGGACGTGCAAAGCCGCGCCCCCGACACGCTTTTAATCGACTCGCGTGCGCCTGCCCGCTACCGGGGCGAGACCGAACCGATGGACATGAAGGCAGGGCATATTCCAGGGGCAGTCAACCGCGACTGGAGCGGCGCGCTGGACGCTGCGGGCCACTGGCAGGGCGGCGGGTTGCAGGCGGATCGGCTGGACGCGGGGAACGCTCCCACCATCATCTACTGCGGCAGCGGGGTGAGTGCCACGCCCAACCTGCTGGCGCGCGAGCTGGCGGGTGTTCCACTGGGGCCGGACAATCGCCTGTACGGCGGATCATGGAGCGACTGGATCAGCGACGACGCGCGGGCCGTGGCACTGGGCGAGGAGGGCGGCGAATAATCCGCCTCTCCCGAACTCGCCTATGCTGAACACCATGCAGCACACCCGCACCTGGACCGACATTTACGGCAGCGCCCACGCCAGTTTCGAGGGCCGCGCCGGGGGCCACCCGTGGCTGGTGGCCGCGCCCGCCGAGCTGGCCGCCCTCCTGCCGGAAGCTCTGGCCGCCGTGGACGGCAAGGGAACCGTGGAACTGATCGTCCACGACGGCCTGACGCCGCTGCTGACCGCCGTGCGCGAAACAGGGCCGCGCGGCGTGCTGGTCATCGGCAAGCAGACTCTGTCCGCTGGGCCAGAAGTAGCGGTGTCCGAAGCCCTGATTTCTGACGCGGGCGGTGTGAAATATGCCGAGGGCGGTTCTTTCCCTGCCTGGACTGCACCCGCTGAACTCAAAACAGGCAAGCGCAAAGGCCAGAACGCGGCAGCCTCGGCGGTGGCCTCGCTAGATGTGGCCGTGATCGTGACGACAGCGGCGACACTTCAGAAGGCTCTGGAGGAGTGGATGGACGCCACGCCGCATGGGCGCTGAGGGGCGGTCAAAGGGTCAAGAGTCGAAGGGTCTGAGAGTGGCCTCTAAAACTTCCTGTGCAGCCCAAGAACACGGGCTTTTTGCTCCTCCCCCCCTGCGGGGGAGGCTGGGAGGGGGGTGGACGGGGCAGCCGTCCCAGCGGAGTCCAGACGGGGTGGCCTCACACCCGCCCCGCCCGTCCTCACGGTGTCTGGCCTACGCCCGCGCTTAGACTCCGGGCAGTGAGTTCTCCCACCCCGCCGCTGCTGAACGTACCCGTCCTTGACCAGACGGTGCGCCACCTCTATGTCCACGTCCCGTTCTGCCCCAGCATCTGCCCGTACTGCGATTTCCATGTGCTGACCCGCAAAAGTGGACAGGTGGAGGCGTATCTGGAGCGGCTGGAGCAGGAGGCGGCGTGGCTGGCCTCCCAGTACGCGGTTGAGCTGGACACCGTGTATCTGGGCGGCGGCACCCCCAGCTTTCTGCGCGACGCCGAAATCACGGCGCTGGTGGGCAGTATTCGCCGTCATCTGGGCTGGGGCCGCCAGGAGAACACGCTGGAGATCAACCCTGGCACGGTCAGCCCGGCGCGGGCGACGCTGTGGAAGGGGCTGGGTTTTGACCGCGCCAGCGTGGGCGTGCAGAGTCTGGACGACGCCACCCTGAAGTTCCTGGGCCGCCAGCACGACGCGGCGGGGGCGCGCGAGGCCGTGACCACCCTGCTCGGGGCGGGCCTGCGGGTGTCCGGCGACCTGATCACCGCCGTGCCGGGGCAGCCGCTGGACAGCGATATTCACGGTCTGGTGGCCCTGGGTGTGGACCACATCAGCGCCTACACCCTGACCATCGAACCCGGCACCGAATTTGCCCGGCGCGGCGTGACCGTGGCCGAGGACGACGAGCGCGCGGGCTTCGAGCGTACTGAAGAGCTGCTAGCCACCCACGGGTTCAGCCGCTACGAGATCAGCAATTACGCACGGCCCGGTCAGGAATCGCAGCACAATCTGGCGTATTGGAACAACCGCACGTACCTGGGACTGGGGCCGGGGGCGGCGGGGCAGTATCCGGCTGTGCCGGGGTCTAAGGGTCAAAGGGTCAAAGGGTCTGAGGAAGAGGTATCAAACGGTCTGAGCGTTGAACCGTCAAACCGTATGCCAAAAGCAGATTCAGGCTCCTTGTCCCACAACCCACAGCCCACAACCCACAACCCCCTCACCACCCGGCGCACCAACCCCCATCTCCACATCTGGCTGACTGGCGATCAGGGCGAGGCGGAGGCCATCGACGCCGAGGAATACGTCACCGACGCGCTGTTCATGGGGCTGCGGCTGCGGACGGGCATCGATCTGGATGACCTCTCGAAACGCAGTGGGCTGGACGTGCGGGCGCGCTACGCCGGAGCCATCGCCGCCAATGTGGAACGCGGCTGGCTGGAACTGGACGGAACATGGCTAAGGGCCACGCCTGCGGGCTGGTGGGTGCTGAACCGCGTGGTGACCGACTTCCTGGAGGCTTAACCTCCCATCTCGTCCCCCGGCACATCGGGCGTCAGACCCAGGCGCAGGAGGTAACGCTCGGGGCCATGCAGAGCGGCGTAACGGGCGTGCAACTCGCTCAACTCGTGCTGGAGGGCCTTGGCGTCTGCCGAATCCAGGTGCAGCGTCCCCCAGTTCAGAAGCAGGGCCGGACGATCTGGACGCAGCAGATCGGCGTATTGAAAGGCCCCGGCGGTGGGCGTCACGTCGAAGGACACCTCTCCCCCATCCAGAAAAACGCGCAGCCCGATTTCGCGCTCGTCGCTGACCAGTGGAGTGGCCGCCCCCACCACCGCGCGCAGAAAACGGACCGTGAACTCCTGCTCGTAAACGCCGACGAGTTCCTCCAGCGAACCCAGCGGCGTGGCGTGGTACGGCACCAGATAGCCTTCCGAACTGGCGCGGTAATGGCGGATCGGGCGGCCCCGGCGGGCTTCCAGCCGCGTTTCGCGCACCAGCCCCAGCCGCAGCAGACGGCGCACGCGGTGGTGCGTGGCGTTCAGCGGCAGGTGCAGTGATGCAGCCAGCGACGCAACTGCCCACTCTGTCTGCATCAGCGCCGCCAGCACGGGCAGATCGCGGCCCGACAGGAACACCTTCACGGCGTCCGGGGCGGTCACCTGTTGCCAGATTCGGGGCATGGATCAGACTACTCGACACGGCGGCTTGAGTGCCGAGTAGAGAAAGGTGCAGGCTACAGCATGACCACCTCTGAGCTGATGAATCAGGACCGCGCCGCCGCGATTGGCAGCGCCGTCAATGCCCTGTGGGACCCACAGTCTCTGGCGAATCCCTACGCCGCCTACGAGCGGGTGCGGGCGCTGAGCGACGGCGGCGTGCTGGAAGCGCAGTTTCCCGACTGGAAAGCCCTGTTTCTGACCGGCCACGCGGCCTGCTCGGCGGTGCTGCGCTCACCGCATGCCCTCAGCGGCAACGGCATTCAGAATCTGGACGGCGAGGGTTCCGAGGGCGTGCGCCTGCTGCAATCCATGATGCTGTTTCACAACGGCCAGTCGCACCAGCGTTTACGCAGTCTGGTGAGCGCGGCCTTTACACCCAGGGTCGTGGAGGAACAGCGCGAACTGGTGCGCTCACTGCTGGACACCCTGCTGGACGACATGGCGGCGCGGAGCGGCGGGGACATCGTGGCGGATCTGTCCAACCCGCTGCCCGCCCGCGTGATCATGGGCATGCTGGGTCTGAAGGGCGACGACGAGGCCAAGTTCGTGGGCTGGACACAGAGTGTGGCCGACTTGCTGGGCGGCATGAACCAGTCCCCCGAATTGATGGGCCGCATCGACGCCGACGCCCGCGAGATGCGCGCTTTTTTCCAAGACTTGGCCGACGAACTGCGCGCCAAGCCGCAACCGGGCCTGCTGAGTGCCATGAGCGCCGCCCAGGACGGGGGCGAACGTCTCAGCGGCGATGAACTGCTGTCCAACGCGGTGCTGCTGCTGGCCGCCGGACACGAGACCACCAGCAATCTGATTCCAGGTGGCCTGCTGGAACTCTCTCGCCAGCCGGACGCCTGGGCCGCCCTGGTGGAAAACCCCCGCCACCCCAACGTGGCCGACGAACTGCTGCGCGTGGTCTCGCCCGTCCAGTTCGATGGCCGCACCCTGAGCGCGGACGTGGGCGTGGGCGACATGACCCTGCCCGGCGGCAACCTCGCGCAACTGATTCTGGGGGCGGCTAACCGTGATCCGGGGGTGTTCACCGATCCTGACCGCATCGACTGGGAGCGCCCGAACAGCAACCGCCATCTGGCCCTGGCCGCCGGGCCGCACTACTGCCTGGGGGCCAGTCTGGCACGGCTGGAAATCAGCGAGACCTTCGCCGCCATCGCCACGCGCTTTCCCAGGCTGCGCGTCACGGACAACAATCCGCCCTTCAAACCCAATCCCGTATTGCGCGGCGTGCAGCGGCTGGATGTGCGGGTGGACTGAGAATACCGCTGGGACCGCGTAAATAGCCCCACACAGACCCACCACTCCGCGTTGTCAATCCCCCGTGTCCAGCTATCCCAGCAGGTTACTGACGCCCACCCAAACGGGCGTTAGACTGCTTCCATGACCAAGCCAATGGATTTTGACGTACTGGTAATCGGCGCTGGCCCCGGCGGCTACCACGCGGCCATCCGCGCCGCGCAACTCGGCCTGAAGGTGGCGTGCGTGGAGCGCGATTCCCTGGGCGGCGTGTGCCTGAACGTGGGCTGCATTCCCACCAAGGCCATGCTGCACGCGGGCGAGCAGATCGCCGCCGCCCGCCACGCCGCCGACTTCGGCCTGACCTTTGGTGAGCAGAAGCTGGACATCGCCAAGCTCAACGGCTGGAAAGACGGGATTGTTAAAAAGCTGACCGGCGGCGTGGGCGCACTGTTCAAGGCCAATAAGGTCACGCACCTGATCGGCGAGGCCAGCTTCGTCGATCCCCACACCGTCAAGGTGGGCGACAAGACCTACACGGCGGCCAACTTCATCATCGCCACCGGCTCTGAACCCGCCAAGCTGCCGGGGCTGGACGTGGATCAGGACGTGATCGTGGACAGCACCGGCGCGCTGGTAATGCCTGACCCAGTCCCGGCGCGGATGCTATGCGTGGGCGGCGGCGTGATCGGCTTCGAGTTCTCGCACGTCTACAACAACATGGGCAGCGAAGTGAAGGTCATCGAGTTCCTGCCCAACATCATCCCCGGTGCCGACGCCGACGCGGTCAAGGAATTCGCCAAGATCATGAAAAAGCAGGGCATCAAGATTGCCACCGAGACCAAGGCGAATAAGGCCGAGAAGAAGGGCGACGGCGTACATGTCGAGCTGGAAAACGTCAAGACCGGCGAGAAGACCACGGAAGTCTTTGACCGCGTGCTGGTGGCCGTGGGCCGCCGTCCGCGCACCGATGGTCTGAACGTTCAGGCGGCAGGTGTGCATGTCACCGAGCGCGGCTTCATCCCCGCCGACACCCGCCAGCACAGCAACGTGCCGCACATCTACAGCGTCGGCGACGTGGCCGGAAACCCCATGCTGGCGCACAAGGCCATGAAGGAAGGGCTGGTGGCCGCCGAGGTCATCGCGGGCAAACCCTCCGAGCAGGACGCCGTCGCCATTCCCGGCGTGGTCTACACCAGTCCCGAACTGGCCTGGGTGGGCCTGACCGAAGCCGAGGCCAAAGAGAAGGGCTACGAGGTCAAAACTGGCATCTTCCCCCTGAGTGCCTCTGGCCGCGCCATGACCCTGCAAGCCACCGACGGCTTCGTGAAAATGGTGGTGGAGAAAGACACCGATCTGCTGCTGGGCGTGCATATCGTGGGGCCGCACGCCTCCGATCTGCTGGGCGAGGCGGGTCTGGCACTGGAAATGGCCGCCACCGCCAGCGACATCGCCCTGACCATCCACGCCCACCCCACGCTGGGCGAGGCCGTGCTGGAAGCGGCGGAAGCCGTGCATAAGCAGGCCATCCACATCATGAACAAGTAAGAGGAAGAGGAAGGCGGCCCTGGGAGCAGATGCTCGTGCCAGGGCCGCTTTTTTGGTTGTCGGGCGGTGCTATGGGGTGGCTATCTGCGGTTTAACCCCTCCGCCCCTTCGGGGCACCTCCCCTTAGAGCGCGTTTATAAAGGGTCAGACCCGGTGGCAAGCTTGAGGTGTGAAACGCAAGCCTTACTCGTCGGACCTGACCCAAGCCCAGTTTAAGCGGCTCGAACCACTCCTCCCCTCTGCCAAGCCAGGAGGGCGGCCACGCACGGTCGATCTCTACGAGGTGCTGTGCGCGATCATGTACGTCTTGCAGGGCGGCATTGCCTGGAGAAACCTGCCGCATGACTTTCCAGCGTGGCAGACGGTGTATTCGTACTTTC
>NZ_JNIV01000045.1 GCF_000701405.1 Deinococcus marmoris DSM 12784
ATTCTGTATTTATGCAGCGATGACAGCAGTCTGACCGCAAATGAAACCCTTGCGATCTATCAGAAACGATGGCCCGTAGAAGAATTTCACAAATCACTCAAGCAAAATGCCTCTCTTGGGAAGTCGCCTGCCAGTACACCTGCATGTCAGATCAAACACATTCTCTGTTCATTCTACGGACATATCAAGCTGGAAAAATTGAAAATCATCCGCAAGGAAAATCACTTTGCGATGCGAACAAAGATGTATATCGCCGCTCTTAAAACTTCATACGAGGAATTACAAAGGCTGAGGCAGCAATCCGAGAATTTTCAAAACTCTGCCGCGTAAGGTCAGATATTATTTAATTATATGTTCTGCCTATCACATCCCTTATGCAATAGGAAACATACTCTCTTAAGTTTAAAGAGTTAATATTCTGAACTTCTCTAACACCAAAACGGCTCAGCGGATCAAGTTGAGGATTTGAAGATCCAATATATCTCTCAATAGTACGATTGCCTGTGTGTAGATATTTAGAACGTCTATCGTACATAGGGCTTATGTATTCCTTAGAAATGGATTCATTTAAGATTTTAGAAACTAATCCCATAACCCGTTTTTTAACCGAGAACTTAAGTTGTCCACAGTCATCACATTTCTCGACAGGTTGATCTTCTAGTTTAGAAAGTGCCTCTAAGGAAGAGCAATACAGCGAAACGGCTAGTTCGGATGATTCTGGAAGGATGGGCCGAATAGATAGAAATGGATTACTCTCATCTATATCAACAAGAGTAAAATCCTCACTACTGGCTACGACACGGGTTATTATTGAATCGAATGCAATACATTCCATTTTTCTCGCTAAATGAAAATGATGACACGAATTTACAACATCACTTACATTTTGATCTTCAAAACCTAACTCCAAAACTTTATCTATTAATTTTTTTCCCACATCACTGATTTGGATGTAACCGTCTATCATAGGTAAGCCATCAATCCACGGTTGACCGTTCTCATCGAGCCCCTCAAAATCTATTTCCATCATATTCAATTCATCTCCGGTGACATTATCGAGCCACCACGGTAAATTGGTTAAAGCCGCGAGAACATCTAATATAGGTTGAACATATTCGCGATATTTTTCAAATGCATCAATGGAATCATAGCCACGCAAGGGAATGGATAGTAAATTTCCATCAGAATAAGTGCTAATCTTGAAGTTCTTTCCTTCAATATTGCCGAATCTCTCCCGCATAGATTTAAAGAAAAATGTATGGCGGTAGATCATCTCAGAATTTTTATAATTTCTCAGTGCTGTATCTATTAATCTTACTATTTCTTCTTTAGAATCATCCTCTTTACTCTCAAAAGATAATATTTTTACAATACCTCTCTGTTCATAAATAGCTTTCACGCCGAAAGTGCCTAAATTTTCAATTTGGATGTAGCCAAGATTAATAGTGTTGTTGACTGGTTTAAATTTTCCAGTTTGCCAGCGCACTTCTAGGTGTTCAGTACGAATGGTAGACCATAAGCATCGCAGGAATGAATTGGAATCCTCTACAGTTGTAAAGTTAAGTTTCTTTTGCAACAACACTTTATATCCCCACCCACTCCTGCAAACTCCTAACCCCCAACTCCCCCACCCCTTTTGCCCCGGCGATGGCCTTTGCCGTCCATTCGGCGGCTTCCCGCGTACTCACGATGGGAACGCCCCGTTCCAGCGCCGTTCTCAGCAGGCGGCTTTCGGTCACGTCAATCAGCATGTCAGGCAACTTGTCGCCGTCCTGCTCGCGAATCACGCTCAGGCCCGCGCCTTCCAGCGTGGCGGCCACGTCGCCCAGCCCCTCGCCCAGCAGCAGGGCCACGCCGCTCAGGGGCAGGTTGTTCTTGGTCCCCAACTGCGCCCGGTAGAACGCCAGATACGGGTCCGCGTCTATGCCCATGCTCTCGCCGGTGCTTTTCATCTCCGGCCCCAGAATGGGCAGCACGCCCGCGAATTTCAGGAAGGGCAGGTGAACTTCCTTGACGCTGAACATGGCGGGAACCGGCGTTTCCAGCAGCCCGATCTGCTCCAGCGTGTGGCCCACGGCAATGCGGGCGGCACTCTTGGCAAGCGGATGGTTCACGGCCTTGCTCACAAACGGGACGGTGCGGCTGGCGCGCGGGTTGGCCTCCAGGATGTACGCCACGTCGTCCTTGACCGCCCACTGCACGTTCATCAGGCCGCGCACGCCCAGCGCCAGCGCCAGCCGCTCGGTGTCGGCCTTCACGCGGGCCAGCAACTCGGCGCTCAGGCTGACCGGGGGCAGCACGCAGGCGCTGTCGCCGCTGTGAATCCCGGCGGCCTCCACATGCTCCATGATCCCGGCCACCACGGCGCGTTCGCCGTCGCACAGTGTATCCACGTCCAGCTCCAGCGCCCCTTCCAGAAACTGATCCAGCAGGATGCTGGGCTGGCCCTCCACGGCGGCGTACACCTCGTCCAGATAGGTGGTCAGCTCGGTCATGCTGCGAACGGTGCGCATGGCGCGGCCCCCCAGCACGTAGCTGGGCCGGGCCATCAGCGGGAAGCCCAGTTGTTCTGCCAGTGCCTGAGCCTCGTTCGGCGTCGCAGCCACCAGCCCACGCGGCTGCGGCAGGCCCAGACGTTCGCACAGCGCGTTGAAGCTGGCGCGGTCCTCGGCCTCGTCGATGGCGTCCGGGCTGGTGCCGATAATCGGTGCACCCGCCGCCTCCAGCCGCCGCGCCAGCTTCAGCGGCGTCTGCCCGCCCAGTTGCACGATCACGCCCACGGGTTTCTCGTGATCCACGATGTTCATCACGTCTTCAAAGGTCAGCGGCTCAAAGTACAGCCGGTCTGCCGTGTCGTAATCGGTGCTGACCGTCTCCGGGTTGGAGTTGATCATGATCGTCTCGTACCCGGCGTCCTGCAAGGCCCAGACCGCGTGTACGGTGGCGTAATCAAACTCCACGCCCTGCCCAATCCGGTTGGGGCCGCTGCCCAGGATGACCACCTTGGGCCTATCGGTGGGCGTGACCTCGTCCTCCCACTCGTAGGTGGAGTAGTGGTACGGCGTGTGCGCCTCGAACTCGGCGGCGCAGGTGTCCACCGTCTTGTACACCGGGGTGGCCTTCGCCTCTTTGCGTAAGGCGCGGACCTCCAATTCGCTCAGGCCCACGATCTCGCCAATGCGGGCGTCGGAAAAGCCCAGCCGCTTGACCTCGCGCCAGTACTCGTATTTCCAGCCCTTGATCGGCCCCAGCTCCAGAATCTCGCCCTCGGCAGCCACGATCTCGCGCAGTTGGCCCAGGAACCACGGGTCAATCTTGGTGGCGTCGAACAGTTGCTCCAGAGTCTCGCCGCGCCGCAGCAGCTCGATTACCGCTTCCAGACGGCGCGGGTTGGGGTAGAGGAGGCCGCGCAGCTCGTCCGGCGACATGGCCGCGAACACCCCGCGCACGTCGCTTTCCACACTTCGCATGGCCTTTTGCAGCGATTCCTTGAAGGTGCGGCCAATCGCCATGACCTCACCCACTGAGCGCATCTGCGTGCCCAGGTGATCGGAACTGCCGGGGAACTTCTCGAAGGCAAAGCGCGGAATCTTGGTCACCACGTAGTCGATGCTGGGTTCAAAGGCGGCGGGCGTGACGCGGGTGATGTCGTTGGGCAGCTCGTCCAGCGTGTAGCCCACCGCCAGCAGCGCGGCAATCTTGGCAATCGGATACCCGGTGGCCTTGCTCGCCAGCGCGGAGCTACGGCTGACGCGCGGGTTCATCTCGATCACAATGACGCGCCCGTCCACGGGGTTGACCGAGAACTGGATGTTGCTGCCCCCCGTCGCCACGCCGATCTCGCGGATGATGGCGAGGGACATGTCGCGCAGGCGCTGGTATTCCACGTCGCTGAGGGTCTGCGCCGGGGCCACGGTGATGCTGTCGCCGGTATGCACGCCCATCGGGTCAAAGTTCTCGATACTGGTGATGATGATCACCGTGTCGGCGGTGTCGCGCATCACCTCCAGCTCGTATTCCTTCCAGCCCAGGATGCTTTCTTCCAGCAGCACAGATGTGACGGGGCTGTCGCGCAGGCCGCCCTCGGTGATGCTCAGGAATTCCTCGTAGGTGTGCGCGATGCCGCCACCCGTGCCGCCGAGGGTGAAGGAGGGGCGAATCACGACGGGGAGGCCCAGTTCCTTCTGGTACTCGGTGGCCTCTTCCATGCTGTGAACCATCTTGCCCTTGGCCGTTTCAATGCCGATCTTCTTCATGGCGGCCTGAAACAGTTCGCGGTCCTCGCCCTTGTTGATGGCCTCCACCCCTGCGCCGATCAGCTCCACGCCGTACTTTTCCAGCGTGCCGCGCTCGTGCAGTTGCATCGCCAGGTTCAGCGCGGTCTGGCCGCCCAGCGTGGGGAGCAGGGCGTCGGGCTTCTCCTTGACGATCACCTTCTCCACAAATTCGGGTGTCAGCGGCTCCAGATACGTCGCGTCGGCCAGATCGGGATCGGTCATGATGGTCGCCGGATTGCTGTTGACCAGCACCACCCGGTAGCCTTCCTTTTTCAGCGCTTTGAGCGCCTGCGTTCCCGAATAGTCGAACTCGGCAGCCTGCCCGATCTGAATGGGGCCGCTGCCGAGAATTAGGATCGTGTGGAGGTCAGTTCGCTTGGGCATTCCAGAGAAGGAGTATGTCACGCCTCCGGGTGAGGCGGGGAGGGCATGGGTAGGCGAGTTGATGACTGTGCAAGACTGCCAATGTGCGCTCACTGGACGAATCAAGTCGGGTCAAGATCATCACGCATATGGATAGAATTAGCAGCGATTTTGATGCGGAAGTGCCGTTCATAGATGACCAGATCAGAGAAATGCAGCTTGACCTTCACGCCTTCATCAACAGCTTCGATGACTCGGAAATATATGACTTTCTAACAGGTCTATTCGAGAACAGCGACAACGGGCCGACACGCAGCCAGGCGTTCACGGCCCTCGTGCAACTTCCACACCGACAACCCACTGATTTTCTTGAGAAGGTATTAGAACACGCGGACTCGGGTTGGCGCTTGGCTGCGTGCCGAACGCTGGGCGATTTGAGTGAGCGCTGGCGTGGAGAGGCCACCCAACTTCTCTGTCTCGCTCTCCTCAAAGATGCGGACCCGGATGTCCGGTTCTGCGCCGCAGAGAGTTTGGGCAAAGTAGGAAATAGCTACGCCCTAACTGCTTTGCAGCACGCCAGAGAACACGATCAGGGCAAGGACTATGAGGGCTGGCCTGTCGCGAGTGCGGCGGCAAAGGCCATCAAAGCGATCAGTTCATGAATAGAGAATTTCCCTGTGGCTCTGGACTGGATGAAGTCATCGCAACCGCAGGTCGGAGCCTAACCCACCAATTATGCTGTGAACCAACATGAAAGGTGAGCGGGTTAGCATAGAAAGTGTCAGCGGAGACATCAAGCGGATGATGCTTGAGTATCAGCGATTCTTCGTTCTGGACGAGAAAGGCAGGCTCATCGGCGAGTACTATCCGATGCGGCGAACCCGATTTACCAGTCCTTCCGCCAAGGAACAGGACATGCCAGAAGACAACTTCGGCAAAATCATGCGTGAGCTTGCCGAGCGCAACGGCATGACACTGGAGGAACTTGAAGACCTGATGGTAGGCGATCTGCCCTGAACGCTTCGGCTACGGCCTGAGCGTGTGGCGCACGGATGTGCTGTACGGGGTTCTGAATGGGACAGAGGCGGGTTAGCCTCCGCCCCAGTTCAGTACCCCATCACCGCTTTAATCGCCCTCGCCACCCGCACCGCGTTCGGACGGTACACATCCTCAATAGCGGTGAACGGTGGATAAGGCGCGTCAAAGCCCGTCACGCGGATGATCGGGGCGCGGAGGAATTCGATGGCTTCCTCCGCAATCACGGCGCTGATTTCGCTGTGAAAGCCGCCCGTGCGCGGCGCTTCCGTGACCACCACGGCGCGGCCCGTCTTCTGAACACTCGCCAGAATGGTGTCGGTGTCCAGCGGCACGAGGGTTCGCAGGTCAATGACTTCCACGCCAATCCCGGCAGTCTGGGCGGCGGCGGCGGCTTTCTGGGCCACTTCCACCATGCCGCCGTAGCAGATCACGGTCACGTCGTCGCCCTCGGTCACGATTCTGGCCTTGCCCAGCGGAATGCGGTAATCCCCGACTGGTACGTCTTCTTTTACACTGCGATAGAGCTTGATGGCCTCAAAGAAAAACACCGGATCCGGGTCGTTGATGGCCGAGAGCAGCAGGCCCTTGGCATCGGCGGGGGTGCTGGGGATGACCACCTTGATGCCGGGGGTGTGCGCCAGAATCGCCTCGGGGCTATCGGCGTGCTGTTCGGGGGTATGCACGCCGCCGCCGTAGGGAGCGCGGACCACCATCGGCAGGTGGTAGCGGCTGCGGGTGCGGTGGCGGTAGCGCCCCAGATGCGACAGCACCTGATCGAGGGCCGGATACAGAAAGCCCGCGAACTGAATTTCGGCCACCGGCTTGAGGCCCGCCAGCCCCATGCCGATGCCCATGCCCACAATCGCGGCCTCGGCCAGCGGGGTGTCGAACACGCGGTCTATCCCGTACTTGGCCTGCAAACCGTCGGTGGCGCGGAACACGCCGCCCATCACGCCCACATCCTCGCCGAAGATGTGCACGGTGTCGTCCCCCTCCAGCGCCAGATCCAGGGCGTTGTTGATGGCGGCGATCATGGTCATGGTCTTGGTGTCTGTTTTTGGCGCGGTGACGGTCATGCGGTGTCCTTATTCGAGTCCTGCTCGCTCAGAATCTGCTCGCGCTGCCGCTTCAACTGCGGCGTCGGCTCGGCGAAGACATGGTCCAGAATCTCGGCGGGTTCGGGGTCCGGGTAGCTGTCGGCTTCCTTGAGGGCGGCCTCGAACTCGTCGGCCACCTCTTTCAGGAGCGCGGCCTCGGATTCCTCGGTCAGCAACCCCTCGTTCATCAGGTGGGTCTGCAACCTCAGCACCGGGTCCTTGGCATCCCACCCTTCGTTGTCGGCGTCGGTGCGGTAGCGGCTGGGATCGTCGGCCACGGTGTGCGGCTTGACGCGGTAGGTCACGGTCTCGATCAGGGTTGGCCCCTCTCCCCTGCGCGCCCGCTCCACGGCCTCGCGTGTGACGTGATACGTCGCCAGCACGTCGTTGCCGTCCACCCGCACGCCGGGAATGCCGTAGCCCTCGGCGCGTTTGGAGAGGTTGGTGGCCTTGGTCTGCGAGCGCGTCGGTACGCTGATGGCCCAGCCGTTGTTCTGGAGGATGAACACGCACGGAGCTTCCAGCGCCCCGGCGAAGTTCAGCGCCTCGTGAAAGTCGCCCTCGCTGCTGCCCCCGTCGCCGATGTAGGCCATCGCCACGTTCTTGGTGCCCTTGCGTTTCTCGGCCAGCGCCGCGCCCACCGCGTGCGGGTACTGGGTGGCAATCGGGATGTAGAAGGGCAGTACCTTCAGGTTCTCGGGCATGGCCCAGCCGTGCGGAGAGGTGCGCCAGTACGCCAGCGCCCGCGCAATCGGCAGGCCCAGCGTCAGGGCTGCGCCCGTATCGCGGTAGGTGGGAAACAGCCAGTCGTCGGCGGTCAGGGCGGCGGCGGTGCCCACCTGACTGGCCTCCATGCCCCCGAAGGGCGGAAAGACGCCCAGGCGGCCCTGGCGGTACAGCACCCAACCGCGCTCGTCGAAGTGCCGGGCGCGGCGCATCTCGCGGTACAGGCGCAGGCGGGTGTCGGCGTCGGGCAACTCGCCCGCACCTGTGGCGCTGCCGTCCGGCGCGATCAGTTGGAACATGTCCCCGGCCTGCGCGTAGGCGGCGGCAGCGGCGTCGAAGGCGGCGTCGGTGAGGGTAGAGGTGGGGGTGGATTCAGTTGTGGGCCTGGGTTTGGCCTGTTTTGGTCTGGACTGTTTGGGTTCAGATGCGGAACGGGTCATACAACCTCCGGTGGGGCGCGAAAACGAAGGGAAAGGGCCGCCCGGACACAGCGGGGCGGCGGCCACGCCAGCAGTCAGGGCGCGCGGCGCTGGTTGAGCAGGCGGCTGAGCTTGTGGGCTGTGGGCTTGGCAGGCAGGGGCATCAGCAGAAGGCTCCAGTGGGGACGAATTCGTGTGCGCCCAGCCTAGCAGATGACCCCGGCGATACTGGACGCCTCAGCGCCCGCACGGGGTCAGGGAAAACAGAAAAAAGAGGCCCCGCAGGACCTCCTCTTGTATTGCTCTTGTGTTGCTCTTGCTGACGCTGTCTCTATTGCTGGGCAGTCAGCACGCTCAGTCGCGTTCCAGCTTGATTTCCACGCCCTTGTCCTTGCGCTTGACCTCCAGTTCGGCCTCGTCATTGCCCCGGCGGTACTCGCTCTCGATCTCGTTTTTCTTGATCTTCAGCTTGGTCTGCACATAGCCCTCGGCCTTCAGGCGGGCAGCGTAGCTGTCATGCAGGGCGCGCAGATCAGATGGTGCGGCCACCACAGTCTGCCACTTGCGGGCATTGCCCCAGGGGCTACCGGGCTGCACGGGCAGGACAGGAACCGCCGCACTGGCGCGGGCCACCACCTGATAGAACGCCGTGGCGCTGTCCCAGGTATTCTGCGGGACCGGGGTGACCACGATGCTCAGCGCCTGCGCCAGCCCCTGCTGACCCTTGACATTCACGTCCGCAAAGCTGTTCTGTCCGCTCTTGAAAGTGGCGATCTGGTCCAGATTCAGCGCCGTCTTGCTCGCCAGGGCCAGCACCTTGTTCACGCCGTAGGGCGCAGCGATGTCGAAGGTGAAGGGATCGCCCGCCGCCGGGAACACCTTGACCGCGCCCGCCTTCAGAAAGTTCGCGCCGCCCTGGTATTTATTGGGCAGGATCAGGTCCACCTGACCGTTGGGGTCCACGTTGAACAGGTACACGTAGGCGTCCTGAGACACGCTGGCGTACAGCCGAATCCGCTCGCCAGGAGCGTAGGACGGCGTGCGCGTGCCGCTGCTGTCGCGGTCCGTCCAGACCTTGACGTCCACAGTGGTCTGCACCGGGTTGACGATGATGCTCTGCGCGCTGATCTGGGGCGCGGCGTGGGCCGGTCCGCCCAGGCCCGCTGCCAGCAGAGCGCTGAGGCCGAGGGCGATCCTGAAGGGTGCTGATTTTGTGGAAGAGGGGAAAGTTTTCATGCCCCGAGTGTGGGACGCGCTGATGATCCGGGGCTGACCTCCGCCGTCATCTGGCGCACACCCTGTCGTGGGCACGAAAAATATGGCTCCAGGGGAAGCCGCCGGACCCGCCCTGCCTGCGGAGCTTCTTCAGCCCCTTGCAAATGTCCTTCAGCTCTTTTGACCGTTTCAGCCGCGTCTCCGCCGTCCGGGCCTGCCCCTTGAGCAGCGACTTGCCCGCCGACAGAGCGGCCCGGCCCTCCAGACGGTGCGCCGTGTCCTGCACGCTGTCCCCGACATCTCCGATCACGTTCTGAATGGTTCCCATGCCGGTCTTCCTGTAAAGAAAGAGAGGGTTATGGTCCGTGTTCACGGCCTCGCCGCGCAGTGTCGTAAATGGGGACGCCCGGATGCTGAGCGACGATTTGTCGGTCCACTGACGCGCGCTTGAGCAAAGCTCTATGAAAACGGGAATTGAAAGCATCAGATGGTCTGGAAGACCCCACGTTACGCAGACGATTCACGGTTGTTGGGATTTGACGGCGGGGCTACCCTAATGCACGTCGGCAACGTCGGCCAGCAGTTCGGCCAGTTGTTCCTTGGCGCGGAAGACGCGACTCTTGGCCGTGCCCACCGCCACGCCCTGAATGCGGGCGATGTCCTCGTAGGGCATGTCCTCCACGAAGCGCAGCACCACGGCCTCGCGGTAGTCGTCGGGCAACTTGAGCAGGGCGCGCTGCACGCGGTCCTGGGCGTCGGCGCTCTCGGCGGCCCGCACCGGGGAACGCGCCTCAGAGGTGACCTCGAAACCGATGTCCTCGCGCGCCTGCTCCAGGCTGAAGCGTTGCAGTTGCTTGCGGCGGTGGGACTCAATCTGGGTGTTGCGCGCCACCTGATACAGCCACGGGAGTACGCGCTCGCCGGGCCGGAAGGTGCGGATGCTGCGCCACGCGCGGTAAAACACCTCCTGGGTCAGGTCCAGGGCGTCCTCGGTGTTGCCTTCGAGCCGGTACAGGTAACCGTACATGCGGCCCTCGTACTCCTGCACGAAGGCGTACCACGCGGCCTCGTCGCCCGCCGTCAGCCGGGAAAGCAACTCCGGCGAGACGACATCGGGGGCGGCAAGGGGCGGGGCAGCGGGATCGGGCGGCGAGGTCACGTCCTGCCTACCATACCGTCCCGGCGGGCAGCGGCGCGTCCCACTTATGAGTGGTCCTGCCAGAGATGCAGCCTCCAGCCTGATCCCCCGGCCCCATTCAGGGCATTCGCGCTAGGATGCCGCACTGAAAGGCCCCGTGATGACTGCGACTTCAACCCCCACATCCCCCACCAATCCCGGCTTCCTTGACGCCCTGCGCCCGCTGCTGCCCGAGCTGAGCGTGGGCGCGCTGCTGGGCTTTGCCACCGCACTGGCCGTGAAAGCCGTGGGACGTTTTGTGCTGATCATCGTGGGGCTGCTGTTCATTACGCTGCAACTGCTGTCGTATTTCGACATCGTGACCATCAACTGGCTGCACCTGCAATCGGTGGCCGAACCGGCGCTGAAACAGGGCAGCGAACAGGGGGCCGCGTGGTTTCAGCGCGTGCTGCTGGCGAATCTGCCCTTTGCGGGAGCCTTCACGGCAGGCTTTTTGCTGGGCCTGCGAATACGGATTTAGAAAGCGGGCAGTCAGGTTCGGCGCTCACTCTTCCACGGCTGGCCCCACACGCACCCCAGCGTAAATCTCGGTCAGGGACAGGGCCACATTCACGCATGGCAGGGTCAGGGCGTCCTGAACGGTTTCCTGCGTCCAGCCGCCGCCGGGTAAGCGGCGATACAGCTCTGCCGCCTGCGCCTCGCTGTCCACCAGCAAATAGCCCTGAAGGCTGGGCAAACTCAGGTAGTCCTGCGCCTTGAAAGTCATGTCCACCTGCCGGGTGGAGCGGCTGAGGATTTCGACGATCAGACAGGGACGGGTTTCGGCGTGGGTTTCTGTGTTGTCCTCATCGCAAACCACCACCAGATCGGGGTAGTAATAGCGCAGGCCACCAGCACGCCGCAGCTTGACTTTCATGTCACTGGCGTAGACCCAACATGGGCCACCTTCAGTGGCATTCAACAGCACCCGTAAAATATTGCTCGCCACACGGCCATGCGTGCGGCTGGCCCCGGCCTGCGCATACACGAAGCCGTCCACGTACTCGCGCCGCACCGGGCTGAGTTCCTCGGACGCCAGATAATCCTGTTCGGTCAGCAGGCGCAGGGCGGGGTCAGACATGGGACCAGTTTAAGGCGAGCGGCCCCCCGAAGACTCAAGCCCTAGCGTCGGTCCCGATACCGCCGAATCAGCGTGTTGGTGCTGCTGTCATGCTCCAACTGTGGCTCCGCGCCCGCTTTCAGCTCCGGCACGATCTTCCCGGCCAGCACCTTGCCCAGCTCCACACCCCACTGGTCAAAGGAATTGATGTTCCACACGGCCCCCTGCACAAAGACCTTGTGTTCGTACAGGGCGATCAATGCGCCCAGCGTGCGCGGCGTGAGTCTGTCGGCCAGCAGGGTATTGGTGGGCCGATTGCCGTCGAAGACGCGGTGCGGGGCCAGCGCCGGGTCCACGCCCTCGGCCAGCACGGCGTCCAGCGACTTGCCGAAGGCCAGCGCCTCGGTCTGCGCGAAGACGTTCGCCATCAGCAGATCCTGGTGGGGCGGGCCGCCGGGCGTGGGCAGCGGATTGAGGGTCTGGCAAAAGCCGATGAAGTCGCAGGGAATCAGCTTGGTCCCCTGGTGGATCAACTGGTAAAAGGCGTGCTGGCCGTTGGTCCCCGGCTGCCCCCAGATCACCGGCCCGGTCTGGTAATCCACCGCCTGTCCGTCCAGGGTGATGTGCTTGCCGTTGCTCTCCATGTCCAGTTGTTGCAGGTAGGCGGGGAAAAATTGCAGGTACTGGTCATACGGCAGCACGGCGTGGGACTGTGCATCAAAGAAATTGTTGTACCAGACGCCCAGCATCCCCATCAGCACCGGGAGGTTCTTCTCCAGCGGCGCGATGCGGAAGTGTTCATCCATGTCGTGGAATCCGGCCAGCAGTTCGGTGAAGCCGTCCGGGCCGATGGCGAGCATCAGGCTCAGGCCGATGGCGCTGTCCATGCTGTAGCGCCCGCCCACCCAGTCCCAGAAGCCGAACATGTTGGCGGTGTCGATGCCGAAGTTCTGCACAGCGTCGGCATTGGTGGACACGGCGACAAAATGGCGGGCGACGGCTGCCTCATCGTTCAGTGCTGCCAGTAACCACGCGCGGGCCGAGGACGCGTTCGCCATCGTCTCCTGCGTGGTGAAGGTCTTGGAACTGACGATAAACAGCGTTTCGGCGGGGTCCAGATCGCGGGTCTTTTCCACCAGATCGGTGCCGTCCACGTTGGACACGAAGCGCACGGTCAGGTCACGCTGGGCATAATGCTTGAGCGCCTCGTAGGCCATCACTGGCCCCAGATCGCTGCCGCCGATGCCGATATTCACGATGTTCTTGATCGGCTTGCCCGTGAAGCCCGCCCACTGTCCGGCCCGCAGCGCATCGGCAAATTTCGCCATGCGGTCCAGCACCTCATGCACGTCCGGGACGACATTCTGGCCGTCCACCATCACAGTGGCCCCCCGTGGCTGACGCAGGGCGGTGTGCAGGACGGCGCGGTTCTCGGTGACGTTGATGCGCTGGCCCGCGAACATGGCGTCGCGTTTGACCTCCACTCCGGTTTCATGGGCCAGCGCCAGCAGCAGCTTCAGCGTCTCGTCTGTCACACGGTTCTTGCTGTAATCCAGATAAAGGCCCGCGCCCTCGGCATTCAGGCGTTCGCCGCGCCGGTCATCACCTGCAAACAGGTCGGCCAGCAGGGTGTCTTTCATCATCCGGTAGTGGCTGGTTAAAGCCGTCCAGGCGGGCATTTCGGTCAGGCGGGTGGACATGGGAAACCTCCGTGGGCAGGGGTGTGGGGCGGCAGAAACAGGGCGGTCTGGAACAGTCCACTGGAGCATAGCGCCCACTCTTGGGCCGGGGCATGGGGCGTTCAGACACCTGAACCCGGCCCCAATCCGGCGCGGACCCCCCCGCTCCCTAAACGGCCCGGCCCCGACCTGCCGCCGCCCACGCGTCAGAGCGCTGTGCCAGGGCATTTTCTAGACTCCGGCCATGATCAGGTCCTTCGATTCAGGCAGACGGTGGAACCTCCAGAAAAGCACCGTGCTGGGCAGTCCTGAACTGCACGAGTTTCGCCCCGCCCCGCTACAGTCCCAGACCACTCCCCTTCAGGCCACCCCGCCCCTACAGTTCTGCCCCGAAAGCCTGAGCCGCGCCCTGCTGGCCGAGGAAAACCGCCAGACCCTCAAACTGGTGGGCCGCCTGCGTTGGGCCACCCAGGCCACCAGGAATTGAGCCGGACGCAGGGCCGGACACTGAGCCAAACGCTGGCAACCTTTCCCCCCCCCGCCGCGTAATAGGCGGCAGAGGGGGACTTTGCTGTGGGCATCTATCTGATCTGCTTGATCGTGGGCGGCGTGCTGTTCGGGCTGTCGTTGCTGGGCGGGCATGATGTTGGTGGGCATGACCTCACCGCAGATCATCCCGGCTCGGGAGACATCGCCTCATGGTTCAGCCTACGGGCGCTGGTGAGTTTCGCCACGTTTTTCGGGCTGGCTGGAGTACTGGGCGGGCTGATCGGCGCGTCCGTGACCGTGCAGTTCGTGATGGCGCTGGTCAGTGGACTGGCGGTGGGCGGCTTCACGGCCTACCTGTTCCGGCTGGCCCGCACACGCGGCGAGGTCAGCGGGGGCACGGGACGGCTGGCGGGGCGCACGGGAGAGGTGCTGATCTCGCCCGCGCCGGGACGTCCGGGCCGGGTGGCCGTGACCATTTCCGGGCAGGTCACGCAACTGGCCGCCCACAGCGACGACGCCCTGCATCCCGGCGACGCGGTGATCGTGATCGGTCAGGAAGGCGGCGTACTGGACGTGAAACTCTGGGACGGGGCATAGGCGGCTGGACCCCGGCCCCGTCTCCGCTTTGCGGCGTTATCCTGAAGCATGACCACAACCCAGTCCACCTCCACACCCGAAACCGTGACCGAGCCATCCATGACCGAACTGCGCCGCCGTCTGGGGCAGGTGTCCGATTTGGGCGCGGCGGAGGCGCTGATGTCCTGGGAGCAGGAAACCAGCATGCCGGACGAGGCTGCCCGCGTGCGGGGCCTGCAACTGTCCACCCTGGCGGGCCTGACCCACGCGATGTTCACGGATGAGAAGACCGGAGAGCTGCTGAACGCCGCCGCGCCGCAGGATGACACCGACACGGCCATCGTGCGCGTGTCGCGGCGTGATTTCGAGAAGGCCACCAAGCTGCCCACCGAGTTCGTGGAGGAGCGGACCCGCGCCCAGAACGAGGCCCACCACGCCTGGATCGCGGCGCGGAAAGGCAGCGACTTCGCCACGTTCGCGCCGCACCTGACCCGAATGATGGAGCTGGCCCGCCGCGAGGCCGATCTGCGCGGCTACGACGAACACCCCTACGACGCCCTCCTGGACAACTACGAGCCGGGGATGCGGGCGGGCGCGGTCAAGACCATCTTCGCGGACCTGCGGGACCGCACCCTGCCGCTGCTCAGGCGCATCGCGGCGGCAGAGGACGCGGCGGATTACGGCGTGCTGACGCGGCCCTTTCCCGCCGAGGCGCAGAAAGCCTTCGCGTGGAAGATCGCGGGCGAGGCGTTCGGGCTGGACAGTTCCTTTTCCCGCCAGGACGAGAGCGCGCACCCGTTCATGACCAATTTCAGCCGCTCGGACCTGCGGATCACCACGCGGGTAGAGCCGTACTGGCCCGCCTGCCTGTTCGGAACGTGGCACGAGACCGGGCACGCCATGTACGAGCGCGGCGTTTCCGGGCGCTGGGAGCGGACCCCGGTGTCAGGGGGCGCGAGCCTGGGCGTGCATGAAAGCCAGTCGCGGCTGTTCGAGAACCTGCTGGGCCGCAGCCTGCCGTTCTGGGAACGCTACTTCCCGCAGTTTCAGGCCGCCGCCCCCGAAGTCACCGCCGGGCTGGACGCACAGACCCTCTACCGCGCCGTCAACCGCGTCAACCCCAGCATGATTCGGGTGGAGGCCGACGAGGTGACGTACAACTTCCACATCATGCTGCGCTTTGAACTGGAACTGGCGCTGCTGGAGGGCAACCTGAAGGTCTCGGAGCTGCCCGAGGCGTGGAATGCCAAGATGCAGGACTACCTGGGGCTGACCCCACCCAACGACGCGCAGGGCGTGTTGCAGGACGTGCATTGGTCCGCCGGGCTGATCGGGTACTTTCCCACCTACGCGCTGGGCAACCTGCTGAGCGTGCAACTGCTGGAGGCGGCGCAGGCGGATGCAGGGGTTGCACAGGGCATCCAGAACGCCGAATACGCGCCGCTGCTGGCGTGGCTGACCGAGAATGTTCACCAGTCTGGGCGCAGCCTGACGCCCACGCAGATCACCGAGCAGGCCACCGGACGCCCGCTGAGCGCCGATCCGTATGTGGCGTATCTGCACAAGAAATACGGCGAGATTTACGGGCTGGACGGGGCGGAAAGCTAAACACGAAACAGAGGAACGGCCCGCAACTTAATGTCCGGGCCGTTTTCCCTCTTCCTTTCAGACCGCCTGTTTGCGCTCGGCCTGAGTGACCAGATAAGCGCGGGCCGCGCCCAGCCAGCTCTGGGCCAGGGCCGTGTTGGGGTGGCCGCGTTCGCGCAGGGCGTGGGTGCCGAGGCACAACTGACGCTCCACGCGGCGCACGGCCAGCAGGCCGCCATCATTCTCCACTTCGATCAGGGTGTTTAAGACGGTGGTGGGGTGAACGTACCCCACGCGGATGCTCTCGGCAATCGTGTCCAGTGCGCGCATAACTGTGGACTCCTTCCAGCCTGAGGGGGCCGCGAGGGGGAAGAGATAGGAAAATCGACTTTGGAGAAAACCTCTTGCTGATTACGACTATAGCAGAGCGACGGACGGCTGTGCAAGAACTCTGCCCCCCGTATTCTGTATTGACCGTAGTGGGGAACAGTGTTACACTCCAACCAAGGCTGCCCGATTCTGCCCACAGGCAAACGCCCCCACTTGGGGCCACGCCCGCAGAAAAAGAGCAGTCCCAGGCGGCACGCCGAATCTGTTTTCCCGCGTTCAGCACGCGAATGGAGCAGAGTCAGTGAGGCCAAGCCGCAGCCAAGGAGGTGACACATGAAATTGCACGAAAGACTCCGCGAACTCCGTAGCGAACGCGGGCTGCGGCTCAAAGACGTCGCCGAGACTGCCGGGATCAGCGTCCCGTACCTCAGCGATCTGGAACGTGGCCGCACCAACCCCAGCCTGGAAACCCTGCAAACCCTGGCGGCGTCCTACGCCATCACGGTTCATGATCTGCTGGAGGGCGTCGAATTTTACGGCGCGTCCACCGAGGGGTCCATGCCCAAGGGACTGGCCGATCTGGTGGCCGATCCCACGCTGGGGCCGCAGATCACGCCCGACTGGGTGCAGACGCTGTCGCGCATCGAACTGCGTGGCAAGCGCCCGCGCGACAAGGGCGACTGGTACGAGATTTACCTGCACCTCAAGCGCATCCTGAATTAAGGGTAGCGAGGATGGAAAGGTCGGAGACGTGATTCTCTGGCCTTTCTTCTTTGGGGATTTTGCCAAGTAATGAACGGGGCAGCTCAAGTCTTTAATACGATTGTTATGAATGATAGTATGAAGATATGACCACAGATTCTGCACAGCGCATGACCATTAGCCTTCCTCCAGATGCCGCCCGCTATCTGGAGGAGTATCAGCAGAGCCACCAACTGGCAAGTCGGAGCGAGGCTGTTTTGAAAGCTATTCAGGCGTTGCGCGATCAGCAACTGGCCGAGGATTACGCTGCCCTGGCCCGCGAGAATGACCCGGAACGCGCCCGCTTTCTGGAAGGCAACACGGATGGTCTGGAAGCCAGCGATGGCAGCGAATGGCTGTAGGGCTAATTCGGCGGGGCGACATTCTCCTGATTGAATTTGGCCCGGCCCGCCGCGCTGAAGCCGACTTCATCCGGCCCGCTGTGGTCATCACCAACAATGTCGCCAACGCTGAGGCAGACGCCATTACGGTTATTCCGCTCACCAGCAATCTGAGCAACGTTTACGCCTTTCAACTGCTGTTGCCCACGGAACGCACGGGACTAAATCAGGACAGCAAGGCGCAGACGGAACTGATCGGTTCGGTAGCCCTGACCCGCGTGCGCCAGCGCCTGGGCCACGTTCCCGAAGACCTGATGCGCGAATTGGACGGCAGAATTCGGCTGCATCTGGGGCTGTGATTTTGCCCTTGCTCTCGCCTGGGCAGAGGGTGAAGTTGGAGCCTAGAGAGGAGTTGCACTGACTACCCCTCAACCCATCCGCGCCCCACCCCTTGCCAGCAACAACGTTCCCGCGCCCCAAGCCCCGCCAATCAGCGCCAGCCCAAAGGCCAGCGGCGGCTCGCTGAGGCTGGCGGCCACGGCGCTGAGGCCCAGCATCGCCCCCACCGCGTCGGGAACGGGCAGGCGCAGGCGGCGGGCCAGGGCGCGGCCCAGGTCATAGGCGCTGACGCTCAGGCCCACGGCCAGGATCACCACGGCCAGCGCGGCGGCCACCAGGGCGGGCCCCAGCAGCCCGGCCAGCGCCAGAGCCAGCGCGGGACCACCCAGCGCCGCCAGCGCCAGCACGCCCAGCGCCAATGTCCGCATGGGAGCGTGGCGCTGACGGCGGGCCAGCGTGGGGGCCAGCCCAGCCACGAACAGCAGCAGCAATGCGCCCCCGGTCAGCGTGACGAAAATCTGAGGCCACGCCGCACTGCCCAGCCACCCCAGCAGCGGCCTGAAGGCGGCGGCGGTGGCAATGCCGATCCCCTGCGGCGGGGCCGTTTCCAGCGCGGCCAGATCGCCGGGGGCGTGGCCCAGCAGCGCATTCACGCGCCCGCTGACCTGCGCCCCCGGATCGCGGCGCACATCGCCCAGCAGCGTGACCACCTCGCCGTTGACCCGCGCGCCCGCTTCCAGGCGAATATGCCCGCCCACCGCGATCACGTTGCCATCCACCGGCCCGCTGACCACGATGTTCTGCCCGAAACGCACGTCCCCATGAACGGCCACGCTGTACAGCGCGGGCAGGGTCAGCACCGCGCTGAGGGCAAAGGCCCCCGCCCCGAACCGCTGCATGACCGGGCCGGGCCGCCAACTGATCAAAATGCTGGTCAGCAGCAGCAGCGCCAGCCCCACCCCGGCCAGCGGCGACACCTGGGCCAGCAGGGTCTGCAAGACCAGCGCCCCGGCAGCCAGATTGGGCCACACCGTGGTCACGGCCAGCAGGGTCAGCCCGGCCATCAGCGCCACCACCAGAGCCAGCGGCGCGGGATTGTGCCGGGGCTTGAGGGGAGACATGAAGCCACTGACTGATGATGAACTGGCAGCGGGTGAAACAGGAACAGGGTTGAGTGGAGGTGAAGAAACAGTCTCCGCTTCCGGCTGGGCAATCCGCGCCACCACCGATCCGGCCACCGAACGCGGCAGCGCGGGCGCAGGGACCTGGACCCGCCCAGCCCACGCGATCTCGGAGGCGACGGCAGCGGCCACGCTGGAAGGAATGGGAGGCGGCGTCAGTTGCCGCGCCGCCCGGATGTCGTCCACCACTCCAGCGGCGAGGCTGTGGGGAAGCGGAGGAAGGGATTGGGTTTGCAGGTGCCGGGCAGCGGCAATATCTGCCGCCACAGCGCCCGCCAGCGAGTGCGGCAGCTCTGGCCGAGTTGCACCCAGGCGTACGCTCCAGGCCACCTCAGCGGCCACAGCCTGAGCGCAACTGGCGGGCAGACCGGGGGGCGGCAGGGCGCTCAGGCGGGCGGTACTCGAAGCCAGCCGCAGCCGCCAGCGCACCACTTCCTCCTGATCGGGCAGCGCGTGCAATGCCTCGGTTTCTTCGGTGGTCAGCTCACCCTCAGCCTCGCGGTGGAGCAACTCCAGCCAGTCAGACGGGTCAGCCATTGACCCCTCGCCCCGGTTGTGTCGCTCCATGCCCATACTGTTCCCCTACGATAGAGGATTCCCGAAAGTTCCCGGCGGCTGTCTAGGGGGCTGGCGGGGCGGAGTAGTCGCCACTCTTGCCACCCGTCTTGCTCAGCAACCGGATACCCGTAATTTCCAGCGCCTTGCTGGCGGCTTTCAGCATGTCGTACACGTTCAGGGCGGCGACGCTGGCGGCGGTCAGGGCTTCCATCTCCACCCCCGTCGGGGCAGTGGTGCGGACGGTGGCGGTGATCCGCACGCCCGCGTCTTCCAGCGTGACCTGCACGTCTGCGCCCGTCACGGGAATGGGGTGGCACAGCAGGATCAGGTCCGCCGTGCGCTTGCTGCCCGCCAGCCCCGCCAGCCGCGCCACGGTCAGCGGATCGCCCTTGGGGTTGGTCCCGGCCTCCAGCGCCGCGCGGGCCTGTGGGGGCAGGCGCACCCAGGCTTCGGCGGTGGCGGTGCGGGTGGTTGGGGCCTTGTCGGTCACGTCCACCATGCGCGGCAGGCCGTCCCGGAAGTGGGTCAATTGGGAGGTCAGCTCAGGCGTATCCGCCACGCTCACTCTTCCGGTACCTGCAGGTCACGCAGGCCCGCGAAGGGGTTCTGCTTGGCGTGGCCGCTGCTCTGGGGAATGCCCAGATCGTCGTCGATTTCCTCGACGGGAACTGCCGCCATATGTTCGCAGGGACCATCGTTCAGATCGTGGCCGCAGACCTGACACAGCCCCTTGCACTCGGAATCGTGGACCACGCTCAGGGGCGCGGACATCAGGGTGATCTCGGCCAGATACCCGCTGAGGTCCAGGGTAGAATCACCGAAGATCAGCACTTCCTCGCCGGTCTCGGCTTCCTCCAGATACGGCGCGTCGGCGGACGGCTCGTAGCGCATCAGCGTGCCCAGCGTGAGTTCCAGCGGCACCTCTACCTCGCGCAGACAGCGGGCACACTCCATCGTGATGGTGGGTTCAAAACTGCCTTGCAGGTACATCTCGCTGCCGCCCAGAGAGTTGACGCTGATCTCGTAGGGCGCGGGTTCGGTAAAGGTCAGGGTCTGCGTTTTGCCGCCCTGCTCGTAGTTCAGGTGGTCAAGTTCGCCCTCGGCGTGCGCGTCCTCGGAGGACCGCATTAGAGAACCCAGGTGAATCAGGGGAGAATCGCTCATCCTTTAATAATAGAGCGCGTGGGGTCAGGCAACCGCGTTCCACGCACGGTAGGACCGTAGGCAAAGCGGCCTACGAAGCGGCGGGGGCAGGGTGGCTTTCCGCCAGCCACGCCAGCACTTGCGCCGCGTTCTGATCGGGCGGAAAGACTGGGTAGAAGACCTTCTGGATCACGCCGTCCCGAAGGATCAGCGTCACCCGGCGCAGCAACTGCATTCCATCCACCTCGAATGTCGGCAGACTCAGCGCGCCCGCAAACCTCAACTCAGCGTCCGACAGCAGCGGGAAAGGGAGGTGCAGCCGTCCCGCCACCTCGGCCTGATACGCCGTGTCCTGCGTGCTGAGGCCGAAGACACGCGCCCCAGCAGCCTGCAACTCCGCGTGATGATCCCGGAAAGCGCAGGACTGCGGCGTGCAACCCCGCGCCCCTGGAATAAGGTCCCAGTCGGTGGGCAACGGCTGGTCCGGCTGGCCTGTGCGCGGATAGGCGTACAGCACGGTCAGGCCGGGCAGGGCGGAAAGATCGATGGGCGGACCCTCGGTGGCGGGCAGCGAAAGAGCAGGCAGCCTCCGCCCCGGCAGATGGTCACAGGCCCCGTCATCGACTGGGGCCACCAGCCCCTCCGGCAGCCGTTCCAGCCTGTCCAGCCCATCCAGCTCAGGCCCGCTCACACCAGTTCGATAATGCTGGCGTCCGAGATGATCATCTTGAGGGTGCGCGGCATTTCGCGGCCCCCGCGCACCTGCGCCCGCACGCCGATCAGGCAGTCTTGCAGGCGGCGGTAGGTGTTCTCGATCACGGCCTCGGCGTCGATCACGCTGTGTTCGACTTCGGCATTGCGGATCACGCTGCCGCGCCCGATGCTGGTGAACGGGCCGATATAGGCGTACTCGATCACCACGTTCTCGGCCAACATGACTGGCCCCACGATCTGGCTGCCCGTCACCCGCGCCGAGGCTGGAATGACCACCCGGCCCGAGATGCGCGAGTTCTCGACGGTGCCCTGGATATCGGTTTCCAGGCCCTCCAGCAGCAGGCGGTTGGCGTCCAGCAGATCGTCCGGGCGTCCGGTGTCCTTCCACCAGCCCACGACGCGCTGGCCCAGCACCGCCGCACCGCCCTCAATCAGTCCCTGAATACCGTCGGTGATCTCGTACTCGCCACGCGCCGAGGGTGGCATGTGTTCCAGCACCTTAAAAATCTGCGGCGTGAAGCAGTACAGCCCGGCCACCGCCAGATTGCTGGGCGGCACCCTGGGTTTCTCTACCAGCCGCTTGATGCGTTCGCCGTCCAGCTCGGCCACACCGAAAGAAGTGGGGTCCGCGACTTCCACCAGGGCGATCAGGGCCGCAGGCTTTTCCTGTAGAAAGCGGTCCACAAAGGGTTTTGCGCCGAACTCGAAGAGATTGTCTCCCAGGTACACGCAGAAGTCCGAGTCGCCCACCCATTCACGGGCGGTCAGGACCGCGTGGCCCAGCCCCAGTTGCTCGTGTTGGTTGATCAGCGTGAGGTTCACGCCCTGCATCTCGCGCACGGCATGCTGGATTTCCCCGCGCGTGATGTCCGAGACCACGATACCGATGTCGGTGATTCCGGCGGCCATCAGCGTGCGGATGGCGTGGCGGATGATCGGCTGCCCGGCCACCCGCAGCACGGGTTTGGGGCGGGTAAACGTCAGCGGGCGCAGGCGGGTGCCCAGTCCTGCGGCGGGGATGATGGCCTTCATGGCCCGCAGTCTAGGGGCTGCCCTGCCACTTCTTTCTGACAGTTCCTTGGGAGTGCCTGTGGAAAGCCTGACCCGGTCTCCGGGCTTGCGGAATAGTGGACCGCGCTGGAAAGCCTGAAACTGATGAGGCCGCAGACCGGTAAGCGGAGGCCACCTCTCCCCCACCCCCCAGAACCACAAGACGCGCCGACGCCGTTTTCTGGCACTGTAGAGTCCAGTTATGCAGACTGCCCAGACCAATTCGGTCCAGCCCAGCCCAGGCCAGACCTCTGCTTCAGAGGCCGCCCCATTCGTTCCGGTGATTCTGGCCGGGGGCAGCGGCGAACGCTTCTGGCCACTGTCGCGCCGCCACCGGCCCAAGCAGTTCCTGACCCTGGACGACTCCGGGCGCAGCCTGCTGCAAGCCACCAGTGACCGGCTGGTGGAACTGTGCGGTGACCTGGAAGGCCTGATGGTGGTCACGGGCAACGACTACCGCTCGCAGGTGCTGGAGCAGTTGCCCGAGATGCCGCTGGAAAACCTGCTGGTGGAACCCGCCGCCCGCGACACCGCCCCCGCCGTGCTGTACGCCGCCCTGCGAATCGGACGCACACAGCCTGACGCGGTGATGGGGGTGTTTCCCGCCGATCACCGCATCACCGATACCCAGACCTTTTCACGGGTGGTGCGGCAGGCCATTGCGCTGGCAAGCAGCAGTGGGCGACTGGTGACCATCGGGATCACGCCCACCTTTCCGGCCACCGGCTACGGCTACATCCAGCGCGGCGAGAGCATGGGTGAAGGTGAGGAATTCACCGCCTACGCAGTCACACGCTTCACCGAAAAGCCCGACTCGGAGACGGCGCAGGGCTTCCTGGCAGACGGCGGCTACGCCTGGAACAGCGGCATGTTCATCTGGAAGGTCTCGGCCATTCTGGACGCCTTCCAGGAGCATCAGCCGGAGCTGTACGGGCAGCTCAGCAACGCGATGAACGCCGACGCACAGGGCCTGACCCACCGTGCCCTGCGCGAGACGTTCCCCACGCTGCCCAAGATCAGCATCGATTACGCGATTCTGGAAAAGTCGGACGCCGTGAGCGTGATTCCCGCCGAGTTCGGCTGGGACGATCTGGGCGACTGGAACGCGCTGGAACGCCTGCTGAAGGGCGAGGGCGAGAACGTCGCGGTGGGCCGCCATGTAGGCCTGGACACCGGGGGCGCGATCCTCTACACCACCAACGGCGACGATCTGATCGCCACCATCGGTCTGGACGACGTGGTGGTGGTGCGCGCCAACGAGGTCACGCTGGTGGTCCGCAAGGACCGCACCCAGGACATCAAGCGCGTGGTGCAGCAACTCAAGGAACACCCGGATCTGGAACGCTTCGCCTGAATAAAGTTGTTACCGCTGGGGCAACTTCGCGGCACTCACCGTCCGCAGGAGCTGACCGCCCGGCGGCGTGATCGCCAGATCGCAGGCGTTCATGAAGGCCAGATCGCTGAGGCTGTCGCCCAGGGCCAGCGTCAGCGTGGCATGCGGAAAATGCTGCCCGCGCAGGTAACGCACCGCCTCGGCCTTGCCCAGATGGCGCGGCAGCACACTGACATTGTTGGCATTGGCGATGATCTGGAGGTCCGTGTAACCGCGTGATTCCAGATGCTTCTCCAGCGCCAGTTGCACCCGTTCCAGGCTGTCCGCATCGGCGTCCGGGTGCTTGAGGACGGTCATGAAGTGGGTGTCGTGGGCGGTATGCCGGGTCAGGCGGCAGCCCAAAGCTCCAGCCAGTTCTGCAATTGTCTGGGTGCAGTCGGCTAACGCGCTCTGCATAGTTTCCAGCCCCTCCAGCACCTGCCCACGCCAGTCGGTATCTACCTGTCCGTCTGGACGCAGAACCGTTAAACCGTGGTCCAGCACCCGCCAGGAGGTGAAGGGCAGGGTCACGCGCGCCATCGCCGCCTGATCGCGGCCCGTGACTGGAATCACGGTGACGCCAGTGTTTGCGAAGTGCGCCAGCAACGCCGACTGCGCGGGCGTGCAGAACGAATGCGGCTGGCCGTCTCGCCCCAGGGTGGCCGGGGTCAGACCCTCCATTCCTGGCGGCAACTTGCGGAGGGTCTGGAACAGAGTGTCGTCCAGATCGGTGAAGGCGACGATCACTAGGCTTCCAGAGGACTGATACGGACAGCCTGCGCCCTGTCGCCCAGCAACGTCATCAGGGCGGAATCGGGCAGGCAGCGCCCCTCATACGTCACCAGAATTCGGGTGTAAGCGTCGGGATCAACGTTGTACAGGTAATTGGCGATGCCGTCCCCCACGTTGTCGCTGAAGCTGAATTTGCGGGCCATCGCCAGCCCCTCCAGCACCGGACTGCGCGTGGTGGCCGAGAAAACGCTAGCAAATACGTCCGGCTCAAGCCGCTGCGCCAGTGCGAAGGCTGGATACTGATATTCGCCCGTTCCCAGCACCAGCACGCGGTCTGTAGGCGACAGGCTCAGTTCAGGCCAGCTCAACTCCACATCCTGTCCGTAGCGCGGCCCACTGGCAGGCAACAGCGCCGATTTGTCGGCCCCGTTTCCAGCCACGGCGGGCAACTGGGGAGGCTGCCAGTCGGCGGCAGGCGTGAAATCATAGCCTCCGCGCGTCAGACTCACGAAGGTCACGGGCAGACCCAGCCTCTCCTGGATCTCAGACCGGCGCGAACACCAGTCGGTCAGGCTGACCATCACCACGCGGCGCAGATGCGGGTGAAGGCTGCGCCACTCGCGGGCCAGATTTTCCAGCGTGGTCCCGGTGGAGAGTTCATCGTCCACCAACACCAGTTCCGTGGCGGCGCGGGCGGCGGGGCCAGGGTCATACAGCAGATGGGCCGGGGCGTGCGAATGCGGCTCGTCGAAGCGCAGCAGCAGCGGGTGCCAGGTCTGGTAACGGGTGGTGTGCTGAAAGGTGGCGGTCTGGTCTGGATGTTGTTCGCGCCACGCGTGATACACGCCCTCTCCCAACGCGGTGGCCGTTTCCGCCAGCCCGATAAAATGGGGGGCCGTCAGAGGAGGCAGGGCCGCCGCCAACTGTGTGTAAGTTCGCGCCGCGACTGCTGGGGAGATTGGAATGTGCTTGCCCAGCACCCGGCTGACGAACAGAAAGCCGCGCCGGGGGTTCTGCCGCATCGCGTAATCCAGCAGCGTATCCAGCGGTGGATGTGGGCGTTCCAGCCAGAGCTTCAGCGTTCCACTGGGCAGATTAACCGTGTGGAACGTTAAGGCGGAGGTCAAACCGTCGCCTCCTGCTCAGGGATCACGCGGGCCACCTTGTCTTCGGCAACGCGCAGACCCGTTCGCACGGGGGGAAGGGACGAGCGGTCCAGCACGCCCGTGGCGGCGTCCAGCAGCAGCAGAGGAAAATTGACGCCCGCCGCCATGCTGTAGCGCAGACCCCCAGAGGCGCGGGCATTGATTTCCAGCATGTTGGGGGTGCGGTTGCGTCCGTCCGCGTCCGGCCCGTCCTTGGTCTGAAAGTTGAAAATGCCGCTGAGGCCGTAGCGGGCGCTGATCTGGCGGGCAGCTTCTACCAGATCGGGGCGGTCCTCAATCTGCTGGCCCTCCCCGCCCTTGCGGCGCACCACTGCTCGCAGCAGTTCACCCTGCCACGCCACGCAGTCCACGCTGCGCTCCGCGCCTTCCAGCGTGTGCATCAGCAGCATGGTGGGCAATTCACCCGAGGCGAACAACTCTCGCGCCGCCGCATGGCTCATCTGATACAGCTCGCCCGCCAGAAACGACTTCAGGTCCGGCGTGTCCATCAGCACCCGGAAGCCGCTGGCGTAGATGCCCCGCGCAGGCTTGACGCACAGGCGCACCCCCGGCTCACGCAACGTCGCCGCCGCGTCATCAAAACTGGCGAGGCTGTCGAAGGTGGTCCAGCGGGGAATGGGCAGGATAGATGTGTCCCAGTCGCGCAGAAACTCGTCCTTGCGCTCCAGATGGCGCTGGGTGGCCTCCGAGGCGGGCGTGATCAGGGTGACGCCTGCCACCGCAAACTGTTCTCCCCAACTTGCCAGCCGCTCGCGCTCCTTGCCGGGAATGACCAGATCAATGCCGTGGCGGACGCAAGCGTCCAGCAGCCACGCCGCGTAGTCGTCGCCCAGCAGGCCGCGCGGTTCCAGAAAGGTGTGGTCTGCCGCCGCCAGCATGCCGTGGCCAGGATCGGAGTGACTGGCCCAGACCGCGTAACGCGAACCTTTCAGGGCATGAAGCTGGGCGGCGGTGACGCTGAAGTTTTTGGTGAACAGGACATTCATGGTGGTGGCTCCGAGAAATGGGGTGTGTGGGGACAGAGGCTCAGCAGGACTTGATGGGGATGCTTCAGAAGGGAGATGGAAAGGAGTGGGCAAGTCGGCTTTCTGGGGTGGCTCCCATGAAAACCCCTCCGCCCCCTCCGGGGGCACCTCCCCTTAAAAGGGAGGCAAGAGTTACTGGATTGCCCAGCCAGTAGCGTATCTTGGCTCCCCTCAAGGGGAGCTGGCTGCGAAGCAGACTAGGGGGGTTTGCGTGAGAGCTACGCGGAAAAACAGCCACTCACTCTCCTACCCCCCGCGCCCCACCTCCGCCGCCAGTTCCTCGGCGTGTCGCAAAGCCCCGGCTTTCAGGCGTTCGCCCTGCCCGGCCAGTAGCGCCCGCACGCGGGCCAGTTGCTCGGCGTTCAGGTGGGCGCGCACACCCTCGGCGGTGGCCTCGGCGCGGTGTCCGGTCAGGCCAAAGATCAGGCCCAGCAGCACACGCTTTTGCAGTTCGTCTGCCGCGCGGATGTTGCGTTCGGGATGCGTGAGCAGATGGTGCTGGTGCAACGTGGCGGCCAGCAGGCGGTCTGCCAGCGAACCCCGGCCCGCCAGCAGCACAGAGGGCAGAACCCGCCGGGCGGCGCGGCGGTAGTCGTCGGCGTTGCCACCGTGGGTGTAGGCCCAGCCGTCGGCGCGCACGTCCACCAGCGTCTCGGTGTCCACGGCTTTCAGCAACCGCGCCAGCTCGGTGTCGGTCAGGTCCGTTGCATCCACCAGACGGGTCAACACATCCGCCTCTTCGGATTTGCCGATGCGGGCCAGCAGCGCCGCACTTTCGCGCCAGTTGTCCAGATCGGCCAGTTCCTGAGAGACGGGCAGACTGGCGTCCAGGTCATACAGGGTCAGGTCCTGGGTCTTCAGGTGGGTCAGCAGCAGGCGTCCGGCGTTGGTGCGCTCGCCGCCCACGCCCCGGCGGTACAGGTGCAGCAGCTTGCGCCCCCGCTCCAGATGGGGGTCCAGTTCGCTGGTCTGGTCCGGGGCCGTCACAGCACCTCACGGGGAATGGGGAAGGAGACGGGCATCAGGGGGCAGTTTAGAGCGTCTAACGCAGACATGACGCTGGAATTGGACGGCTATCCCCGAGTCTGGTTATAATGTAACTTAACTCCCCCTCAGATGCCTCTTATCCAGCGGAGGCCAGTCCCCGTCTTCACGATCAAACGCAAGCCTTACCGTCCGCCTGGCCCAGCCCGAGTCTGTGCCTCCCAGACCGTCCCTGCGCTGTATCCCCCCGCTGGCCATCACATGCAGCAGACCAGGACATCCGCAAAAAGTGCCTGTTCGCCCGTACACAAGTCGTCGGGACAGAAGCCAACTCGCCCACTCCCACCCAGAGCGGCCCGCCCCCAGGACGCCCGCTTCCCCTACCCCAGGAGATCAACATGCACTTACAGATGTCGTCCCGCCGTACTTCCGTGGTTCTGGCCCTCAGCCTGGGTCTTTTTGCTGGCGCAGCGGGCGCACAGACCACCACGAATGTTCAACTGATTCTGGACGCTTCCGGCAGCATGCTGGGCAAACTGCCCGACGGCCAGACCCGCATTGCTTCCGCCAAGGCCACCCTGACGCAGTTTCTGGGTGGACTGAAAGCCGATCCCAGCCTGAATGTGGGCATGCGGATTTACGGCGCAGGCCTGAAGGCGGGCGCGCAGTGCGAGGATTCCGTGCTGGTCACGCCGATGAAAGGTTTTGACAAGGCCGCTTTGCAAGGGCAGGTGACGGCTGCCACACCCAAAGGGGCCACGCCCATCGTCTATTCCCTGATGCAAGCTGCCGCCGACTTTCCCAAAGACAGCAGCCGCAAAGTCATCGTGCTGGTCACGGACGGCGAGGAATCCTGCGGAGGCAAGCTGAATGACGCCGTCGCCACCTTCAAAAAGCTGGGCATTGAGGTGGATCTCCGCATCATCGGGATTGACCTGAACGACAAGGCCCGCAAGAGTTTTGAAGGCGTGGGAACCTTTGAGAACACCCGCAGCGGTGCAGAGCTAGGGCAGGCGCTGGGCCGCGCCACCGCCACGGCACAGACGGGCAAATACGCGGTTTCGGGGCCGAAGTCTGCCGGGGCAGGCAGTGAGATCATGGTCAAGTGGACCGGACCGAACAACCCTGGCGATTACGTCACCATCGTCAAGAAGGGTGCGCCCATCGGCAATTACAAGGATTACTTCTACACCAAAGCGGGCAACCCTGGCAAGTTGATCGTGCCGCTGGACCCCGGCGAATACGAGTTGTGGTATTCCAGCGAGAAGGCCAATCCCAACCCCACGCTCGCCACTGCGCCAATTACCCTGACGCCGCCCACTTACGGCCTGTCGGCCCCAAAATCTGTTGGAGCGGGCAGCCAGATTGAAGTCAAGTGGACCGGGCCGAACAACCCCGGCGATTACGTGACGGTGGTAGAAAAGGGTGCGCCTGTCGGCAAATACACCACCTACTTCTACACCAAGGCAGGCAGCCCCGGCAAACTGATCGTGCCGCTGGCTGCGGGCGAATACGAGCTGCGGTATTCCAGTGAGAAGGCCACTCCCAATCCCACCCTCGCCAGCATTCCCCTCACCCTGACTGCGCCCAAATACGGCCTGAGCGCCCCCGCCAGCGCCAAACCGGGCAGCAGCATTCAGGTGAAGTGGACGGGACCCAACAATCCCGGCGATTACGTCACGATTGTCAAGAAGGGAACGCCTGTCGGAGACTACGGAAACTACTTTTACACCAGGAACGGCAACCCCCGCACGCTGGAGGTTCCCAAAGAGCCGGGCAGCTACGAGATTCGTTACTCCAGCGAGAATGGCCGCCCCAATCCCACCTTGAGCAGCGTGGCCATAGAGGTTCGCTGAGGTGAAACGCCTCCTGACGCTGCTGCTGTGCGCCGCGCTGGGGCACGCCGCCGCAGACCGTGCCGATCCAGAGTTCGTCGGTTTCTCGCCGGACGGGCGCTACGCGGCCCTGGCCCAGTCGGGTGCCCAGGAAGGCAGCGGCAGCGTCTACACCGAACTGTGGGTGGTGGACAGTGCTAAAAATGCCCTGCTGGAAAGGTTTTACAGCCGGAGTGGCGAAAATCCCAGCGCGGGGCAGGGAAAGGTCATCAACCGGCAGGTCTTCAACAAGGCCGCGCCCGCCCTCAAACGCCTGGGCATCAGCGACTTGCGCCCTGGCACGGTGGTCTGGAAGCGCACGCCGCCGGACCTGCGCGCCAGACCCAGCAGCCCGGACGTCTTTCCCGCGTCGGTGCCGGGCCGCCCGAATATGCCCGCCGCACAGACCTACCCGGTGGAATTTGGCGGCAAGCTGTGGCTGTTCCGGCTGGCACAGCTTCCTTTCGGTCCCAGCAAGGAATGCCCACCCAGCGGCGAATCTCCCGGCTTCTCGCGCGGGCTGATGCTCTCGGTCACGTCCAGCCCGAAGCCCGGCACCGAGGTCACCACCATGTTGCAGGAGGACAGCCGCGTGCCCGCCAGCCGCCGCTGCACCTTCCATTACGAACTGGCCGAGGTGCGTGTGCAGGGCGACTTCATGGCCCTGACGGTGGCGGTCTACAGCACCTCGGGTTTTGAAGCCAACACCGACATCCGTTACATGCTGGTCACGGCGCGCAGGCCGGACCGGTAAGCCCCTCAACTGACCCATGTTGAAGATAGGTTCCATCGTCTGGGGCGTGCGCGATCTGGCGCGGGCCACCGCGTTCTGGACGGCAGCGCTGGATTACCTGCCGCGTGAGGAACCGGACGACGACTGGGTGGTCCTGATTCCCCGCGAGGGTTCTGTGCTTGGAGGTTCGGGCGTCCAACTGGCCCTCAAGCTGGTTACGTCCCCGTCTGCCCGCCGTCATCATCTGGACCTCTATGCCGACGATGGAGCGGCGGAGGTGGCGCGGTTGCTGGCGCTGGGGGCGACTCGGGCGGACTGGCGTTACGGGCCGGACGCTGATTGCGTGGTACTGGCAGACCCGGACGGCAACAATTTCTGTGTGATTCAGAAAAATTCCGACTGGTTCCGACGCTGAACCCGTCAACGCTGAGGGACGCTACAGAAGGCCCGCCACGCCCGCGCTAGCCTGCACGTCTATGGGCAAGAAAGACCGCAACACTCCGCGCATGGCCTTCGCGTCGCTGCGCGATATGCCCGGCACCCGCGTCATGTTCTGGGTGGTGGACGAGTGCCCGTACTGTGGTGAGCGCCACCTGCACATCGCCGGAAACCTGCGAATGGCAGACCCCGGCGAGTCGCTGGGCGAGTACCCAGCCCCCTGCGATGGGTCGCGGATGTACGAACTGGCCCTGACTCCCCGCCCAAAACGCAAGCAGAGCAAGGAAGCTCGCCGCAAGGCCCGCCGCGACGGCAAGGGTGAGGTACTGGACGACGACAAGTGGTAGCGACAGGCTGACGCGGACTACCCGCCAATTCGCTTCCAGTACAGCCGCGTTCCCGTCAGTCCCCCGTGCGGTTTGAGGGCGTAGTCGGGCAACTCTCCGGCAAACGTGTAACCCGCGCGCTCATACAGCCCCGCCGCCCCCTCATCCGAGGCGGTGTCCAGAACCAGTATGGTGCGCCCGTTTTGCACCGCCAGCGCCTCGGCTTCACGCAGCAGGGCAGAAGCCACGCCCTGACCCCGCCACTGGGGGCGGGTCATCATCTTGGCGATCTCGGCGCGGTGGGGCTGATTGGGCGGGGTGTTCAGGATCAGGGTGACGGTGCCGATCAGGTGCGGACCGTCCCAGCCGCCCAGGATGATCCGTTCGCCGCGCGAGGCGCTGTCCAGCGCCCCGTCCCAGAAAGTTGCGGCAGCTTCCGGCATCAGCGGGTGCATAAAACCCACCGAGCCGCCCCCGGCCACCGTTTCCACCAGCAGGGCGGCCAGTTGCGCGCGGGTCTCGGGCGTGGCGTGCAGGGGTCTGATCTCCAGTTCAGGGTTCACTGCTGGGCCAGTGCGGCAGGGCGAAAGACCGGGGCAATGCGTTTCATCTGCCTGCCATAGTGGCGTTTCCCAGCGTGGATGTGAAGGCCAGTCCCGGCGGACCCTCTTTTGACTCCCGCGCACCATTGCGGCGGTGGTTGTGGCCTAGCATGACGGGGTGAAAGGACTACGTCCCATTCTCTCGGCCCTGGCGGGCTTTGCAGCGGCGCTGGTGGCCTACAGCGTTGTGTTTGTGCGCGGCGACATGGGCGGGGTCATGGGCTATCTGCGGGCCAGGGGCGCACTCCGCAGACTGACTGAAAGTGGCGCGGACGCCGGAGCGGTGGCGGCTGCCCAGGACGCGCTCCGGGCGCTGGGCGCGCAGGTGGGCGATCCGGCGCTGGCCGCCCGACTGATCCCGCTGGCGCTGTTGGTGGGGCTGGCCGTGGGCTACGCGGTGTGGCGCGTCTTCGGGCGCAAGCAGACGCAGCAGGGCCGCCCCGACGTGCAGGAGCGGATGGTCTACCGTCTGGCGTGGCGCAAAGGCGGCGTGTTCACCCTGAACGATCTGGCCGAGAGCAGCCCGCTGGACGAGGCGCAGGCCCGCGCCGTGACCACCCGCATGCTGGAAGTGGGAAGATTAACCCGCAACGGTGAGGCTTTTTCCATTCGGCCAGGGAGCCGCGCGTGACCTCCAGTACGCACATGTTCAGTGCCGATGAACTGGCCACCCTGCTGGACGAGGCCAACCACTCCCCCTGGGAAAGCGTGCGCGCCGCGCTGGACACCATTGACGGGCAGCCGCACCCACGCGTGGGCTGGCTGACCAGCCATCTGACCGCCACCAAGCGCGATTACTGGACCCAGATCGCCGCCGCCACGAACACCCCCGCCCCCGACGACGCCGCTGGATTGACCCGCCTGATGGCCTGGGAGGTGGATGCCACCCGCGCGCTGAATGCCGGGGCGCTCCAGACACGGCTGACACACAGCGACGAGAGCATCACCGTCTCGGAAGTTCTGCGCCTGAACGCCCGCCACACCGTCTGGCACGCCGGGCAGATTGCCGCGCTTGCCACTCCCACCCGACTGGCCTAGCTGATCCCTTGCCCGGAGCCTGCCATGCCTGAAGAACGCCCCTTTCTGACCGAGGCCAGTCCGCAGGGCGAGGACAACGCCGCCGCCGCGCCGCGTGCCCTGTTTGATCTGGCGGTCAACCGTGCCTGGGCGGCGCTACGCGGGTTCCCTTCGGGCAGCCCGGCATCGGCGCAGGCATCTGCTTTTCTGGGAGGCTGGCACGCCCGCACCCGCTTTGCCCGCCGCGTACCGCTTGACGCAGTCAAGGCGGCTGTTCAGCAGCATCCGGGCGGCGGCGAATACCACTGGGCCGGGGGACCGGGCGGCGGGTGGAGGGCAGGGAAAGCGCCGTTTCCGTAACATCCGGCTTTCAGAGCGTCCGGCACACGAGAAAGGCCCACCCCCGACATCTGCGGGAGTGGGCTGTTGAAACTTCTTGAGGCGCTTATACGGATTCCGTCTGTTTCGCGCAGAAATCGGGACAGCGCCGATTTCTGCACTCCACGCCCGGAACCCGTTTTTCTCCTGCTCACTCCGTTCGGATTTTCAGGTGTTTTCAACACCTTTCAATCGGAGTCCATATTACAGCACCAGGGCGATGGGTTTTTCCAGCGACTCGGCCACGCGGGTCAGGAACTGGGCAGCCTGGCGGGGGTTCACGTCGCCGTTCAGGCTCAGTGCGGCGCGGCCACTGTGTACGCGGCCCAGGCTGAGGGTCAGGGTGTGGGGGAAGTGCAGATCGTCCATGCCCAGCGTTCCGGCGTCGGTGACCAGCAGATCGGGAGCGCTGGCCTGACCGCTGTGCAGGGCGGTCATGGCGTCACGCAGCGCACCGCCCGTGATGGGCCGGTCCTGACCGTCTGCGCCTTGCAGGGCCACATGCCCCAGGTCCAGACCCAGGACATCTGCGTGGCGCTGCGCGGCGCGGGCCACCAGGAAGGCCAGCGAGACGTCCTTGCCCAGGGCCTCGGAGAGCTGGGCGCACAGGTCGTCTGCGGCCACCACGCTGGCGTCGCGGCGCAGGTAGGTGCCGAACCACACGGCGCTGGCGGGCATATCGGTGCTGGCGCTGGCGGCCAAGGGCTGGGCTTCCGGCTGAGCGACGGGCGGGTGAACTTCGGTCTCGGCCACGGGCTGAGGCGCGGTTTCCTGCTCTGCCATGCCCTCGGGTGCCGTGTCGTATTCAGGAGCTGCTTCGTATTCGGGGGCAACGTAGTCTTCGAGTTCCGGGGCTTCCATTTCGGGAGCCTGGACTTCAGGGGCGGCCATTTCGGGGGCATAGACCTCGGCGGCGTGGACCTCCTCGACCTGGGGTTCGGCGGCGGCCACCTCGGCCACAGGCATCTGAACAGCCGGGGGCTGCATATCGAATTCCGGCGCGTTCAGCTCAGCGGCGTAGCCACTGGTGGACCCGGCGACGGACATGGGCTGCGCGGGCTGAACTTCGGGCATCGGCGTCGGCGCAGGAACGGACGCGGCGGGCGCGGCCTCGGCCACTTTGTCCTTGCGGTACAGGCGCGAGAGCAGGCCGCTCAGGCCCCCGCCCGCTGCCGCCGCCGCCACATCGGTGTGACTGACGCTGGGCGCGCTGACGGCTGGGACATGAACAGCAGGCACCTGCACCTCGGGCATCTGCACCTCGGCAAGATGCACTTCGGGAGCGGGCACCGGTTCCGGGGCGCTCAGGCTGGGGAAAGCGGGTTCGGGGGCCGCCGCGATGGGCTGCGGCGCTTCCTGAATGTAGGGGGGCTGCTGCGCCGGAGTGTGCGCTGGGGCGAAAGACCAGTCGGTGGCGATGGGCTGCGGCTCGGCGGCCAGCGGGGCGTCCAGGTCGGCCATGTCGTCGTCCAGCTCGAAATCCATGTTGTCGTGGGCGGCGCTGGCCGTAGCGTTGACCGCAGGGGCTTCCGGCGCGCGGGACTGCGTAACGAACTCGGCAATGTCGCTGTCGATCCCGGCCTGACTGAGCATGTCCGCGCTGAACATCCCGGCAGGGAGCTGCTCGTCGCCGGTCCAGCCCTCAGGCATCTCGTCCACCGGAGTGGACGGCGGCTCTTCCTCGCCGCTCATGATGCGTGACAGATAGTTCAGGATGTCCTGCTCGATGACCGTACCGCCCGAGCCGGACCCCCGCAACTGCTGCCATTCGATGCCGTTCGCTTCTGCCAGAATCTTGGCGAGCGGAGCAATTTGTTCCATTCCCATCCCCCTTTGCTCGCCCACATCCAGCTTCATGGGCGTCCGTGCGGCGCGCCCGCCCCGTTCCCATCCAGGGGGAACAGCAGGCTGGGCGCGGGCAAGGTCATGAACGCAGAGTGCCCCGAACGGTCTGACAGCGTTCTTTCACGGCAAAAGCGTTGATGTATACAACTCCACTCTGACAGGAGCCACTCCCTGTCCCGGTCCCCAGAGAATGCCGTCTGACACAGGCTTTAAGGCATTCCAGCGAACAACAGGGGCAAGGCCGGAGAGGGTGCTAGGCTACGGCCCATGTCGCCTTCCCCTTCCCAGTCGTGGGCCATACGGGCCAGCGCGGAGCCGCCCCAGGCGCGGCCATGTTGATCCTCGAGGAGATGCAGGCGCGCGGCCACGAGAGCCTGACCATCCTCCAGCACGCCCCCAGCGGGTTGCGGGCGGCGCTGGCGGTGCATTCCACGGTGCTGGGGCCCGCCATCGCGGGCGTGAGACTGCGCGAGCAGGACGAGGAACTCGCGGTGCGCGGCGCGCTGGCGCTGTCGGAGAGCCTGACCCTGAAAGCGGCACTGGCGGGCCTGAACTACGGCGGCGGGGCCTGCGTGCTGATGATGCCCGAGGCCGGGGTGGACGATCCACACGCCCGCGAGGCGCTGTTCCGGGCGCTGGGCCGTCAGGTCAGGCCGCTGCAAACGCGCGCGGTGCTGACCGAGGACATCGGGGTCACCCCTGCCGACATTGCTTTCGTGGGGCAGGAAACTCCGGCCACGCTGGGCATGAACACCGACACCAGCGCCATTACCGGCTACGGCGTCTACCGGGGCATGAAGGCCGCCGCCCGCTTCGCACTGGGCGCGGAGAGCATGCGCGGCGTGCGGGTGGTGATCATGGGCGTGGGCGCGGTAGGCCGCTCGCTGGCCTCCCATCTGCACCGCGAGGGCGCGAAACTGACCGTGGCCGACGAGCGCAGCGAACGTGCCTACGCACTGGCCGATCAGCTCAGCGGTGTGGAGGTGGTGCCGTGCAGAAGCGCGCTGGACGTGCCCAGCGATATTTTCGCGCCCTGCGGCTTCGGCCACAGCATCCACAGCGCCGACGTGCCGAGGCTCCAGTGCCGCCTGATCGCCGGGGGCGAGCATCACCCGCTGACCCGCCGGGGCGAGGAAGCGGTCAAGGAGGCCGGAATCGTGTACATGCCGGATTTCGCCATCAACTCGGCGGGATTGATCGCCGCCGCCACTGGGGCCGACATGAACGCGGCAGCCGAGCAGGTCTACCAGACCGTGACCCGCATCACCCATCTGGCCGAGCAGTACGGCAAACCCCCCAGCGTCGTGGCCCGCCGCATGGCCGAACGCCGCATCGAACTGATCGGCAGCCTGGGGCGTGCGTGAGACTTCTGGTGCTCAACATCGGACCCGCTGGAGAAACGCCATGACCTCCCCCTTCGTGATCGGCGTGGCGGGCGGTTCGGGCAGCGGCAAGACCACCGTGACGCGCCGGGTGATGGAAACGGTGGGCGCGCAGGGCGTGTCGGTGCTGGCCCAGGACAACTATTACCGCAGCCAGGACGAGATTCCCTTCGAGACGCGCCTGAAGACCAATTACGATCACCCGGCGGCCTTCGACTGGGAACTGCTGCGCCTGCATCTGGACGCGCTGCTGGCGGGAGTGCCCATCGACATGCCCGAATATGACTTCACCCAGCACACCCGCTCAGCGCGCACCACCACGGTGTTGCCCGGCAGCGTGGTGGTGCTTGAGGGTTTCTTTGCCCTGTACGACGAGGAACTCAGGAAGCGGATGCACCTGAAAGTTTTTGTGGACGCCGACGCCGACGTGCGTTTTATCCGGCGGCTGCTGCGCGACACGGGCGAACGCGGACGCACCCCCGAGAGCGTGATCTCGCAGTATCTGGAATTCGTGCGCCCCATGCACCTGAGTTTCGTGGAACCCACCAAGCGCTACGCCGACGTGATCATTCCCCACGGCGGCATGAACGAACCCGCGCTGGACATGCTGGCCGCGCGGATTCGCACGACGATCTGAAGCAGGTTCAAGAGTCGAGGGGTATAAGGGCTGAAAACTGGAAGGCGAAGAGATAACCCCTCTCCTACGGAGCTGTTCCAGCCAGTCAGCTTCGCTGCCAGCTCCCCTCAAAAGGGAGCCAAGGAGCGCGACTGGCCCGGCAATTCTGAGCCTCTTGCCTCCCTTTTAAGGGGAGGTGCCCCCGGAGGGGGCGGACTCGCAGAGCTGCGAAGCAGAGGGGTTATACGGACTCCGATTAAATATTTTACAATATATGCCATGAAGTCCAACGCTTTCAGTCAACCTCTTCAACATGACGCCGCCGATTTCTGGCAGCTCTTCAAAACCAGCACCTGTGCCGTTCAGCGTCGTAGAGCGCAATTCTTTGCGCTCCTGGCAGAAGGACGCTCCCTTCCTGACCTGTTAGCGCTCACCCGCTACAGTCGGATGAGCGCTTACACCCTGCTCGCCCGGTATCACGCTCAGGGCCTGGACGGTCTCGCGGATGCACGACACGGCAATACAGGTGCACCCACGCTGTTAACGCCAGATGAGCA
>NZ_JNIV01000046.1 GCF_000701405.1 Deinococcus marmoris DSM 12784
GGGAGCGTCCTGATTTCATCAGGATGCTCACTCATTTTGAGCGTCTTGCCGGGATGGCCACGTTGCCCGCCAGAAGAGCGGTTGCTCTTCTGGCGCTCACTCTTGGGGACCCACGGTTTGTCCTGGCTGGGCGGTTGGCTAGAAGTTCGGCTTGTGGCGGCAAGGCGAGCTTCCAGGGTCAGCAATCGCAGTTCAAGCTCGTCAAGGCGAGCTTGAAGGATCAGGCAATTGGGGCAAAGAGCGTTCTTGATGCGCCTACTCTATCTGATTCCACTCCGCAAGTCCCCCTGCTGAGTAGTTACGCTAAAAATACTGTTCCAGTCGGCGCTCCTGAACACATTAGAAAAATGTGTGTGGCGCTCAGCACCGAAGCGGAGATGAGAGACAGGACGGCATCTGGAGGCTGCCTGCCGCACACGGGCGAAGGCGCTCCCTCCTGATCAGGGAGTTCAAGGCTTTTTAAGCCAGCAGAGATACGCAGCAGCGGAAAGACGCGGAAGATCAGACAGGGGGCGATACAGATGAACATTGCGATTTTTGGCGGGACCGGGCGGACGGGCAGCGGAATCGTCCGCCGGGCCTTGCAGGACGGCCATGCGGTCAAAGCTCTGGTGCGGAGGCTGGACAGCGCCAAGCCACAAGAGGGGCTGACGCTGGTTCAGGGAGACGCGCGGGATGCGGGGGCGGTGGAGCGGCTGATTGCTGGAGCGGACGCCGTGATCAGCGCCCTCAGCACCGATACGACAACCACGTTGACGGAGGCGACGGCGGCCATCATCGCGGGGATGAACATGCACGGCGTGTCCAGAATCGTGACGATTGGAACGGCAGGCATTCTGGAAAGCCGCACCGAGCCGGGCAAGCTGCGCTACCAGTCAAGTGAATCCCACCGCAAATCCACCTTCGCGGCAGAGGAACACCAGCGGGCCTGCGAGATGCTGCGCGCCTCCCCGCTGGCATGGACGGTGGTGTGCCCCACCTACCTGCCGGACGGCAAGGCCGTGGGCGGTTACCGGATAGAGCGGGATTACCTGCCAGTGGACGGACAGCAGATTTCTACCGGGGATACGGCGGCCTTTGCCTACGCCGAATTGCTGGAGCAGGAGCATGTCGGTTATCGGGTGGGCATCGCCTACTGAGGGCTTTTCAGCCTCACTCCCGGCGGTACGCCACCTGTCCGCCCACCACGGTCAGCAGCGGCCAGCCCCTGAGCATCTCCCCGGCCCAGGGCGTGAACTTGGCTTTGGTCTTGAATTCGGCGGGATTGACTTCGCGCTCGGTGTCCAGATCAAGCACCACCAGATCGGCGGGCGCACCGGCCTCCAGCGAGGGCGCGGGCCAGTTCATCAGGCGGGCAGGGCCAGCCGTCATCAGGTCCAGCAATTTTTCCAGCCCCAGATCCCCACCAAAGCGCGTGTACATCAGCGGAAAGGCCAGTTCGATGTACGCGATGCCGCTGGGGGCGTCCAGCAAGTCGCGCTCCTTCTCGGCGCGGGTGTGGGGGGCGTGATCGGTGGCGATACAGTCCACCGTGCCGTCCTTGAGACCTTCCAGCAGGGCGTCGGCATCGGTCTGGGTTCGCAGGGGCGGGGCCACCTTGTAAATGGCATCAAAGCCGCGCAACGCCTCGTCGGTCAGGGTCAGGTGGTGGGGGCAGACCTCGCAGGTCACGTTCAGGCCGCGTGCCTTCGCGCCGCGCACCAGTTCCAGGGCGCGGGCGGTGGACAGGTGCTGGATGTGCAGGTGGGCTTTCGATCCCTGCGCGTGCAGCCCCGCCAGAATCTCCAGGTCACGCGCCACTCGAGCCGACTCCCCCGCCGCCGGATTGCCGGGGAGGCCCAGCGCCTCGCTGACTGGCCCCTCGTTCATCACACCGTCCGCGCGCAATGAGGCGTCCTCGGCGTGGACACTGACCACCATGCCCAGGCTCCCGGCGTATTCCAGCCCCAGCCGCAGCACCCGCGCGTTCTCGTTGGTGCGCCCGTCGTCGGTGAACATGACGGCCCCGGCGTCCTTCAGGTAACTCAGTTCGGCCAGTGCCTCGCCGTGCTGGCCCTTCGTGAGCGCTGCCGCCGGATGCAGGCGCGCGAAGCCCAGCCCACTAGCCTTCTGAATCAGGCTGCGGACGATGGCCGGATCGTCGATGACGGGCACGGTATTCGGCATACAGACCACCGTGCCGTAGCCGCCCGCCGCCGCCGCCGCGAGGCCGGAGGCCAGGTCTTCCTTCTCGGTCTGTCCCGGCTCGCGCAGGTGGGCGTGCAGCTCGATCAGCGCGGGGGCGACGGTGCCACCCTGCCCGTCGATGGTCTCGCCTTCTGCCGGAATGTTCCAGCCCTTGATGACGCCGTTTTCAAGGGTGACGGATTCGGTTTTGTCGGAGTTGGAACGCTTGATGTTGGTGATGGTCAGTGTCATGGAAACCTCGGTCAGAGAGGGCCGCTTCAATTCAGCAGCGGTTTCAATTCAGCAATTGCAGGGCTTCGGCTCCGGCCTGACGAATGCCGCTGGGGTCCGCGATCCAGTTCTGGCCGCCCACGAAGCAAACCTCGATGCGGTAGTCGGCGCTAGACCCAATGGACAGACGACATGCCTCGACTTTCAAGAGCCGGGGCGGCGAGATGTCCTCGAAGCGTGGGCTGTCGCAGTCGCCGGAGGTGGTGGTTTCACGGTCCTTGAGATACGCGACGTTCAGCGAGGCACGCACTTCGGCTAGATAGGCGCGGGCTTCGGCCTGTTCGGGGGTCTGGGCTGTGGCCGTGGGTGGGAGTGTGGTCTGGGTTTGGGTGGGCTGGCAGGCGCAGAGGAGAGCGCAGGACAGAAGGGCGGCGAATTTCAATCCCGCCCCACCAACAGGTGATACAGCACGCTCATTCGGATGGCCTGCCCATTCTCCACCTGCTGCAAGATGCGGCTTCTCGCGCCATCCGCCGCCTCGCCGCTGATTTCCAGATCGCGGTTCATGGGGCCGGGGTGCAGCACGATTGCGCCGCTCTCGGCCTCTGCCATCAGCGCCTCGTTCACCTGATAGGTGTCGGCGTATTCCTGCAAGCTGCCCAGAAAGCCGCCGCCCATGCGCTCTTTTTGCAGGCGCAGGGCCATGACCGCGTGTGCGCCGCGCACGGCTTCCTTTGGATCGCTGGTCAGCGTGACGCCCGGCAGGGCGGCCAGATCGGAGGGAAGCAGGGTGGCCGGGCCGCACAGCACGACTTCGGCCCCCAGCATGGGCAGCAGCTCGGCGTTGCTGCGGGCCACGCGGCTGTGGCGCACGTCGCCGATGATCGCCACCCGCTTGCCCTCCAGACTGCCGAATTCCTGGCGCACCGTGTAGGCGTCCAGCAGCGCCTGGGTGGGGTGGGCGCGGCGGCCATCGCCAGCATTGATCACGGGTTTGCCGCTGTAACGTGCCACCAAATGCGCGGCTCCGGCGGCGTGGTGGCGCACGATATAGGCGTCTACCTTGTAGGCGGTCAGCACCTCCACCGTGTCGCGCAGGCTCTCGCCCTTGCTGACGCTGCTGCTTCCGGCGGCAAAGGTCAGCACGTCGGCGCTCATGCGGCGGGCGGCCAACTCGAAGCTGGTGCGGGTGCGGGTGGAGTTCTCGAAAAAGGCGTTGCAGACGGTCAATCCTTGCAGCGCGGGCACTTTCTTGACCGGGCGGTCCAGCACCTGCAACATGGTGTCGGCGTTGTCCAGGATGGCGGTCAGGCGTTCGGGGGACCAGTCCTGAAAGTCCAGCAGATGCCGGGGCCGGGCGGAGGGAGAGGCGGGGGCGGCAGTCATCGCAACTCCGCCTTCAGCTCGCTCAGGTCCCACAGTTCCACGCTGTCCACGCCGTCGGTTTCGTGCAACTTGACCTTCACCACTTCGCTGCTGGCAGTGGGGAGGTTCTTGCCCACGTAATCGGCGCGGATGGGCAACTCGCGGTGGCCCCGGTCCACCAGCACGGCCAGTTGGATGCCAGCCGGGCGGCCCAGATCGATCAGCGCATCCAGCGCAGCCCGCACGGTGCGCCCGGTGTACAGCACGTCATCCACCAGAATCACCCGGCGCTGCGAGATGTCGAAGGGCACCTGCGTCTCGCGGATGATCGGCTGGTGCGCCACCTCACTTAAATCGTCGCGGTAAAGGGTGATGTCCAGCATCCCGGTGGGCACGTCCACCCCTTCCAGTTCGGAGAGTTTGGCGGCCAGCCGGGCGGCCAGCGGAATGCCGCGCGTGTGGATGCCGATGAGGGCCAGATTCTGCGCGCCCTTGTTGCGCTCCACGATCTCGTGGGCAATGCGGGTCAGGGCGCGGCGCGTCTCGTCGTTGCTGAGAATGATCGCCTTGGGGCCGCTCACAGCATGGCTCCCAGTCCAGAAAGAAAGTCGGGCACAAAAAAAACGCCACTCAGCGCTTGCTGACGGCTCAATTCGGGCGTGTTCATAGGGAACTCCTTCTCCTGCCTCACGGGGCGGGCGCAGCCTCACAGGACTGCCGAGAGAGGGGGAAATTTGCAGGCGGGTGCCTGTCAGGCAGAAGTGTAACACCCTGGCGGCGGGATGCTTTACGCTCCCGCGCTATTCCCCGTCCCGCACCGCTTCCAGCAATTCCTCGGCCAGATTCAGCGCGGCGGGACCGAGGGGGGCGCGGGTCACGCCCAGCAGGGTGCCCAGCTTCTCGCGGCGGGCACCCGACAGGCTTGACCAGCGGACCAGATCGCCGCGCCACACGCGGGCTGTCTCGTCTCGTAGATAACGTAGCGCGCCGTCGTAATAGCCCGCCATGTAGGCGGTGCGGGCGCGGCGTTCCTGGGCCAGCAGCCCCAGCCCGCGCGTGGCCAGCAGCGCCCGGCGGGCTTCCTCCTGCCCGCCAAAAGCGTAGAGCTGCTCCAGACGGTAAATCGCCTTGGGAAAGCGCATTCCCGCCGCTGCCCGCCACGCGTGGGGCAGCCGGACCTCGAATTCAGGCCACTGGTGGATATGGGTCAGCAGGGCCGGATACAGCAGGTTCAGGGCGATCTCACGGGCGTCGGCCAGGGCCAGCAGTTGCTCCTGTACGCCGTGGCCCGGCCCGGTGTGGGCAGCGCGGGCAGCGGTCAATCCCTCGGCGGCCAGATTCAGCAGTTCGGCACGGTAGGCGGCCCGCTGGGACGCGCTCAGGTTCCACAGCGTCCGCTGGATGCGCCCGTAATTGCCGGTGGGGTCATACAGCACCCGGCTGGTGGCCAGCAGGGCCAGCGGGGCCTCGGCGCGGGCCACATTCCAGTCACGCCACGCCTCCAGTTTCTCGAAGGGAAAACGCTCCACGCTCACGCCCGCGCGGATCTCGGTCTGCGGGGACAGCAGATCGCGCTCGAAGGTCACGAAGGTGGGCTGGCTGCCCGCCCAGGCCAGTTCGGTGTCGTAACTGCCCGCCCCCGCCACCGCCCGCACCTTGCGGTCCGCCACCAGACGTTCGCCCACCCGCTCGGGCGAAGGGCGCTCGGGCGGATGGCGGTCACTGTTCTGGGCAGTTGCGTTTTTGGATGAGGGCACGGCGTTTTCCTTCCTTGTGGCCCCAGTCTAAGGGGCCAGCGCAGAAGTCTAGCGCGTGGGTGGCGGTGTCAATGGCAAACCATCTGACGGTCAGACGTTCGTGGCAATGACGGTCTGCGCGCCCAAGACGCGTTCGCCCACCCCCACCTGCGGGGTCAGTTCGGCACCCAGCGACAGCAGCACCAGCCCGCCCTCGGCCAGAAAGGCGGCCTTGTGTCCGGCGCTGGCCATGTCGCCCTCCTTGAGGTAAGAGGTGGCCTTCAGACCCGCGCCGGGAGCCACCAGGGCCACGATGACCGGACCCGCCTCGTCCTGCATCCCAGAACCCTGAACCACAAAGCTCAGGCGCTCGTTTTCCAGCGTGCCGCGCCCGCCCAGCAGATCGGTGGGCTGCCCGGCCAGCATGGACAGCGCCTCGCCGGGGCCGAGCAGGGCCACGTCGCTGCGGCTGCCAGTGTGCTGCACGTCCGTGACCTGCCCCGCCTGCGGCTGGTACACGTAATGCACGTCCAGCGGCCCGACGAAGATGCCCATCAGCCAGCCATTCTGCGCCGCCGCCGCGCTGCCCAGCAGATCGCCCACGTTCAGGGCAGCATTCAGCGCGTCGCTCTGAATCTTGCCGTCCTGGATGCGGCGCACAAAACTGACCACGCCGTCTGCGGGGCTGAGGACCACGCCCGGCCCAGTCGGCGGCACGCGCACGGGATCGCGGAAACGGTAGACGCTCCGCAGATACCACACGGCGGTTCCAGCGGCGATGGGAAGCAAAAGACGGCGCAGACGCATGGCGGTAGTCTAGCGGGCAGGGGCCGGACGTGGGCTGGCGCGGGGTTGTGGCTTTGCTGGGAGTCGGCATCTGTATGTGGGCAGCGTGTCTTCAAAGAGCCGTCAGACCCAGCCGCTAGACTCTCTGGCGTGCGCCTCCCTGTCCCCCTGCCTGCCCTGCTGCTCCCCGCCCTGATGTTGCAGGGGGCCGCCAGCGCCGCGCCGCTGCGCCTGGAGTTCTGGCATGCCATGACTGGCGTGCAGGACACGGTGGGCGGGTATGCGGCGGCCTTTAACAAGTCTCAGAGCGCCTACGAGATCGTGGCGGTCTCGCAGGGCAACTACCGCGAGATGCAGCCCAAACTGGACGCAGCGGTGAAAGCCGGAAAGCCCCCGGCGCTGGCCCAGGTGGAGTTCACGCAGTTTCCAGCGCTGGCGGCAGGCGGGCAACTGCTGGACCTGAGCGGGGCGGTGGCGGCGCTGCCAGCCAGCCTGACGGGGGACTTTTACCCGGCGGTCTGGAAATCCGGGCAACTGGCAGGCAAGTTCTACGGCCTGCCCTGGAATGTCAGCGTGCCGGTGCTGATGTACAACGCCGGGGCGCTGAAAAAGGCTGGAGTCAAGGCCCCAACCACCTGGACCGAACTGGAAGCCGCCGCCGCAAAACTCGCGGGCGGCTCCAAACGCCCGCTGGTGGCCGTGGCGGATGCCTGGACTTTCGAGGCCAATGTCCTGTCACGCGGCGGCGCGCTGGTGGACGGCGCGAAACCGGCCCTGAACAGCAGTGATGCCGTGGACGCCCTGACCCAACTGTCCCGCATGAGCGCTGCAAAAACCGCCCAGCCGCGCACCCTGAACGACGCCACGCGCGCCGCCTTCGATTTTGCGCGCGGGCAGAACGTCTTCGCCCTCGCCAGCGTCGCCAACTGGACGGACGCCCGCAAGCTGCCATTTTTTGATCTGGGGATCGCCCCATTTCCCTGCGAGAAGGCCGGGGCCTGCACGGTGCCGCTGGGCGGGGCCACATTGAGCGTGCCGCGCGGCAATACGGCGGCGGCGCAGGCCGGGGCGCTGGCCTTCTGGCAATTCCTGAACGATCCGGCGCGGCTGGCGAACTGGGTGCAGGTCACGGCCTATGCCCCGCCACGCAAGGCAGTGACGCCGCTGCTGGACGGCTGGTACGCCAAGAACCCGCAACTGCGCGCCGCCCACGCCCAGCTCAGCCGCGCCGTGCCGCGCCCCCCGGTTCCCGACTACGAGAACTGGACCCGCCTGCTGGAAACCGCCATTGATGGAGCCACCAATGGCAGGCAGAGCGCGAAGGCGGCGCTGGACGAGGCGCAGCGGCAGGCGCTGAAGTAGAAGTGGGAGTAACCGAACCTCCGATTGAGAGGTATTGAGGAGACCTGAAAATCCGAAGACCAAAGCGAGCAGGAGGAAGTGGGTTCCAACTCTGGAATGCGGAAGCTGGCGCTGTCCCGATTTCTACCGATGGTTCGGACAGTTTTGACCAGGAGTTGAGGAAAGATCCGAAAAGTGTCTCTGGGACGCCATGCCCGATCCCCCCTCTTTTGCGGAGCTGTGCCAGTCCCAATCTCTCGCGGTGCGGGCTGTACGGGTTCCCCGCAAGGGAGGACTCGCAGAGCTGCGCCAGCAGAGGAACAAAAAATCTCGCGGTCATCGCTGGTCATTCCTCAAATCCGAAAACTGTCAGAAGCATTGATTTCTGCACCAAGCAGACAGGATCCATATAACGCCCACCCAAATGTCTGCCCCCCGCTACACTGTCCCCCGATGAGCGTCCTCTATCTGCTGTTGACCCTGGCCTTTGCGGGCGCGTTGCTGGCGCTGCTGGCCCGCCCAGCCGCACGCGCAGGCATCGTGTGGGGACTGGCGGCGCTGCTGCCGCTGATGGCGGCCATGACCGGCGCGCTCAGTGTGCAGGCGCGTTCAGCACGGACGCTGGCCGACCATCCGCCGCGCCCGGTCACGCTGACCATCTCTGACGGGATTTTTAAACGGGCGGTGGTGCTGGACTTCATGGACGCCGCCTGCGTGGAACGCGCCGTGCGCCTGCGTTCGGAGGCGATCCTGACCACCCCGGACGGCCCGCTGCGGCTGGGGGCAGGGAGCCAGGTAGAGGGCACCATGCTGCCCCAGAACGTGGTGGAGGCCCTGACCCTGCGCGGCGAACTGAATTGCCCCAACCTGAGGGCGGTGCTGGAAAAGAAGAACTAGCCTCTGGCCCAGTCCTATCTGCCCGAGTCCCCTCTGCCCATCACCTCCCGCCCTATGCTGGTGGGCATGGCCCGCAAGACACCCGATCCCAGTTGGTACGCCCCGCCCAAAGCCGCCGATCCCTGCGTGCTGTGTGGGCGCGAGGCCCCCAGCATGACCGATCACCATCTGGTCCCCAAATCGCAGGGGCGGCGGCAGGGCGTCAAGCCCGGCGACATTCCCACCGTGCGGATGTGCGCGGCCTGTCAGGGCTACTTGCAAAAGACCTTCAGCAATTCGGAACTGGCCAACGAGCTGAACACGGTGGAAGCCATGCTGGAGCGCGAGGAAATCCAGCGTTTTATCACCTGGGTCCGCAAGCAGCCGCTGACCAAGGGCGTGCGGGTCCATTGACGCCTGCCGACTGCTCCGGCCTCCCCCGGCGAACGGTGAAGGGTGGGGCAGACCTCCGGCCTGCGCGGACCCGTAGACTGCCGTTGTGAATCCCGTCAAGACGGCCTTCAAACTGGCGCTGCCCGCCGTCGAGCGCGCGGTCCTGGCAGCGGACCGGGCCATCAGCAACTACGTGCAGCCGCGCCGGGCACGCGGAAAACTGCTTTTGCAGCCCTACGTGGGCTGGGGAACCCCGCACGGTGCCGAGCTGATGGGCCGCGTGCTGCTGCCGCGCACCATGTCGCCGCCCGCCATCGGGGACCGGCGCTGGCGCAACTTTCTCAACAGCATGCGCCGCCTGTTCTCGCGCGAGGTGGGCGGCGTCAGGGTCAACGGCGTGCTGGACGGCATCAGCGCCAGCGCAGTCAGCGACGACAACGGCTATTTCACCCTGACCTTCACGCCCCTCAGCCCGCTGCCCGGCGGCTGGCACGAGGCGGCCCTGAATATTGAGGGCAAGGAGGGCCAGACCCGCGCCCGCGTGCAGGTCATTGGCGCGGCCCGCTTCGGCGTGATCAGCGACCTCGACGACACCGTGATCCAGTCGGACGTGACCAGCCTGCCGCGTATGCTGGTCACCGCCCTGACCGGCAACGCCCGCACCCGCTCGCCGTTTCCCGGTGTGGGGGCGCTGTACCGCGCACTGATCCGCGAGGGCGAGGGCCGCAATCCAGTCTTCTACGTGTCCAGCAGCCCCTGGAACTTCTTTGATCTGCTGTGGCAGTTTCTGGACTACCGCCGCATTCCGCTGGGGCCGATCTTCCTGCGGAGCTGGGGCGCGGGCCTGCTGGCCGGACACGGCGGCCACAAACATGGCGTCATCGACCGCCTCTTCGAGCGCTTCCCGGACCTGAAATTCGTGCTGATCGGCGACAGCGGTGAGCAGGACGCCCTGATCTACTCCGAGGTGGTCCGCAAGTACGCAGGCCGCGTGCTGGCCGTGTATATCCGCGACATCACGGGCGCGTTTCAGGACGAGGCCGTGCTGAAACTGCGCACCGAACTGGCCCGCGCGGGTGTCGATCTGGTGCTGGCCGCCGACAGCCTGAACGCCGCCGGACACGCGATGGCGATGGGCCTGATCACCCCCGGCGAATACAGGGGCGTGCTGATCAGCGTGACTGGCCCGGGCGAGCGCTGAGAGACCATTCGGGGCAGCACCCAGCCTTTACCCTGTACGGCGTGACCTCCTTCCCGCCGCCCTCTGAACTGACCCCTGCACAGGCCGAGGTGGTGGACCGCGCCGCCAACGCCATCCGCCAGCACGCCGCCGACTGCGAGGCGGCGCAGGACGTGACGCCGGAGGCCGCCAGGGCGCTGTCGGAGAGCGGTTACACCCGTCTGGCCGTCCCAGAGAGCCGGGGAGGTCTGGGGGCCAACCTGTCGCAGTTCGCGCGGGCGCAACTGACGCTGGGCGCGGCGGATGCCAGCCTGGCGCTGATTCTGGCTATGCACGGGCATGTGACCGGGGCGGCGTTTCAGGGGCGCACCCTGCCGGAGCCGCTGCTGAAAGTGGTGGCCGAGGCTGGCGTGCGCGGCGAACTCCTGAACGCCCTGGCCAGCGAACCCGACCTGGGCAGCCCATCACGCGGCGGTTTGCCCCGGACCCGCGCCGCACCGCAGGGCGAGAGCTTCGAGGGCGGCGGCTGGAGCATTACCGGGCGCAAAACGTGGTCCACGGGGGTGCGGGCGCTGCGCTGGGCACTGGTGACCGCCGCCACACCCGACGGGCAGGTGGGCCGCTACTGGATGGACATGGCGGGTCCCGGTGTTCAGATCGAGGAAACGTGGCAGGGGGCGCTGGCCCTGCGCGGCAGCGGCAGCCACGACGTGGTCTTCACGAACGCGCCCGCCACGCTGCATGCGCCCCCCGCTCCCGGCCAGCCCGCCAGCAGCGCGTGGTTCTGGACGGCGATTGCGGCCACCTACCTGGGGGTGGGGTTCGCTGCACTGGACGCCATCAGCACTTACGCCCGCGTGCGCGTTCCCACCGCCCTGGGCGCACCGATTGCCACCCTGCCGCGCATTCAGGAGAACGTGGGCCGCACCGCCGCTGCCCTGCACGCCGCGCGGGCACTACTGCTGGAATCCGCCGCCCGCTGGGACGCGGACCCCAGCGCTGCCTCGATTCCTGGCATCGGCGCGGCGAAAGCCCACGCAACAGGTGCGGCAGTGTTCGCCACCGATCTGGCCTCGCGCACGGCGGGCGGCGCAGCCCTGAGCGCGGCCCTGCCCCTGGAAAAGCTGCTGCGCGACGCCCGTGCGGGCCTGACGCATCCGCCGACGGACGACACGGCTTACACGGCGCTGGGACGGCAGATGCTGGAGGATTGAAGCCAGTAAGCAGGAGGCATCTGCAACCTTCTCTCCCTCTTGCCCTGGCCTGCCCGACTCGCGTATAGTCTTCTCTTGGTCAAGTGGGGCAGGGCAGACCAACGGCACAGGCGCAGCGGTGTTCATTCACGCAGCAAAAGCCTGAGCGGCCCGAACCCCAGACGCAAGCGCGGTTAATACCGATGTGAGCGGACTAAACAGGAGGGCCAACCATGCCCAAGATGAAGACACTCAAGAGCGCCGTGCGCCGGATCAAGATCACCGGCACTGGCAAGGTGATGGCGTTTAAAAGCGGCAAGCGCCACCAGAACACCGGCAAGAGCGGCGACGAGATTCGCGGCAAGGGCAAGGGCTTCGTGCTGGCCCACAGCGAGTGGGCGCGCATGAAAAAAGCGCTGCCCTATAAGGGTGGCAAATAATGCCTCGCGTCAAGACCGGCATCGTCCGCCGCCGCCGCCACAAGAAGGTGCTGAAGCGCGCCAAGGGCTTCTGGGGTTCACGCAGCCGCCAGTACCGCAACGCCTTCCAGACCCTGCTGAACGCCGCCACCTACGAGTACCGGGATCGCCGCAACAAGAAGCGCGATTTCCGCCGCCTGTGGATTCAGCGCATCAACGCGGGCGCACGCCTGCACGGCATGAACTACTCCACCTTCATCGGTGGACTGAAACTGGCCGGGATCGAGCTGAACCGCAAGGTGCTGGCCGATATCGCCGCCCGCGAACCCGAAGCCTTCAAGGCACTGGTGGACGCCGCCCAGGGCGCGCGCAACAACAAAGCCGCCTGAAGCACGCGCATTAAAAAAGACCGCCTCCTGATTGGGGGCGGTTTTTTGTGGTCCCTGTCAATCAGGAAAAAGCGGCGGGAGATCAACCTATCCCGCCGCCGTTCACCGTTGCGCTCACGGCTCGAAGGTGTCCTGAAAGGCGTAGCGGTCCCCACGCACCCAGTAGTTGACATAGCTGGCGCGTTTGGTGCCGCTGTACGTGGTACGCCGCAGCAGAAAGGCGGCAGTGCCCAGCGGCACGCGCAGCAGGTCCGCCTCTTCCTGGCGCAGATTGACGGCCTCCAGATTCTGCTCCACGCGGGCCATTGGAACGCCCATGCTGACCATCGTTTCGTGGATGCTCTCGGCATTCAGGTTCTGGTCCAGCAGACCGGGAGCCAGCGCGGCGTTCACGTAGCGTTTCTCGATGACCAGCGCCTCGTCCCCGGCGTTCCGCAGGCGGTGGACAAAAATCACCGGATCGCCCGCCTGGATTTGCAGCACGATGGCAATCTCGGGCGTGGCCTCGATCTGCATGGCGCGCAGGACGGTGGTACGGTGATCGGGGTGCCGCGCCCATTCTTTGAAGGGCCGCACGCGAAAGGTGCCCTGGCGGAAGCGCTTGCCGGTGGGAAAGGTGCCCGCGCCCTGCACGCGGTACACGTAGCCCTCGCGCTCCAGTTCATCGATGGCGCGGCGGGCGGTCATGCGCGAGACCTCGAATTCGCGGGCCAGTTGCGGCTCGCTGGGCAGCGGCAGGCCCTCGACATAGTGGCCACCCAGCAGCCGGTCTTTCAAGGTCGATTTGATCAGCGGGTATTTCGCCATGCATCCCTCCGGGGCACTCCGCGCGTGCATTTTTATACACAGGCATGAGCTTGAGCCTATCTTAAAGTTAGTGTCCGAGGTACACAAGCTTGTCTGGACAGTGTCTCATGAAAAGATTACACCCGGAAGACCTTCCATTCTCCAGTTCGGGTGGTGAATGGCTGTACTGGGAGAGGGGCAATAAAACGGCAGTTGAGCCAGAAACCGCGTTCCAGACGGGCAGACAGACCTGTGACACGGAACCCCAGCATGGCCCCATTGACCGGGTCAAGAAATTTCGCAACGCTCTGGGGGACACCCGCCCACAGCGGTCTGCCGCTAGCCGCCGATGTGCGACATCTCGACTTTCTGTCGGTCCTTCTGCCCGCGGGTGACCTCGCCGCGTTCCTCGCTGTAGCGGTCTGTGCGCGCACTCCAGACTTCCGAAACCAGGGTACGCATCGCCTCGTCGTCTGCCCCGGCGCGCAGTGGGGCACGCAGATCGGTGCCGCTTCCGGCAAACAGACAGGTGTAAAGCACGCCCACCGCCGAGATGCGCGCCCGCGAGCAATCTCCGCAGAACGGCGCGCTGACCGAGGAAATCAGCCCCACCTCATGGCCGTCCGCGCTGACGTGCCGGGCCGCCACCTCCCCGGTGTAATTGGGATTCAGGGCCTCAAACTCCGCCCCGGTGCCGTCCGCGCTCAGGCGGGCCAGCACCTCGCGCGAGGGCACCACGCTGTCCAGATTCCAGCCGTTGTGATTGCCCACGTCCATGAACTCGATAAAGCGCAGCACCGCCTTATCGCGCAGGGCCAGCCACAGGTTCCGCAGGCCATCCTCGTTGACGCCGCGCTGCACCACCGTATTGATCTTGACCCCCAGGCCCGCCGTCAGCGCGGCCTCGATGCCGTCCAGCACCTTCTGCGGGTGCGTTCCCAGGCCGTTCATGCGCCCGAAGACCTCTGGATCGAGGCTGTCGATGCTGACCGTCACGCGGTCCAGGCCCGCCGCCCGCAACTCTGCCGACATGCGGGGCAGCAGCAGTCCGTTGGTGGTCAGGGCGATGTCTTGCACGCCGTCAATCTTTGCGAGGCGTGAGATCAGCTCGGGCAGATCGCGGCGCAGCGTGGGTTCGCCCCCGGTGATTCGCAGCTTCTGCACGCCCAGCGAGACGAAAGTGCGGGCCAGCCGCTCGATTTCCTCGAAGCTCAGCAGTTCGGCGCGGGGCAGGAAGGCATAGTCGGGGCCGAAGATCCCGGCGGGCATGCAATAGGTGCAGCGCAGATTGCAGCGGTCCGTCACGCTGATCCGCAGGTCTCGCAGGGGCCGTCCCAACTGGTCTACCAACATTGCCCCCAACATACGCCGCCTGCGCGTGGGCAAAGGCGGATCAAGGCCCAAACGCTGGCCCACCATCCAACCCGATCTCCAGCCGAATCAAGCCACCTTCCCTGCCACCCACCCCGGCTAGAATGGACAGCACTATGGACATGAAGAAACTGATGAAGCAGATGCAACAGGCCCAGGGAGCCGCCGCCAGGATTCAGGAAGAGCTGGCCGCCAAGTCGGTGGAAGGCAGCGCCAGCGGCCTGGTGACGGTCACCATGAACGGCCACGGCAAGGTCACAGCCCTGAAGATCAAGCCCGAAGCGGTGGACCCCAGCGACGTGGAAGCCCTGGAAGACCTGATCCTGGTGGCCGTGCAGGACGCCAGCGCCAAGGCCGACGCGTTGCAGCAGGACGCCACGCGCGGGCTGGGAATTCCCGGATTTTGAGGACGCGGTACTTGCATCAGTGGGCTGCTGATAAGGCCGTAAGCGGTTCTCGCCCATGAAATACCCCCCTTCCCTCGTCGCGCTGATCCGCGAGCTGTCGCGCCTGCCGGGGATTGGCCCCAAAAGCGCGCAGCGGCTGGCCTTCTACCTGTTCGAGCAGCCGCGTGAAGACATCGAGCGGCTGGCAAATTCGCTGCTGTCGGCCAAGCGCGATCTGCACAGTTGCCCGGTCTGTTTCAACATCACCGACGCCGAGGTCTGCGACGTGTGCAGCGATCCGGCGCGCGATCAGGCGATCATCTGTGTGGTGGAGGAACCCGGCGACGTGATCGCCATCGAGCGCAGCGGTGAGTACCGGGGGTTGTATCACGTCCTGCACGGCGTCCTGAGTCCCATGAACGGTGTGGGTCCCGAGCAGCTTCACATCAAGCCGCTGCTGCCACGCGTCACCGACGGTCAGGAAGTGATTCTGGCCACCGGAACCACCGTGGAGGGTGACGCCACCGCATTCTACCTTCAGCGCCTGCTGGAGCCGCTGGGCGCAACCGTCAGCCGCATCGCCTACGGATTGCCCGTGGGCGGGGCGCTGGAATACGCCGACGAGGTCACGCTGGGCCGCGCCATGACTGGCCGCCAGCAGGTCAGCAAGCCCCGGCCCCCGACTCCAGGCTGAGAACCAACTGGCTTCCCACCTTCAGCTCAGACCAAACGCCTCGCGCACGTTCAGGGCAAACACCTGAAAGCTGAGGCTGGGGCTGGCATACGCCTCCAGCGCGCTTTGCAGGGCGTCCAGTGCGGTGTCGGCACGGGCACGCTCGTGGGCGGGGCGCTGCCGCCAGGTGAAGCGCAACGCTTCGGGGTGCCACGCTGGATCGAAGCGTTTCTCCAAGCGCTCGGCGGCCTCCAGCGCGCTCAGCAGGCCCACGCCCAGCGAATTGTCCAGTTCGCGGGCGTCTTCCAGTGCGCCGCGCACGCCTTCCAGATCAGCCAGCACGCCCGCGCGTCCGGCGGCGAAGGCCACCAGTTCGGCGTCGGCCTCGTGCCCGGAGCGGATCAGCGCCGACTCGATGGTGTGATCGGGCAGCGGGGCCACGCCCAGGCGAGAGCTGCGGCTGACGATGGTGGGCAGCACCGAACGGCGGTCCTCGGCCAGAAACAGGAACAGGGCGCGGTGCGGGGGTTCCTCCACCAGCTTGAGCAGGGCGTTGGCGGCTTCCGGTCCCAGGTGTTCCGCACCGTTGACGATCACCACCCGGCGGGCAAAGCTGGGGCGCACCTCCAGAAATTCATAGATGTGCGTCTCGTACTCGCGGGTCTTATCGCGTTCCCGCAGCACCGCGCCGATGGGGATCAGCTTGCGCCGCGCCGCCTTGCCGGTGGCGGTGGTGGCACGCGGCTCCACCAGCAGCACGTCCGGGTGCGCCCCCGCCGCCAGCGCCAGACACGAGCGGCACACGCCGCACGCCTCACCATCCATGCCGCGCGCCCCCTGGCAGTTCTGCGCCGCCGCGATGGCCCAGGCCACGGCCAGTTTGCCCACCCGCGCCGGGCCAGTCAGCAGCAACGCGTTGCCGGTAAAGGCGTCGGCCTGTTCGATCAGGGGAGCGTGCAGGGTCATGCCGGAGGGAGACACAGACGAAACTCAAACCCCACAGCCCTCATTTGCCCACCGCCAGCCGCGCCGCCAGCACCTGCGGCAGCCCGGCCTCCAGCGACGCTTCCTGGGCGCGGGGGATGTCGTAGGCCACGCGGAAGACCTCGAAGTGGGAGCGGGCTGTGTCGTAAATGGCGTAACTGGCCCTGGGATTGCCGTCGCGCGGCTGGCCCACGCTGCCGGGGTTGAGGATCACGCGGGTGGTGGGCGGAACCATGTAACTGCCGCCGTCGTGGAACAACTGGCCCTTGATCCACTCGCCCGTGGGGGCGTTCAGGGTGGCATACACGGCGGGAACGTGGGTGTGGCCCACAAAGCCCAGGCGGCCCTGCCACTGCCCGAAGACCTCGCGGGCCGCCGCCACCGAATCGGTGTAGTCGTCCAGACTGACCGGGGTGCCATGGCGGTAACGCGCGCCCACATCCGGGTCGTCGATGCCGTCGCGCCAGGTGCGGACCCAGCCGATATCGCGCTCGGACAGGCGCTCGATCTGCCAGCGCAGGGCCAGCGAGACCACGCTGTCGCGAGTGGCCCGCTTGCCGTCCACGTATTCCAGCAGCATCTGATCGTGGTTGCCCATGATGCACACGGCGTCCAGATCGCGCAGCACGTCCAGCACCTCACGCGGATTGGGACCGTAGCCCAGCGCGTCACCCAGGTGGATCACCTGATCGTAACGGCGGGGGGACGCGTCCTTCAGCACCGCCCCGAGTGCGGTGTTGTTGGCGTGAATGTCAGAGATCAACAGCAGCCGCACGCCCCACATGATAGCGCCCTGACGTGCGACACGCCCGCTTTCAGGAAAATGGCTGAACTCGCTTCAGGAAACGCTTTCAGGAGGCGGGGTGAGAGAGGCGCGAACTTGGTGCCGCCTCACCACAATGCCTATCCGCAGAAGAACACGCGCTGCTCAGTCCTCCTCGCGGTTATCCGGGTCAGCGAAACCGTCCACATCGTCGTCGTCATCCCCGTTACCGTCCCAGCCGGGCAGGTCCTCTTCCACGCGGGTGCGGCGCAGGTCGTCGCGCGGGGCACTCAGGCGCAGGTCGCCCGTGGCCTCGCTGCCGCCCTCGCCGCTCAGACCCGCCTGGGCGCGGGCCAGCACGACAGGATCTGCCGGTTCGGCCCCGTAACGCTCGGCCAGGTAAGCGGCCACCCACGCGCCGAAGTACCACAGCGCCAGCGCGGCGGGGTAGCCCTGCGCGCCGTTCGGGGCCGGAACGTGGATGATCTCGTCGATGCGCGAGTCCAGAATCTCGCGGGCCAGCAGCAGCGCCGGATCGGTGTCGCCGAGGATCAGGGCCACCTTGGCGTCGCCCTGCTCGTGGCGGGCGTCGAAGGCCCCACTGGTCAGGGGCAGCACGTCTCCCAGCAGCGGCACGGCCAGCGTCTTGCCGGTGCGTGCCAGCAGTTGCTGCCATGCGTGCGGCAGGGCGTCGGCGTCAGCGGCGGCCAGCAGCAGCGGCGTGCGGCCCCACAGGCTCCAGGCCAGATCGCGGGCGGGGTTGTTTTCCAGAATCTCCGGGGAGCAGCGGGCGGCCAGATCGGCCAGCGCGGCGTCGGCGGCCTGGGCTTCCCCGGCGTGACCGCTGGCGTAGGCCACCGCCTGCGCGAAATGGTAGGTGGACAGCGGTCCGCCCGGCACCAGCACATCGATCTCGTCGGGGCGGCCCCCGGTGCTGATGCGGCGGGCAGTGGCCCCAGCCACTTCAGCCAGATCGGCGTAATCCGTGGCGGCGACACCCGCGTCGGGGCTGCTCAGCACGAACTGGGTGCCGGTGCGGGTCAGGCTGGGCAGGGCCAGCGCCTGAAGCAGATGCGCGGCCAGCGTGCCCTCGCCCACGCCGACCAGGGCGTAGGGGGCCGCTTCGGGCGTCTGGGGGCCGTCGTAACTGCCGGGCAGACGGGGCAGCAGACCCAGCAAGCCGCTGGACGATGGGTTGGAACCGGAGGTAGGATCGCTCATGCCTTCCAGCGTACAGGGCAGGGCCACCACCTGTACCTCCAGATGAATGAAGGCAGCCAGAAACAGGCCCCACGACGCACTTTGCGGCTTCACGCCCGTTTAACCTTGCATGCTAGACTCTTGCGCGTGTGTTTGCTGGACCTGTCTTTGCTGGACCTCTGCGCCGAACAAATCCGCGCTGTACCTGCCTGGGCTAAACCCACCTGCGCTAAACAAACCCGTGCCACGAAAAAACCACCCCGCAGGGTGGCAACTTTCTGGAAGTGGTGCACTCGACTGGACTTGAACCAGTGGCCTTTGGCTTCGGAGGCCAACGCTCTATCCACCTGAGCTACGAGTGCGTGGCCAATAAGGCTCAGGTACGCTAGCACCAATATTTAAGGAGATCAAGTGAACCGAAAGAAAGTCACCAACGCCATGCTGATCGTGCTGGCCCTGCTTCTGGTGGTCGGGATGGCCTACCAGTTCACCCCCAACATCGCTGGGCTGTTCGACCGCAGCGCGGCCAACGGCACGCCCGCCCTGACCATCAACGGGCAGACCATCACCGCCGAGGAACTGGACCAGGCCCGCCGCGCCAACCCGGTGCTGAGCAGCACCGATACCGGCGTGCTGGGCGACGATTTCAAGACCGTGGTGGTGGCCACCCAGGTGCAGCAGGCGCTGGTCGCGGCAGCCGCCCAGGACATCAAGGTCAGCCGGGGCGATGTGAACGCCGAGGTCACCAAGGTCCGGGAAGCCAACAACTTTCAGGACAACAAGGCGTGGACCGACGCCCTGCAAGGTGCGGGCCTGACCGACGCCGGATACCGTGAATCGGTGGGCGAGCAGCTTGCCGTGCAGCGCAAGGTGGAGGAGTTGAAAAAGGCCGCCCCCGCCCCCACCGACGCCGAGGCGAAGCTGTACTACGACCTGAATCCCGAAGCCTTCCAGAGCGACGCCCGTATTCAGGGCCGTCAGATCGTGGTGGCCGACAAGGCCAAGGCAGAGGCGCTGCTGACCCAGGCCAAAGGCGGGGCGGATTTCGCGGCCCTGGCCACGGCCAACAGCACCGAATTCAAGGACCGGGGCGGCGCACTCGGCCCCATCGAAAGCGGCGTGCCCCGCCCGGTGGCCCAGGTCGCCCTGCCCGCCGAGGTGGGCGCGGCAGCCTTTGCCCTGACGGACGGCGGCCTGACCGACGTGGTGGCCAGCGGCGGCAAGTTCTACATCGTGCAGGTGGAGAAGTTCCTGCCCCCTGCCCCCAAGCCTTTTGAAGAAGCCAAGACCGACATCATGGCGGCCCTGAAGACCCAGAAGGAGAACGCCGCACTGGAAAGCTGGCTGGACGGCCTCCAGAAAGACGCCAAGGTCGAGTACAGCGATCCCAACTGGAAGACCGAGAACCCAGTCGTCGCCACCGTCGCGGGCCGGGATATCCCGTACTCGGACGTGGTGGAAGGCGTGGTCAGCAATCAGCAGTTCTCGTCTCTGCTTCAGCAGGTGCCGCCCGAGCAGGCCGCCGGACTGGTCAACGGCATCCTCAAGCCGCAGGTGACGCAGGGATTGATCCAGACCTACGCCGCGCCCGCCATCGCCGAGAAGCTGAAGCTGGCCCTGACCGGCACCCGCCAGGACATCGCGCAGGGGCTGGCCGCCTACGGCGCGCGTGACGTGAAGGTCAGCGACGCCGATTTGCAGGCGTATTACGACGAGAACAAGGCGCAGTTCCAGACCCCCGCCAGCGCCAGCGTCAGCGAGGCCAGCTTCCGTGACCGCAATCAGGCACTGGCCTTCCGCGCCGACTGGAAGGGCGAGGACTTCACAGGGGCTGCTGGAAAGGCCGGGGCCACCGTCAGCGAACGCGGCTCCGTGACTGCGGGCGACAGCAAACTCAGCCCCGAACTGGAAGCTGCCGTCTTCGGGGCCACGGCCCTCAAGGACGCGGGCGAGGGCAGCCTGAGCGACGTGGTCAAGGTGGGCGAGCGCTTCTCGGTGCTGTATGCCACCGATCTGAAACAGGCCGTGACCCAGCCCCTGAGCGCGGTGCGCGCCCAGATCGAGCCGCAGGTGCTGGCCGCCAAGAAGGGCGAGGCCGGACAGGCGTTCGTGACCAAGGAAGTCGAGGCCCTGAAGCCCACCGACAATCTGGAAAAAGTGCTGGCCGCCCAGGCCAAGCGCGTGGCCGCCGCCGAACCCGCACCGACGACGCCTGCGCCGGGTGCGCCCGCGACTCCTGGCACGCCCGCCACCCCGACAACCCCAGGAACTCCAGACAGCGCCGCGCCCGGTACGCCGGACTCCGCCGCTCCTGCCGAGGCTGCGCCCACGGATACTGCGCCCACGGACAGCGCCACGCCTCCAGCCAGCGAGACAACGCCCGCGACTCCCGCCAGTCCCTGAACCCCCTCTCTTTACAAAACAGGCAGCCCGCGAATGGGTTGCCTGTTTTCTTTTGCTGCCGCTCCAGAACGTTGCGCCACCACTCTGCCAGTCGCGCAGAGCAGCCACCCCCGGCCCGCTAGAATGCCCTCTGTTATGTCGCGTGTCTTTTCAGGAATTCAGCCCACGGGTCAACCCCATATCGGCAACTACTTCGGGGCCATGCGGAACTACGTCACGCTGGGTGAGCAGTACGGCAAAAGCAGCATCTACTGCGTGGTGGACCTGCACGCGCTGACCAATCCGGCGGCCTTTGATCCCAGACTGCTGGCCCAGCGCACCTACGAGATGGCGCTGGCGAACTTCGCGGTGGGCCTGGACCCCAGCAAGGTGGTCTTTTTCGCACAGTCTCACGTCCCCGAGCATCAGGAACTGAGCTGGATCTTCACCAACCTGACCCCGGTGGGCGAGCTGGAACGCATGACCCAGTACAAGGACAAGGCCGGGCAGTTAGAAAGCGTTCCAGCCGGACTGCTGATGTACCCGGTCCTCATGGCCGCCGACATCCTGCTGTACAAGGCCGACACCGTCCCCGTGGGTGAGGATCAGACCCAGCACATCGAGCTGACGCGCGAGATCGCCCGGCGCTTCAACCACACCTTTGGCGACACGTTCCCCGAACCCAGAGCCGTCTACAACAAGGACGCCCTGCGGATTCCCGGCGTGGACGGCCACGGCAAGATGAGCAAGAGCAAGGGCGAGAACAGCACCCTGGGTCTGCTGGAGCCGCTGGACAGCATCTGGCAGAAGCTGCGGGCCGCCCCCACCGATCCGGCCCGCGTGCGCCGCACGGACCCCGGCAACCCCGACGTGTGCCTGATCTTCGATTACCACAAGCTGTTTTCAGACCTGCCCACGATCGAGATGGTGAATGTGGAATGCCGCCGCGCCGGGATCGGCTGCGTGGACTGCAAGAAGAAGCTGATGGAAGGCGTGACGGCGGCCCTCTCCCCCATTCAGGAGCGGGCGGCGGAACTGGCGCAGCGCCCGGACGACATCCGCGACGCGCTGGCACAGGGCGCGAAGGAAGCCCGCGCCATCGCCGCGCCCGTGATGGCAGAAGTGCGCGAGAAGGTGGGCTTTCTGAAGCTGTGAAGGCTGGAACCTTGACTGTCACCGCGCTCTCTGACGGCTTCGTCGTGGAATTGCCTGTCTTTGCTGGCACGCTGGCCGAACTTGCCTCTGCCTTGCGGGCCGGGCGCGTGCTGCCGCAGGAGGTGGGCCTGCTGACGCTAACGCGCGGGGTGCTGGCCTGGGTGCAGCGGTTGACCGGAGGCAGCTTTGCCGAGGCGCACCCCGATCTGCTGCCCACCCTGGCCACCGTCATTGCCCTGAAAGCCCGATTGCTGCTGCCCCAGCCCGAGCCGGAAGCGTGGCACGAGGACGCCCCCGACGAACTGCTCGACGTTTTGCTGGAAGGCGTCGAGGCGCTGGCCGAACTGGACGAACTGGTGGGCTTTTTAATGGCCCGCCGCCGCGAACGCGAGGGCCTGATCGCGGCCCGGCCCGTCACGTTGGACCTGCCGCGCCGCGAACGCCCGCGCAACCCGGCGGGCAGTCTGGCAAAACTGGTCCGCGCCGCGCAGAACGCCGTGCGGCAGGTGGATACGCCGCTGCTCTCGCGGGACCGCCTGACCCTGGCAGACGCCCTGCACGCCCTGCGCGCCTTCGGAACCCGGTTGCGCCACTTCACCTTCCGGGGCCTGCCCGCGCAGAACTGGAATGAGCAGGCGACCTACTTCGCCGCCCTCCTCGAAGGCGTCAAGGAGGGCGAATTCAGCGTGGAGCAGGCCGAGGCTTACGGGGATATCGCCGTGCAGTCGCATCTGGTGGAGAGCTGACGGCGACAATTTTTCTCAGATTTCTGTCGTTTCCCCTGGCTCCAGAATCCGCACATCCACGCCCTGCGCCTCGCCGCCCCGCTTGAAGACCTGGGGATCGCCGGTCAGGATCGGCATGGTGCCGAAGTGCATAGGAATGGCGACTTTCGGGCGCAGCAGCTCCAGCGCGCGGGCAGCTTCCTCCGGCCCCATCGTGTAGTGATCGCCCACGGGCAGGATCGCGGCGTCCAGGCCCCGGTCCCCGATCAGACGCATGTCGGAAAACAGGCAGGTGTCCCCGGCAAAGTAGACCCGTTTACCGCCCATCTCGATCACCAGTCCGGTGGGCATCCCGCCGTAGGTGCCGTCGGGGAACGAGCTGCTGTGCCACGCGGGGGTCAGCGTCAGCCTGCCCCACTCTGCCGCGTAGGTGCCGCCGATATTCATCCCGACAGCATTCACCGCGCCGTGCTTCTGCGCGTAGCCCCCGATCTCGGCGGTGGCGATGATGGGCGTGCCCACCTTGCCGAAGGCCATCGCGTCTCCCCAGTGATCGCCGTGCGCGTGGCTGATCAGCACCGCGCTCAGTTTCCAGGTCAGGGCCTCTTCCAGCGTGACCGGGGATTTGGGATTGCCGGTAATAAACGGATCGATCAGCAGGCGGTGATCGCCGCTCTGGAGCAAAAAGGTGCTGTGGCCGAGAAAACGAATGTTCATGGGTGGTCCTCCAGAAAGAGCTTCAGGAAAGTGAAATGCGGGCAGACCGTATAGTAAGCGCGCAACCCGCACGTTGACCCGCCTTCCCGCCCGCAGCTTTTCTCAAGGAGTCCGCCGTTCCTCTTATGACTACCCCGTTCGGCCAGATTGGTGTCCAGGATGTGCTGGATATCGTCGTGGTCGCTTTCCTGATCTATCAGGCGTACCTGCTGGTGGCCGGAACGCGGGCGGTAAACGTGGTGCGCGGGATTCTGGTGTTCGCCGGGGTGTGGGTGGCGGCGCAACTGCTGGGGCTGACCACCCTCACGTATCTGCTGGGCCGCGCTGGAACGGTGGGCATCTTCGCGCTGCTGGTATTGTTTCAGCCGGAATTGCGGGCCGCGCTGGAACGGGTGGGCCGCCCGCGTGGGCGTGACGCTAGCGCCAGCGGAGCCGCCTTGCAGGACCTGGCCCGCGCGATGGAGCGTCTGGCCGAGCGCAAGACCGGCGCGCTGATCGCCATCGAGCGCCGCACGCCGCTGGGCGAGTACGCCGAGACAGGGGTGGGCATCGACGCCCTGGTCAGCGTGCCGTTTCTGGAAGCGCTGTTTGCCCGCAACGCCCCGCTGCACGACGGCGGCATCATCCTGCAAGGGGCACGCGTGGTGGCGGCGGGCTGCCTGTTTCCGCTGCAACCCGCCGACGGCACCTACCGCCGCTACGGCACCCGCCACCGCGCCGCCATTGGCCTGTCGGAACTGACCGACGCGGTGGTGCTGGTGGTCAGCGAGGAACGCGGCAGCATGAGGATCGCGCTGGCCGGACGCCTGGGACCGGACCTGAACGGCACCGAACTGCGCGAGCAACTGCGCGAACTGGTCTACGACTATCCTGCGGGCCGCCCTGCCGCGCCGGGCAAGGTCACCCCACCGGAAACGACGCAGGAGCCGGAAGAGGAAGAACCCAGACCAGAAAGCAGGTCCCGTCCTGAAGCGCGCCCCGAGATCCACAAGGAAGGGACGTGAGCGGCGGCGATTCCAGCTCACCCTTGCAGGAACCGCCCGCATGGCGGCGCTGGCTGGAGCCGCGTTATGCCTGGGGGCGCAGCGTCCACAATCTGGGGCCAAAGCTGCTGGCGGTGGCGGTGGCGGTAACGCTGTGGTTCGTGGCGACGGCGGACCGCCGGGCCAACGTGGAACAGGGCTACGACGTGCCCGTCACGGTGCGCGACACCACCGGGGGACGCGGCGAGGGCACCCGCGCCACCAGCGACCTGAATCCGGGCACGGTGCGCGTGACCCTCTCCGGGCGGCCCGAGCGGTTGCGCGAACTGCGCGCCGGGAACATCGAGGCCATCGTGGACGTGACCGGCGCGCCGGAAGGCAGCTTCACGCGGCCTGTGACGGTGGCCGCGCCGAACGGCACCACGGTCAGCCGCAAATCGCCGGACACCGTGCAGGGCTTCGTGGACACGCAACTGACCCGCACGCTGCCCCTCGTCCTGAGCGTGGTCACGCCGCCGGAGGCCAGTCTGCCGCGTTACACGGTCACGCCCGCAGAGGCCCGCGTGACCGGACCCGGACGGGTGATCGTGCAGGTGTCGAAACTGGTGACCAGCCCGGAAAGTCTGGGGGCCGCCTCCGAGCGGGAGGTGCCGCTGATCGCGCTGGACGAGGCGGGACAACCCGTCGAGGGCCTCCAGATCAACCCGGCCACGGTCACGGTGCGCCGTCTGGACACCGGAGAGCTGCCGATCAAGACCCTGCCCGTGACCCTGAATCCCCCGCCCGACACGTTGAGAGTCACGGCCCGCAGTATTCAGCCCAGCACCGTGCGGGTGGTGGCCGCCCCTGATCTGCTGGCCCGCCTGCGCGAGATCAGCGGCACGGTGGTCTACCGCCCCGGCAGCTACAGCGCCCCGGTGCGGCTGGACCTGCCAGCGGGCGCGCAGGCCCTGGAAAATGTCACCGTGAGCCTGAGTGTGGAAGAGACTGCCCCAGTCAGCGTGCCCTGAACACTTCCTGACCACATGCGGGCGGTCTTCAGGGGGTGATGGGCCATCATGGACCTCCAGCTACGATAACAGTTTATGAGTTAAGTATGAGTCTAAAACTTACTCCGACTGTCATCTGGTTCAACTCTCCGTCAGCCGGGCAGCGTATAATGTGCAGATGAAGTGGAGGAGTGGCCAGCAGGCCCGGCGATTGTCTCTGTGATTGCCCACGTTCTGAAACTGCACGCCCATTCTGCCGCCTGGACCGGGTGGGAAGAGCGCGTGCGCCTGATGGTCCGGCCACGGCGCTACGAACATGTCGTGCGGGTGGCCGAACTGGCCGCGCAAATTGCGGCGGCCAATGGGCTGGATACAGGGCGGGCCTACGCGGCAGGCATCCTGCACGACATTGCCCGTGATCTGCCGGACGCCGAACTGCTGCGCCTCGCACCGCCGGAATGCGAGATTGACGGGCTGCACCCGCTGGCGCTGCATGGCCGGGCCGGGCGCACCCTGCTGGAACGCTGGGGCTACGCAGACCTGGTGGTGCTGGAGGCCGTCGAGGACCACACCACTGGCCCACGCGGCGGCAACCGGGTGGCGCAGTGCGTGTACATCGCCGACGTGTCCGAACCCGGACGGGGCGTGAACGCCGACATTCGTGAACTGGCCTTGCAGGACCTGAACGCGGCGCTGGAAAGGGCCATCATCTCCAAGGTGACCTACCTTCAGGGCAAGGGCATCACGGTGCATCCGCGCACGCTGCGCTCGTACCACGCGCTGCCGTGCTGCGCCCATCTGACGGCCAGCGCCCTGGTCGACAGTCCCCCGGTTCAGCCCGCATCCACCTCCGCTTTCCAGTGACGGCTCCCTCGCAGATTCCGCCCCGACCGAAACGCCCCCTGGCGCGGCTGCGTGCCTTCCAGACGTTCGGCCTCAGTCTGGCGGCGCTGACCCTGGGCGGGCTGGCGCTGCTTCAGGGGGCAGGCGGCGCGTCCCGGCTGGCACTGACCGCGGGAACCGCGCCGCAGTTCACGGTGCTGCTGGCCGGACGCGACATCGTGTACTGCTACTACCACCAACCCTGCAAGGACCAGGACAACCCCGTGGGCGCACTGGAGCCGCCCAACACCGACACCTTGATGGTGGTCAAGGTGGACGGTTCGCGCGTGCGGGTGCTGAACATCCCGCGCGACACCAATGTCGGCCCCTTTGATCCGGGGGAGCGTCCCAGCGTCCAGAAGGTCAACAGCCGCTACGGTTCGGGCGGCCCGGAAGCACTGACCCGCGCGGTGGAAACCGTGGTGGGCGAGCGGGTGGACTCCTACGTGGTGGTCCGCACCGATTACGTCGAGCGGGTGATCGACGCGCTGGGCGGCCTGGACGTGACCGTGCCGGAAGGCGGCATCGAGTGGGTGGACAACGCCGCCGGGGTGAACCTGAAGTTGGACGCCGGACCGCGCCACTTAGGCGGCAAGGAGGCCGTGCTGTACCTGCGCGTCCGCAAGGGCTTTGGGGACGATTACGGGCGCATCGATCACCAGAAACAGGCGCTGGCGCAACTGGCGGCCAGACTCCGCAGTCCACGCGGGCTGGCGGCGCTGCCCACCCTGCTGGGCGGCATCGGCAATGGGGTAGAGACCAACGCCGATCCCGAACTGCTCACGGCGCTCAGACCGTACTTATCCAATCTCAAACTCAGTTTCGCCACGCTGCCCACCGACACCATTCCCGGCAGCTTCAATCTGGCGGTCAACCGCGAGGGGCTGGAGAAGCTGTGGGGCGATCAGCCCACGCCCGCCTCGCCCACGCCGGACGTGAAGGTCAGCGTGGTGGACGCCAGCGGCGCGGGGTTGGGGGAGGCCGTGGAACGCGCCCTGACAGCCCTGGGCTACGCGCAAGTCGAGGTCCGCGTGGCCCCCGAGAGCCGCGAGGCCAGTCAGGTGTTTACCGATCAGGACGTGGCCGACGCGGGCGCGCTGGCCGATCTGCTGGGTCTGCCGCGTCTTCAGGGTGAGCGTTTCCCGGTTGAGGCGGGCGAGGTTGGTATCCTGCTGGGTGTGGACGCCCGCGAACAGCTCGCGGCGCTTTTTCCTTACGCCCAACTGAAGGCACCGCCACGTGTGCTGCCCAGTGCCCTGATGACGCCCAGTGTTCCAGTAACGCCCAGTGTTCCAACGACGCCCAGCGCCCCACCCCCCACGGAGACCCCATGACCCTGAACACCAAGCCGAATACCCCCGCCACACCCTCTGCCCGCCAACTGGACCAGACCCAGCTCCGCGCCATCGTGGACGCCGCCCGCGAGCGCCGCGCCGAGGACGTGCGCGTGCTGGACCTCTCGGACGTGAGCAGCACGCTGGAATACTTCGTGGTCTGCACCGCCACCGCTGGCCTGCAACTCAACGCCGTGCAGGAAAATGTCCGTATCAAGGCGATGGAGGCCGGACTGCCGCGCCCCAGCGTCGAAGGCCCCAGCGAGCGCTGGCTACTGCTGTCCTTCGGCAGCATCGTGGTGCATATCATGACCAAGGAAGCCCGCGAGTATTACGATCTGGAAGGCTTGTGGAGCGACGCGCGCACGATGGAATTCCCCGAGGAGTAAAGTCCGTTTTAGAGGAGGGGTGGGCCGATTGGTCTGCCTCTTTTTTTGATGTACGGGACGGGAATGGCAGCCTGTCCGGTCTCCTCTTCAGCCCGCTTCCAGCGCCTCGCGCAAACCTTCGGGCAGCTCGCGCGTGACCCGCTCCAATGTGCGGCCAGCGGCGGCGCGAACCATCTTCTCGAAGGCCGCGCCGCCCCAGCCCTGGGCATCCGGTGTGGCGAGGTGGGCGCGGAACAGAAAATTGAAGGCCACCTCTACCCGCGTTTCGCCGCTCTGGGCAGTCTGCGCCCCTTCCATCACCTGGGCCTGTCCGGTGACTTCTACCCAGGCGCGTTCGCCCTCGATGGGCTGGGGCGTCAAGGTCGCGCCGTCGGGGGTGTGGGCCAGCAGGCACAGAAAGGGCAGATCGGCCTCGCCCAGCACGGGCAGGGGCACCAGCAGCTCGCCGCGCACCTCATGACCCTCGACATTCAATCCACGCAGAAAGTGCAGGCGTGACAGGGCGCGGGCCGGATCGCGCACGAAGGCCAGCGTTTCTTCCGGCGAACCAGGGGCGTGCAGGGTGAAGTGCCGCCCAGCCTCGATGATCACAGCGTTACCAGATGCGCCACCAGATGGGTCACCGGGGGGACGGACAGGATCAATCTACCCACTCGATCACCACGCGCCCCTCGCTCACGGCCAGCAGCAGATCGGCGTCGCCCGCGCTGCGGAGTCTGGGCAGATGGGCAAAACGCGGCGTGGCCGAGGCGTAGCCCAGCCGCACGATCACGTCGTCGCTGACGTCGTCCTTGCCGATACGCCAGACCAGTTGGCCGCCCAGGGCCTCCAGTTCCTGCGGCAGCACGCCAGCAGGCAGGTCCTCCAGCGCGTCGCTGAGGTCCGCGTCGCTAGGGCCTGCGTCGCTGGGATGGGACGGCAGCAGATCGCTCATGGGGCCATTGTACCCGGCAGGGCGGGCAGGGTAGAACAGGCGAGATGACTGCTGAATCCCCTGCCGCTGACCCTGCCCCTGAACCTGCACTGTCCTGGCGCGAACTGGAAACCCGCGTCGGCCTGGACGCCCTGCCCGCCTTTCACCGCAGCTTCCTGACGTGGCGCGGCGTGGAGGGCGCAGACGGGATGCCCCTGCGCCGCGTGTCCCAGCGTGTGGACGCCGAGTTGAACCGGCTGGTGCAGTCCGGGCAGGCCCGGAAGGGGGAGGAAGACTGGCTGCTGGAGGCCGGGGCGCTGGAGGGTTTTGAAGCGTATGAGGCCCTGACACCATGAGACGCCCAGCGGGGAGCCTGCTTTGAGCGTGCGGATTCTGGGGGGCAGTGCGCGGGGCCGCAGCCTGAAAGTACCGGACAGCGCCCGTCCCAGCGGGGCACGCATCCGCAAGAGCCTGTTCGATCTGCTGGCGGCCCGCGCGCCCACGGGGACATTCATAGACCTGCACGGCGGCAGCGGCGCAATCGGGCTGGAAGCCGCCAGCCGGGGCTACACGGTCACGCTGATCGAACAGGACACCCGCGCCGTTAAGGCGCTGGAAACGAACGCCCGCGCTCTGGAATTGCGGGTGCGGATCATTCGCGGCGAATCGCAGAAGCTGCTGTCCCGGCTGGGCAGTTTCGATCTGGTCTTCAGCGATCCACCGTATGAGGCTGATATTCCTGCCCTGACCGCGCAACTGCTGGGCAGCCACGTGGTGGCAGCGGGCGGGTGTCTGATCTGCCAGCACCCGGACCGCCTGAGGCTACCGGAGCATCCCGGTTACGTGCGCGAGGTCCGCGAGTACGGCAGCAACAGCCTGACCCTCTACCGCAGGGAGGCGGTGGCAGATACAGTGGAGGACGCATGAAAGCCGTTTTTCCCGGATCGTTTGACCCGATCACCAGCGGGCACATGGACGTATTGACCCGCGCCAGCCGCATCTTCGACTCCGTGACCGTGACGGTGATGCACAACGCCCGCAAGCAGGGCCGGTACCTGTTCACGCTGGAAGAACGGCTGGACATCCTGCGAACGGCCACCGGGCATCTGGAGAACGTCGGGGTGGATTCCTTCGGCGGGCTGCTGGTGGATTACATGGCGCAGGAACAGAAGGGCATCATCCTGCGCGGGTTGCGGGCGGTCAGCGACTACGAGTACGAGTTGCAGATCGCGCACCTGAACCGCCAGATCGGGGAAGTGGAAACCGTGTTCATCATGGCCGCCACCCGCTGGAGTTTCGTGTCCAGCAGCATGGTGCGCGAGATCGCCAGCTACGGCGGCGACATCCGCGAGATGGTCCCCCGCGCCAGCGCCGACGCCCTGCGGCTGAAATACACGGACGTGTACGAGGAGCGGGAGGCAGGCCAGCAGCGCGGCTAACCGTTTGCCCAATCCACACAAGGGCAGGGAGCTAGGACACCACGTTCCCAGCTCCCTGCTCTGCCAACCCCGTCATGTTCTGTCAGCCGATTCAGGGCCTGACGATCAGCACGTTGAACGTGATTCCAGCGGGCATGGTCTTGCTGGTGTCCTCGTAGTAGATGCACCACTTCCCACTGGTGTACCAGACCCCGGCGGTGGGCAGAGAATAATTCCCGCCTGCCCCACCGGGATTGTAGTTGTGGGTCACGAACACCAGCGCGTTGGGGTTGCCATTGGACGCCGCATTGTCGATGCAGGTCCAGTTGCTGCTGATGTTGGCCGCCGTGCTTTCGTGAACCACTGCCACCATTTTCTCGTCCAGACGGCGCAACTCGGTCTGGGCCGCTCCGAAGTTGTCGTTCATGTCGGCGGCCTTGATCGCGGTGCCCGGCGCAAAGGTGTGCGGTGTGGTAAACGGGGCGGCGGCGGCGGTCACGGAGAGGGTCAGGGCAGCCAGCGCGGTCAGGATCAGGGTCTGGTTTTTCATGGGGTGTCCTCCTGGACAGGAATGAGGGTTCTGGTACCGGGCCGATCCTGAAGGCTACTGAAACTGCGCGTTGTCCCAGGTGCTGGTGTCCCACACGCCCGCCTGCGCGGCGGCAGGGGTCACAGTCACGGCCTGACCCGCAGAAACACCCGTGTTTCCGGCGGCGTCGAAGGCCTGGGCGGTGTAGGTGTGGACGCCGCTGCTGCCTGCCGCCAGCGTCACGCTTAAGGTGTAGGGCAGGGCAGTGTCCTCGCCCACCACCACCGCGCCGTCCTTAAAGATCACCTTGCTCACGCCCACGTTGTCGGTGGCGGTGGCAGTCAGGGTCACGCTGCCGCCCTCGGCCACCGTGCCCGGTGCGGCGCTCAGCGCGACGGTGGGGGCCTCGGTATCGCCGGGCGTCCCGCCCCCGCCACCGCAGGCACTCAGGAGCAGCAACGCTCCGGCGATGGCCCAGCGCATAGCTCCTGAGCGTGCCCCCGACGCAGGAAGCGCCGTTCGGAAATCTGTCTGACCTCGGTTCATCGGTGCCTTCATTTGACCTCCCGGTGACCTGAACTGGGAGAACGAAACCCTCTCCCTTTCACCTGGGCTTACCTTGAACCTGCCGCCGTGATCAGGGCGTGACCAGGGCAGCCCGCCGCGTGATCGGCCCGGTCAACTCCGTATTCACTGAATCTGGAAGCCAGATAAAACAACGCGCCAGCCCTGATTTCGGCTGGCGCATCGGCTTTGCTCAGAAGCTGAGATCAGGCCGGGTCACGCTGTTCGGCCCGGACCTCGCCGCGTTCTCGCATGGCGGCGGCCAGTTTGGCGGGTTCCAGCAGGCTGGCCTCTGGCCCGAAACGGACCCTGACGGCGCGCTGCACGAACCAGATCGCGGCGAACACACCCACCAGACTGATCACCAGCCCCGGTATCCGCATGATGGCGTTCACGGCGGCCACCTGACCGTTGAATTCCTCGCTGCCAAATTTAGCCACCACGCGGTCATAGTTGACGATGCTGTTCACCACGCCGCCGATCAGGTCCACCACCGCGAACACCACCGTTCCCAGCACCAGTCCCCGGTGAACGCCCGGATCGCGCATGGCCTGCTGCGTGGCCGCGCGGTCCTCGGGCTTCTCGCCAATGCTGGCGGCGTCCAGAAACACGCGGAACAGCGGCACGGAAGTGGCCGCGCTGATCAGAAACAGGATGCCCGTCAGGTAGGACCGCGCGCTGTCCTTGATGGCGTACCAGAAGCCGTCCACGTACCAGAAGGCCAGCGCCCCGCCGAAGATCGCCCCCGCCCCGCCGATCAGGGCCACCGGACTCAGGTTCTTGTTCTTGAGAATGTCCCACAGAACGTACACCACCGGGATCAGGGCGGCCAGCAGGTAGGCCCTGGCATTGGCCGAACCCAGTCCCGGAACAGCGCCCGCTTTTTCGCCGCCCAGAAAGTCGGCCACGCTGATGCCGCTGCCCAGGATGTTGGGGCTGAGGATCAGGATGGGAATCATGAAAGTAAAAACCAAGTCCCAGACGGTCTTTGGAACGCCGGTGCGGGCTTTTTTGGGGGGAATGGCAGCGGAATTGGGTGGGGAGGCCGGGTCGCTCATACGGCGCGCATTGTCTCACTTCAGGGCGAGGGTCATCGTTGCGCCCGCACGAAGCGTTCCCGGCCCGTCAGGTCCGCGTGCAGCGTGGCGGCCCAGCCCTGAGCGCGCAACTCGGCGGCGAAGGCGGAGGCGTTGCGCGGGTCCAGTTCCAGCCACAGCACGCCCGCCGGAGCCAGAGATACGCGGGCCTGCGGAATCAGGCGGCGGGCCAGCGTCAGTCCATCCGGGCCGGAATACAGCGCCAGATCGGGGTCATAGCGCACCTCCGGGTGGGCATCGGCCCGGTCTCCCTCCGGCAGATAGGGCAGGTTGGCGAGGATCAGGTCGAAGGGGCCGGAAATATCGGTTAGAAGATCGCTCTCGACGAACACCACGTCCAGCCCGTTCAGCGCCGCGTTCTCCCCTGCCAACGCCAGAGCCTCGGAACTGAGGTCCATCCCCAGCACCTCCGCATCTGGCCTCGTCGCCTTGACCCCCAGCGCCAGCGCACCGCCCCCCGTCCCGACGTCCACCACGCGCGGCGCACCCATCCCCCTCAGATCGGCCAGCGCCAGATGCAGCAGCCACTCCGTTTCTGGCCTGGGAATCAGCGCCCGCCCGTCCACACGCAGTTGCACGCCGCCCCAGTCCACCGTTCCTAGCAGGTGTTGAAGCGGCACCCGCGCGGCCCGTTGTCCTAGCAATTCAGCCAAACGTTCAGCGTCAGCCCCAGCCACCTCCGCTGATCCACGCAGCAGAAAGGCTGTGGGCGAGAGGCCCAGCGCGTGCAGCACCAGCGCCCGCGCATCCACTTCCGGCGAGGGCACGCCCGCCGCACGCAGAGCTTGAATGGCGGCGGCGAGATGGTCACGCAGGGTCAGGCTCACGCCTCGGCCAGCCGCTCCACACGCGCGCCCAGACCCGTCAGTACCTCGTATTCGTTGGTGCTGCCCCATCCAGCCACGTCGCCCACGGTGATGCCGTCCGGCCCCCAGAAGCGCACGGCGTCGCCCACCTCCACCTGCAAATCGGTCACGTCCACCATGCACTGATCCATGCAGATGCGGCCCACCACCGGGCGGCGCTCCCCGGCCACGCCCACCACGGCCTTCCCGGTGGCGTTGCGCGGCATGCCGTCGGCGTAGCCGAAACCCACCGTCGCCAGCAGCGTGTCGCGCGGGGCGTGCCACAGCCCGCCGTAGCTGACGCTCTCGCCCGCGCGGGCCGCGTGCAGGTGCGTGATCTCGGCGTCCAGGGTCATGACCGGGATCAGGGGCAACACATCTTTCAGGTGCGGCGGCGCAAAGCCGTAAGACGCCAGACCGGGCCGCGCCAGCCCCATCCCTGGCAACTGGCCCAGACTGAGGATGCCGCCGCCGTTGGAGGCGTGCGCCAGCAGTGGCGGAAGCTCTGCCAGCACGCCCTGAAAGCGCCGGAACTGCTCCCAGGCAAACTCCAGGTCCGGCTCGTCGGAGGTGGCAAAATGGGTGTACGCGCCCTCCAGCACGCCGCGCTCGGCCAGCCGCTGCCCGATTCGCACGGCGTCTTCGGGGCGCGCACCCAGACGGTTCATGCCGGTATCTATTTTCAGATGCGCGCGGGCGTGGGGGGGCAGCGCCTCGGCCTCGGCCAGCGAGGCGACGGGCAATCTCACTCCCAGATCGGCCAGGATGGGCACCTCGGCGGGGCGGGGCGGCGTGAGCAGCAAAATCGGCTTGCCAGGATTGAGGGCCGCCAACGTTCCGGCCTCCTGCGGCGTCGCCACCGCCAGCCCCCACACGTCGGGATGCCGGGCGGCGATGCCTGCCACGATTTCAAGCCCGTGACCGTAGGCGTCAGCTTTAACGGGCAACAGCAGCGGCACCCCGGCGCGGCGGGACAGCGCGCGGAGGTTGCTTTCTAAGGCGGCGGCGGACGTGCGGGCGTGGGCGCGGGGAGAGAGCATTTCATGCATCATGCTACGGCAGCAGGTGGGACAGGTGGAAGCAGGAAGATACCAGCACGGCGGCGTGGGTTCATGGCCCAGTGCCCGCTGGTGACGCCCAGGCTTCCGGCTCCGGTTCCAAATTCCCGGAGCTGCACATTCCCCGGCTTGCGGATGTGGGCAACCATGCGAGACAGAAAAGGCCGCACGGGCAGCTTGCCCGGACGGTCTGATCATCAAAGATGAGCTGCCCAACCAGTGCAACTAGCGGTAAAAGCGCACTGTTCCCCGGTTCTCCACACTGGCCTTTCCCTCCGTGTCGTAGAGGGTCTGTGACGTGGCGGCGACCAGCCTGCTGTCCGGGCTGTTGACCACCGAGGCCTGCGAGCCTGCGCCGATCAGGACGTTGCCATCAGCCGTTCCCGCGAATCCGGTATCCTGAACCAGAGCCGCCGAAAAACGGGCCAGAAAGGTCTGCGGCGCGGCGAACAGCGCCGGGTCCAGCAACGCGTAGGCATGTCCGCCCACGATCACGTCGCCGTTGGACTGAAGCGCCAGGGAATCAACGAGCGACTCGTAATTCACCGAATTTTCGGCCTTATTGAGCTTGAAAGTCACGCTTGGTCCCGCCGCGCCGTCCGCAGCAAACTTTTGCAGGAACGCCAGGGTCGAGAACCGGGCGTCGGTTCCACCCGCGACGATCTGGCCGTCAGGCTGAACAGCCACCGCACGGAAAAAAGAGTATCCGGTGCTGCCTGCCGATACGATGCCGTCCTCTGAGAAAGAGGGGTCCAGTTTGCCATCTGGCAGATAGCGCAGCAGCTTGGCGACGTAACTCGGACCTGTCGAGTTCTGTCCCACCGCCACGATTTTGCCGTCGGGCTGAAGCGCGATGCCAAAAATCTCATCGCTGGACACGCGTGGTGGCTGACTTCCGTAGATCAGGTTTTTGAGATCCGTGATCACCGCGCCGTCCTTGCCGAAGGTGGGGTCAGGCGTGCCGTTGTCCTGCAAGCGGACCAGTGCGAGGTCAGTGTCCTCTTGGACCGCGGAGCCGCCCAGCACAATTTTACCGTCGGCCTGAACCAGCACATCGTTGGCCTGCGATCCAATGCTTTGAGAAGCGGCATCCAGTTTGCTCAGTTTCAGCTTGACCAAGCCGCCTGTGCCGAAGCTGCTGTCCAGTGTCAGGTCGGACAGGTAGCGCACGGCAGCCATTTCGCCCTCGATCTGGCCCGCCACGATCAGCTTGCCATCGGCCTGCCGGGCCAGAGCGATGGCACGTCCAACAGGCAGCGCGGCACTCTGGCTCAGCACTGCCCCCAGTTTTGAGAGCCGCGTAACCCTGAAGTTCGCGTCCAGCACAGCCACTATGCCGCCGTCCTCCGCCACCACGTCCACGCCGCCTGATACCACCCGGCCCTGATCACCGAAACTGGAATCCAGCAGGCCCGGCTTGCCCGCCGCAGGCAGCTCTACAGGCGGTGTTGTGCTGGGCGGCGGTGTGGGTGGCGTTGTGACAGGTGGCGATGTACCGGGCGGCGGTGTGACAGGGGGCGTGGGTACAGTTGTGCAAGCTGACAGCAACAGAACGGTAAGACCGAGAAGACCGATTTTTGAAACCATTACGAATCTCCAGGTGTTCAGTACTGGACAACTTGATGTTGACAGTGTTCTGAACGGCATTTTTGCCGTTTGGGCATTTGATCGTAGTCTGAAACGGCAGTAGGCGGCTTCCTGAAGCTGTGAAACAAGAAGAAGCCGCCCAGATCGACGCTATCAAGTTCGTCCAGCTCCTGAAAGAGCGCTTCCCCTTCTTGCGCCGCGATACCCTGCAACGTGCCCAGGATGCGATATGTGCGCTGATTGAGCAGCGCTCCACCAATCAGCAGCAGTGGTCCCAGGCCATGCCTGGGACTGGCTCCCCAGAAGCCAAGAAAAAGCGTCTGGGACGGTGTATACAGGATCCGCA
>NZ_JNIV01000047.1 GCF_000701405.1 Deinococcus marmoris DSM 12784
AAAACAGTTTGCAGGGCTGACCACCTGCCAGCTTCGTCAGACGCAGGCTCTGGAGAACCATTGGAATACTGCGTTCTTCGCGCTCAGTCTGGGACGGGCAGAAGTGCTGCTGGAGGCCGCTGGCCTCCAGGGTCGCCCGGCCACTTCACTGGTGTTTTCCTACGAAGACATCAAGCGGCGGGCCTTCAACCGGCTCTTTGCGTGGCGAATACTGAGCAATCTAGGTCTCCAGGCACGATTTGCCGAATTAGGAAAACATCCGTCCAGGCCGCTGGATTTGGGGGTCAAAGCGGCTTGAGGGTGGTCAAAACTGTCCGAACCATTGATTACCTCCCTTTAGAAGGAAGGCAAGAGTTGCGGAACTGCCCGACCAGTCGCACTTCTTGGCTCCCTTTTGAGGGGAGTTGGCGGCGAAGCCGACTGGCTGGCACAGCTCCGCAGGAGAGGGGTTTCTTTTGCCCCAGCGTCAGCTTTTCAGAAGCCCGGCATAGAAACCCGCCGGAGCATCTTCACCCCGGCGGCTGGCAAAATACTCGCTTTACTTGACGGTAATTCGCATGGGCGCGGCGGGCACCTTGACCAGCAGGTTGTTGGCAAAGCCGGTCAGCCAGCTTTCCACCATGTACTCGCCGGGGGCCAGCTCCAGCTCGCGGGTAAAGGACACGTTGCCCCTGGCGGGGGCGGTCCTGGTTTCCAGATCCTGGGCGCAGATGCGGGGGGACGCGCCGGGCAGCGGGTACACCACGGCGCGCGTTCCTACCTCCAGCACGCGTACCTGCGGGGCGGTAGAGCAGTTCTGCTCGTTGTCGCGCCGCACGCTGAAGGTGATCGGCGTGGCGCGGGTGCTGCGGACGGTGAAGGTCAGGGCCACCTTTCCCGTCACGGTGCGCGGCACGAACAGGTTGGCCTGCACGTCCGGCAGCGCCACGGCGGCGGGTGCAGGAGTGGACGGCGCGGTGGGCATGGCCGGGGTGGGCAAGGGGGTTGTCGGCGCAGGGGATGTCGGCACGGAAGGCGGCGAAACTGGCAGCGGCGTCATAACCGGGGGAATCTCGGGCAGAGTGGCGGGGGCGGCGTCCTGCGCGGCGGCCAGAACGGGCAGGGTCAGCAGGGCAGTCAGCAACAGGGCGCGGGGCTTCATGCGCCCCAGCTTAGCGGGCCGGGTTGATGAGAGTCTGAAGGCAGGCGAGAGAGGGGGGATCAAACCGTCTGAAGGTCAAACGATTTGATCGCCAGAAAACACAACCCGCAGCGGCTCCACGCTCCCTCACCTTCCCACCTGACCAGCGTAAAAATCCGCGATTCCCCCGGCGATGGCCTGGGCAAAGCGCTCGCGGCCTTCCGGGCTGCTCAGCGCACGCAGATTGCCCGCGTCGGTCAGGTACGCGGTTTCCACCAGCAGGCTGATCTGCGTGGTGGGCCGGGTCAGGGCCAGATCCGCGCCGGGTTTCAGTCCCGCTCCCGGTCCCAGTTCGGGCAGCCGGGCGCGCAACTGGTCCAGAATGCTGCCCGCCAGCGCCGCCGCCTGCGGGTGGGTGAAGTAGACCTCCGGGCCACGAATGCCGCGTGGATCGCGCCCGTCGGGCAGGGCATTGGCGTGGATGGACACCAGCAGCTCGGACCCGGAAGCCTCGGCGCTCAGACCGCGCTCGTAGAGACCCAGGGTCACGTCTGCCGTCCGGGTCAGGTTGACGGTGGCCCCCAGGCCGCGCAGCAGGTCCGCCGTCCGCAGTGTCAGCGGCAGTATCAGGCCTTTCTCGGGCACGCGCAGGCTGCCTGCCCCACCGTTCTGGCTGCCACCGTGGCCCGGATCAAGGGTGATGGTCCGCCCTTCCAACGGACGCACCGGGTTCAGCGTCGGGGGCCGTCTGACGGTGACCACCAGATCGGGGCCGTCGTAACTGCTGGTGAAGCCCCAGGCTTGCGCGGCATTCAGGTTCAGCGCCACGCGCGTCACACCCAGCGCCACGGGGCGAATTTCTACCCCGGCCAGCAGCGCGTCAGCGCCCTGCGGCCCGGTCAGCGGTTGCGCGAGTGTTCCGTAAAGGGTAACCGCCAACCGCCTGCCGCCGTCTTCCTGCTCCAGCTTGAAGGGCAGCCGCGCGCCGCCCAGCGGAATCCGCACGCGCAGGTCAGCGGTGGGGGCGATGGAGACAGGCTCAGCGCTACGTTTGGGAACGGCAGGTATGCTCTCGACGGGTGCAATTTCATCCGGCTGCGGCGTCGGCACTTCTTCGGGAGCTTCGGGCGTGGGGGGCACTTCCAGCGCGGCCATGCCGTCCAGCGTGATGGCCCCACCAGAGGCCAGTGCCACAGCTCCGGGCGTGATCTCCAGTTGCTCCGCCGTGATCAGGGCACTCTGGCCGGGGGCCAGCCGGGCGCGCACGTCCCCCCCCTGACGGCCCACCAGCGTAAAGGTCATGCCGCCACGTGGATACAGAATCGCGCCGCCGTTCAGATCGGTTACCGTCAGGTTCGACTGGTTGAGGCCCAGCCCCTGCACGCTGCTGGGAATCTGCGTGCCCAGGCGTATTCCGCCGCCCGTGCTGACGCGGCCCGGAGCCACCGCCGTCACCGTCTTGCCGTCCTGTCCCGTCAGGGTGAAGGTGAAGATGGCCTGCTTGAACGCCGACGAGATGGGCACGACGAACGTGGCACGGTACGTCCCGGCTGGTCCCTCGCGCATGGCAACCGGAGCCGCTTTGCCCAGTCGGTAGGCGGCGCGGCCCCCCGGCGAACCCTGGAAGGCCAGTTCCACGCTGCGCTCTGCGGGCGAGTCCCCGGCGAGGTCCCAGAACTCGCGGACTTCCTTCGGCTGGACGCTCTGCGCGTCGATGGCGGTGGGCCGCGCCGGAGTCGCCTTCAGGACGGTGCGAATGATCTTGAGGGTGGTCACGCCGGACTGGCCCCCCTGGCGGGCCACCAGCCGCAGATCGTTGGTGCCGGGCTTCAGCGGCCACCACTCCATGAACAGACCGTCCGCACCGACACTGACGGCTTTTCCGTCCACCGTCAGACTCGCGCCGGGGGTGACGCTGCCTTCCAGGATGACGTGACCATAAGCCACACGGTGACCGCTGTTCGGATATGCGACGAACACGTCCGGGGCGGCCAGGGCGGCAGAAGTCAGGGCCAGCAGGGCCAGGGCAAATAGATTGAGATTGCGGCGAAAACGCATAAGCGAATGTTTAGCACGTCTGATTCACGCGCAGCCCGCAGGCAGCGTATTCTGCGGCCATCCATGAATGACCCCCTGGTCACGGCCTATCAGGCCCGCGAGGCCCAGTACGCCGCCCTGCGGGACGCGGCGCTGGCGCACACCACGACGCTTATCGGCGAGGCGGGCCTTAAAATCCACAACATCACGGGCCGCCTGAAGCGCCCGGAAAGTCTGGCCGACAAGCTGCGGCGCAAGCCGGGGCGCTACCGCACGCTGGAAGACGTGACCGATCTGGTGGCTGTGCGCGTCATCACCTATTTCGAGTCGGATGTGGCCGCCGTGTCCAGGCTGCTGGAAGCGCACCACCAGATCAACTGGGAGCATTCGGTAGACAAGAGCATGATGCACGACCCGGACCGCTTCGGGTACATGGGCGTGCATTACGTGGTAAGGGTGCCGCATCTGGTCAAGCAGTTCGTGCCCCACGTCACCGAGCCGCCGCAACCCCACCCAGATCAACACTATGAAGTGCAGATTCGCTCGATCCTCCAGCACGCCTGGGCCGAGATCGAGCATGACCTGGGCTACAAGAACCGCGAGGCCGTGCCGCGCGAGGTCCAGCGCCGCTTCTACCGGCTGGCCGGGCTGCTGGAAATGGCCGACGAGGAATTCATGGCCCTGGACCGGCTGTCTCGCGACTACGCCGAGACCCTGCCCGAACGGGTGCGTGACGAGCCGGACAGTGTGTTCATCGACGCTCAGAGCATCAAACATCTGCTGGGCGTCTCCCCGGTGCGCGATCTGGACGAGGCGGTGGCCGCCTCACTGGGCGTGCCGCTGCTGACACGCTGGCCGGACCCGGAGCGGCCCCAGCGGCTGGCCACGCTGCTGCATTACGTGGGCGTGCATTCGGTGGGTGGGCTGCTGGGCGAATTGCGGCGGGGCCGGGCCGACATTCTGGACTTTGCCACCCGCCTGCTGCCGCGCCTGCCCGAAGCCTGGCTGCCTGCGGGCGGCGTACGCCCCGGCACCGCGCTGGTCAACCACGCCCTGCTGCGCGCCTGCGCCAATCCCAGCCTGAACCCGCAGGAGATCATCACGGCGCTGGACATGTCCGGTGTGCTGAGCGCCCAGCAACTGGTGGACAGTGTGCTGGACGCGTATGCCGGGGTGATCGGCGCGGCAGGCCCTGACCCGCGTCACACCTGACGCAAGCTGGGCCTCCTGGCCTGGTCTGCACTGGCCTGCGCGGCTTGCCTCTGGCCCGTCTGGGGGCTAGCATGGCGGTTGCGCCGGGCCAAGCCCGCAAGCAATTCCACAAGATCTTCAAAAGCAAATGCCCGAAGCTGCGTCCCCAGACAAGGAGGTGAAGACGTGAACCCTGAACCACTGGAAGCCGAACCGCCCAGTCTGCGCCGCAAGCCGCAGGAGGAAAAGCCCGGCCTGATCAGCTCAAGTTTCACGCCATCCCTTGCCCGGAGGACGCCATGCACCAAGCCACAACCCAGACCAGACTGAACGCGGGGGGCGGCCCGTGCTGACGTACTACCGCAGCATCGGCGGCAAGCTGACCGTCGCCGAGGGCTATATCGACGGCTGCTGGATCAACGCCTCCGATCCCAGCCCCGAAGAACTGGCCCGAATCAGCCGCGAGACGGGCCTGGAACTCGATTACCTGTCGTACCCCCTCGACCCGGATGAGCGCTCCCGCTTCGAGCGCGAGGACGGCAACCTGCTGATCATCATGCAGACCAGTTACCGCCTGCCCGACACCAGCGATATACCGTATGACACCGTGCCACTGGGGATTCTGCACACGGATCACTGTCTGGTGACCGTGTGCATGTTGGAAGACAACCCGGTCATCAAGGACGTGATCAGCGGGCTGGTGCGGCGGGTTAGCACGGTCAAGAAGAACCGCCTGACGCTGCAACTGTTCCTGCGAAATGCCCAGCGCTTCCTGATCGATGTGCGCCAGATCAACAAGCGCGTGGACGTGATCGAGGACAAGCTTGAGAACAGCCAGCAGAACCGCGAACTGCTGAACCTGCTGAAACTGGAGAAGAGTCTGGTGTATTTCATGACCGGCCTGAAAGCGAATGAAGCCATGATGGAGCGCGTCAAACGGGACCGGATTTTTGAGATGTACGAGGAAGACAGCGATCTGCTGGACGACGTGCTGATCGAGAACCTTCAGGCCATCGAAATGGCGTCGATTGCCAGCAACATCCTGACCAGCATGGCCGGGGCCTTTGCCAGCGTGATCAGCAACAACGTCAATCAGGTGGTCAAGGTGCTGACCATCACCACGATTCTAGTGGCGATTCCCACGCTGGTCACCAGCATTTTCGGCATGAACGTGCCGTTGCCCTTCGCGGACAACCCCAACGGCATCTGGTTCGTGCTGACGCTGGCGCTGAGTCTGGCGGGGGGGCTGGGATACCTGTTCTACAGGTGGCGGGTGTTTTAGGTACCCCTCTCGTTCCGAGCTGTACCAGCCACCCGCCGCTACGCGGCACCCTCTCTCTGTGGTAGAGGGTCGGAGTAAACCTGATTTTTACCGCTTTGCCGTGATGAAGACCACCCGCTTGGACACGCGCCACTCGCCGTCCTGCATTCGGCCCGTCAATACCCGCGTCAGAGCCGCCCGGATACGGTTCAACTCGTCAGGCGTGAGCTTATGCATAGGCGACATGGATTCTAGGTAAGCCAGGACTGGCTCGGGGCCCTCAAAGGCCAGCGCACCAGCCACAAAATCAAGCTGAACATTGCCGAACGCCGCCCGCACCAGTTCTTCCCCGTGGACCTCCGAGAAGACTTCCGAGCCGCCCCGATGAGAGAGTAATTCGGTCAGGATGGGTTCGCCGGGCAACGCCTCCGATACCGCGTCCCACAATTCGGCCATGTAACCCGAGGCGTTGGTGATTGCCAGAAAGCGCCCGCCGGGTTTCAGCACGCGCTTAAATTCAGCCAGCGCCGCCGCTACATCGGGAACGTGGTACAGCATGTGGCGGGCGGTGACGACATCAAAACTGGCATCTGCGAAGGGCAGGGCCGTAGCGTTCCCCTGCAAGAATTCAACCTCTGGGTATTTCTCGGCGGCCCGCTCCACCATGCCCGCCGAGAAATCCAGACCGACGATGCGTCCCCGGTGCCCACCCGCCCGCAGCCGTCCGGGGAAGTCGCCGGGGCCAGTGCCCACATCCAGTAGCGCCTCACCGCCACTCAGGGCCAGCAGGCGGTCCACCGTGCCCTCCAGCCCCGGCCCCACGCTGTAGCGCTCGTGCGTCCCGATGCGGGTTCGCAGGTGGCGCTCGGTGGCGTACTGCGCGGCGACTTCGGCGGGCGAGTAGGAAGGCATGGGAGGGAGGATAGAGGAGCGGAAGGGAAACCCCTCTCCTGCGGAGCTGTGCCAGCCAGTCGGCTTCGCCGCCAACTCCCCTCAAAAGGGAGCCGAGAGATGCGACGAGCATGGCAATTCCGAGACTCTTGCCTCCCTTCTAAGGGGCTGGGTGATGCAGACAAGTCTCTCATGTTTGGCTTTGCGCTGATTTTCGCAAGATGCCATTTTTCTCTGACCGCGCTGGGACGGCGTCTGCGGTTCCCCCCTCCCAGCCTCCCCCACAAGGGGGAGGAGCTTAAAACGCCGTGCTTATCGGTGTCGTCACTTTTATGAGAGAGATGTCTGCATCATCCAGCTTCTTCTAAGGGGAGGTGGCGCGCAGCGCCGGAGGGGTTAAGCCGCGAACAGCCACCCACTCAACCCGTCAGACAATCCTCAGTACTGCCGCCCGAACAGAATCCGCTTGCCGTATGCCGCAGGCTTGCCGGTGTGGAAGCACACGCCACCTTCCTCGCGCTCGGCAAAGAATTCGGCGTCGTCCAGCGGCACGTTGCGAACCGTGGCCTTGGTTTCTTCCTTGACCGCTTTCTCAGACTCGGGATCGCCGCAGTGGAAGGCGCGCACCCACTTGCCGTCCTCGATGGCGGCCTTGAAATCGTCGTAGTTGTCCACGGTCACGGTGTTGTCCAGCATGAAATCGGTGGCGCGTTTCAGGAGCCACGCCTGAATGCCGTCCAGCCGCTCGGCCATCCCGCCCACGGCCAGATCGCGCTCCAGCGTCTCCTTCTCATCGGAGTTGCGGTTCTTGACCACCACCACGCCTGCCTCCAGATCGCGCGGCCCCAGCTCGATGCGGACGGGCACGCCCTTCAATTCCCAGTCGTTGTATTTGAAGCCGTTGGTCACGCCGTCGCGTTTGTCCACCTTGACGCGAATGCCGTTCTGCGTGAGCTGGGCGGCCAGACGCTCGCCCTCGGCCACCATCTCGTCGAAGTTGTCCTTGCGGCCCACGGGCACGATGACCACCTGAATCGGGGCGATGTTCGGGGGCATCATCAATCCCGCATCGTCGCCGTGGGTCATGATCAGCGCGCCGATAATCCGGCTGGAGATGGCCCAACTGGTGGTGTGGGCGTAGTCTTCCTTCTGCTCGCGGGTCTGAAACTTGACATCAAAGGCTTTGCTGAACGCCTGCCCCAGGTAATGGCTGGTGCCGCTTTGCAAGGCCTTGCCGTCGCGCATCATGCCCTCGATGCTGTACGTGGACATCGCCCCGGCAAAGCGCTCGGAGGCCGACTTCTCGCCGCGCACCACGGGTAGGGCCAGCACGTCGCGGCAGAACTCGTGGTACAGGTCCAGGATCATCCGCACTTCCGCCCGCGCTTCGGTCTCGTCGGCGTGGGCGGTGTGGCCCTCGTGCCAGTAGAACTCAGAGGTTCGCAGGAACGCCTTGGTCCGCAGTTCGGCGCGGAACACGCTGCCCCACTGGTAGTGCAGGAACGGCAGATCGCGGTAGCTGTTGAGCCAGCCGGACCACATATGCCCGATGATGGTTTCAGAGGTGGGGCGCATCACGTAGGGTTCGGCCAGATCCTCGGTGCCAATTTTGGTCACTGTGAACAGTTCGGGCGCGAAGCCCTCCACATGGTCCGCCTCGCGGGTGATGAAATTCATGGGAATCAGGGTGGGGAAGATCAGCGATTCGTGGCCTGTTGCCTTGAAGCGGTCATCCAGCCAGCGCACGATGTTTTCCCACAGCGCCGAGCCGTAGGGCTTGACCACCATCGCCCCGGCCACCGGGCTGTTGTCCGCGAGATCGGCCTTCTTGACCACCTCGTTGTACCAGTCGTTGAAGTCCACGCTCTGGGGGGTGACGCCGTACTGCTGCGCCTTCCCGCCTTGCCCCTTGTTGCCCTTGCCGCCGTCTTGAGTCATTGCGGGCCATGATAGCGGGCAGGGGCGGTTCAGGGGTCTGAGGGTTCAGGGAGGCCTGCGCCTGTTTGCCGCAGAGTCGGGAGACTCAGCTCCTGACATTTTCAGATTCAGGCTGGCTGGGTGCAGAAGAAAGGTGGGTCGAAAGCGGTCTGGCGCGGTCATGCGGGTGTCCTCCAAACCCAGACCGCGAGACTTCATGCCGAGTCAAGGTGCATTTGGTCCCCCCCGCTCTCCCTCGCAACGGGGGGCCAAAAACGCCGTGTTTATCGGCATCATCACTCTTATGACAGAGATCTCTGCATCACCCGGCCCTTGAAGGGAATTGGCGGCAAAGCCGACTGAGGGGACTGCGTGTGAGCCACCCTGTCACCCCGCTTCTGCTACCCTTATTCCCATGACGCCTCAGCCCGGTATACCTTCGCCGTTTACCCGCGCTGGGGTTTCGCTGACCTAAACAGGTCCAGCGCGTCACCCCGCCTACTGCATGTATGGCGGGGGTTTTTTGTGTCAAAGGGGAGACAAGATGACAGAGAACCATCAACAGGAAGCGTTAGAGGCTATTGCTCAGGCGGACACGTTGGACGGCTTGCAGGCCGTGAAAACGAAGTACGTGGGCAAGAGCGGACTGGTCACGAAGGAACTGGGCGCGCTGGGCAAACTGCCGCCAGAAGAACGCAAGGCGCGCGGCGCGCAGATCAACGCCGTGCGGCAGGCCATTGACGCCGCCCTGACCGAGCGCGAGACGACTCTCAAACGCGCCGCGCTGGACGCCCGCCTCGCCTCTGAAGCCATTGACGTCACGCTGCCCGGCCTGCCGCTGCCCGCTGGTGGCCTGCACCCCATCAACCGCGTGTACGACGACTTGACCCGCATCTATGAGCGGCTGGGTTACGCGGTGATTGAGGGGCCGGAAGTGGAGGACGAACACCACAACTTCGAGGCCCTGAACGTGCCGTGGTATCACCCCGCGCGTGACCTTCAGGACACCTTCTGGCTGGAGGATGGCCGCCTGCTGCGGACGCACACCAGCCCCATGCAGATTCGCTACATGGTGGACCACGAACCCGCCCTGAAGATCGTGGTGCGCGGCAAGGTCTACCGCTACGAGGCCACCGACGCCACCCACGAGGCCATGTTTCACCAACTGGAGGGTCTGGTGGTGGGCGACGGCATCAGCATGGCGGACCTGAAAGGCACCATTGCCGAGATGGCGCGTGGACTGTACGGGCCGAGCGCGAAGGTGCGCTTCCAGCCCAGCTATTACCCTTTCACCGAACCTGGCGCGGATTTCGCGGTGTGGTGGGAAAACCCGCGCGGCGAGAGCAAGTGGCTGGAGCTGGGCGGCTGCGGCATGGTTCACCCGAATGTCTTCAAGGCCGTGGACGACTTGCGCGAGGCCGAGGGCAAACCACGCGTCTACGAGGGCAAAACGGGTTTCGCCTTCGGGCTGGGGCCAGAGCGGATCGCCATGCTCAAGTACGGCATCCCGGACATTCGCTACTTCTACGCCAACGATCCGCGCGTGCTGGGGCAGTTTCGGGGAGAGCTGGGTTAAGGTGCCCCTTCACATCAACGCGCTCAGCCTGTATCTGGGCCAGGAGAAGCCATGAGACCCCGCGCTGTCGGCATTCTGCTCAACGATCAATCTCAAGTCCTGCTGATGCTGCGGCGAAAGGCGGGCCGCGCCTACGCCACGTTGCCCGGCGGCGGCATCGAAGACGGCGAAACTCCTGCCGAAGCCTGCGCCCGCGAACTGCTAGAGGAAGTCAATCTGGTGGTCACGGTGGGCCAGGAAGTGCTGGTGCTGGACAATCTGGACAACCACGAACACTATTTTCGCGTGTCGCACGTCTCCGGCGAGATGCGCCTGGGCGACGGCCCCGAGGGCATCCGCAACAGCGCCGAGAACTCGTACGTGCCCCAGTGGGTGAACGTGTCGGAACTTGACGCCGTGAATCTGGTGCCGGAGCAGGTGCGCGGGGTGGTTCGAACCCTCGCCCAAAACGCTGGCTGATACTGCTTTTCCCCTCTCCATCCCCATCAAGAGGTTCCACCATGAAATTGCCCTATTCCTGGCTTCAAGAACTCGTTCCCAATCTTCCCCCAGTCACTGAGCTGGAACCCATCTTCGCCAATCTGGGCCTCCCGCTGGAAGGCATCGAGGACACACCTACCCCGCCCGAAGGCGTGCTGATGTCGGTCATCACGCGGGCCGAGGCGATGGAAGGCACGCAACTGGCCCGGCTGACGCTGGACACCGGGCCGCACGGCGAGCGCGTGATCGCCACGGGTGCGCCGGGTGCGGCGAGCCTTCCGGCTGGAACGGTGGTGGCGCTGGTCACGCCCGGCACCACGCTGGGCGATACCGAGTACGGCATTCGCACCTTGCAGGGCGTCGAATCCTGGGGCATGGCCGCCAGCGCCAAGGAACTGAATATCGGCGAGAGCAGTGCCGGAATCCTGACCTTTCCGGCAGGCACGGCCAAAGCGGGAACGCCCATGCACGAGCTGTGGGCCGCCGATCAGGTGCTGGACATTGAAATCACGCCTAACCGCGCCGATGCTCTGAGCGCGCTGGGCGTGGCCCGCGATCTGGCCGCTTTCCTCAAGCTGGAGCTGAAGCAGCCTCCCGCTGGCCCCGCCCCGCACGGCGACGGCGAAATCCGGGTCAGCTTGCCGCTGAAGGGATTGACCATCGAACGCGATCCATCCAAAAAGCTGCGCTTCGGCTGTGACCATTTCGCGGCGCGGACGGTGGGCGGCGTGCAAAACGGCCCCTCGCCGCTGTGGATGCAGCGCCGCCTGTCTCTGGCGGGAATGCGCCCGATTGACCTGATCGTGGACGCCAGCAACTACGTGATGCTGGAACTGGGCCAGCCCACCGCGCTGTATGACCGCCGCGACGTGACCGGTGATCAGATTCTGGTGGCCTTCGGGCTGCGCCAGGGCGAGGAAGTCGCTGACCTGATGGGCGGCACCCACACGGTTGGCCCCGAGGATCTGCTGATTCTGGACGGACGCGAGCGCGGTGTGTCCACGGTGGCCGAAGCCTTCGCCAACGCCGGACAGCCCCAGCCGGGCGCAGGGGTGCTGGGTATCGCCGGGATCATGGGCGGCGATCACGGACGCGTGCGGGCCGACACGACGGACGTGGTCATCGAGTCCGCGCATTTTGACCCGGTGTTGCTGCGCCGCACGAGTACGCGGTTGGGCCTCAAGACCGACGCCGTGTACCGCTACGAGCGCGGCGTCGATCCGCTCCTCTCACCAAAAGCCGCAGACCGGGTGGCTGGATTGCTGGCCGAATGCGGCGGCGGTCAGATCGAGCCGGGTGCAACGGTGGTGGGCGAACCGGAAATTCCCGGCGAGATCACCGCCTCTGCCGATGCCATCCGCGCCCTGCTGGGCATGACGATTGACACGGCGGAAATGCGCGCCATCCTGGGGCGGCTGGGTTGCGTGGTAACGGGCGAGGGCGACACGCTACAGGTCATGCCGCCGTCCTGGCGCGTGGACATGAACATCTGGCAGGACGTGGCCGAGGAAGTCGCCCGCCTGCACGGCTACGCCGAATTGCCCGAAACGCTGCCCACGCTGCGAATCCACGAGAGCAACATCGGGGCGTCCGCCGCCAACGACAGCCGCCAGAACCTGCGCCGCACGCTGGCCGGGCTGGGCTTTCAGGAGGTGGTGACCTACACCTTCACCAGCGACGATGAAGCGCAGAAGGCGAGGGCCGAGGCTCCCGGCGTGCGACTGCGCAACCCGATGACGGTGGACCGCACGGCGTTGCGGACGGCGCTGTACCCCAGCCTGCTGCGCGCCGCGCTGGCCCATCCCAAGGGTGAGCGCGTCCTGCTGGCCGAACAGGGCCGCATCTTCCCGCAAAGCGGCGAAGCCGAGCGGCTGGGCCTGCTGATGCGCGGGCCGCTTGCGCCGAACACCCATCAGGGTGGCGTGGCGGGCGGATACAGCGCCTTCCGGGGCCTGCTGGAAACGCTGGCGGCCAGTCAGGGTGCGGCGCTGGAGATTCGTCAGTTGCGCGGCGAGCCTGTCCCCAGTGCCCTCCATCCTGGCATCGCGGGCGAGGTGGTCTGGAATGGGAAGGCCATCGGCTGGATCGGCGCGCTGCATCCCGAAATTGCCCAGGAATTCGGTCTGAAAGGGGAGACCTTCATTCTGGAAATCGCCCTGCCGTTGCCGGGCCGGGCGTGGGGCTTCCGTGATCCCAGCCGCGCCCCCGTCGCGTGGCGCGATCTGGCTGTCATTGCCCCGAAGAACGTGAGTTACGGCGAGGTGGCCGCGCTGCTCCGGGCCGAGGCGGGCGAAGGGCTGGAGAGTGTCGAGCCGTTTGACGTGTACACGGGCGATCAGATTCCAGCCGGAGCGCGCAGCGTGGCCGTGCGCCTGGTCTTCCGGGGCGCAAAAACTTTAACCGACGCGGAAGTCGATCCCGTGATGGACCGCCTGATAGGCGCGGTGCGGGCACAGGGCTGGAGCATTCGGGAGAAGTAGGAGGATATGCTCGTGGCATGGCTTCTCAGGCTGTGAAACTCGACGTTCGGGGCTACCGGGGAGATTCGCTCGCGCACCGCTTTTTGCGGCAGGAGGGCGAAACCCGTGGTCTGGGCCTGATTCTGCCGGGCATGGGCTACGGGCTGGCCCACGCAGGGTTGCGATACCCGGAAATGCTGCTTTCTGAAATGGGCTTCGACACCCTCGGTCTGGAAACCCGTTACAGCGCGCAGGATTTCCAGTCTCTGCCCGACGAACAGGCACTGGACTGGCTGAGGGCAGATGCTCTGGGCGCGTTCGGCGCGGCTTCTGCGGCCCGCTCATATTCACGGGTCTGTATCGTGGGCAAATCGCTGGGAACCCTGAGCATGCTTGTACTCCTGGCGGAAGGAGTGATGCCCCCGTCCTCGCGCATGGTCTGGTTGACGCCGTTGCTTAAGCGCCCGGAAGTGCGGCAGGACATCACGCGGCACGCCGGGCAATCGCTGGTGGTCATCGGCACCAAGGATCCGCATTACCGCCCGGAATGGCTGGCCGAACTGGCCGTAGCGGGGGCCGAAACGCTGGTGCTGGACGCAGCCGATCACAGCTTCAACGTGGAGGGCGACGTGTTCGCGTCGCTGGGGCAACTGAAAACGCTGGTGAGAAGCATCAAAGATTTTTTGGAACGGTGAGAGCAGTCAGGCTGTTTGCTCCTTCCAGACCCTCAAGTTGTCCTGAATCAGCCTGCCGCTCAGTTCCTCGTCCTCTGGTAGCTCGTCCACGCCAAACCAGCCGACTTCCAGTACCTCGCCGTCCTGTGGGGTCAGTCGGCCTGTCACGCCCTCTGCACGGTACAGGGCTGAAACGTTGTCCACCACATCTCCGTGCAGATACATGAAGCGGTAGTCCGGTCCGCAGAACATCTCCAGTGGCTCCAACGCATCGGCAGTGAGTCCGGTCTCCTCTAACAGTTCCCGCCGCGCACACTCCTCGAAACTCTCTCCGGGTTCCAGGCTGCCTCCTGGCACAGTCCACTTGCCCGTCCCGCCGTGTCGCAGCAACAGCAATCTGTCTTGCCCATCCGTGACCAGCACGTTCGCGCCGGGGGCAAACAGTGGGCGGGAGCCGACAAATTTCCGCAAGTCCATCAGGAAATTCCCAACAGGCGGCGCGGGCGGCGTGGGTTCCAGCGGCAAGGGCGGCAGGCCCACACGCGAGCGCAACACGTTCAGGCTCTGGCGGTTGGCGTTGTTGCTCAGCGGGGGCAGATCGTCCAGGGCAAACCAGCGCAGTTCCAGCGTCTCGCCACTGTCGTCTGGCTGGGCCTTCTCCAGCGCGGCGGCTGGGAGCGTTCCCCCCGCCCGCATCCCCACGATGTAGATCTCGTGACCGTTGGGGTAACGGTGAAACAGTTCGGAGCCACTCTGGAGGCCGTCCGGCAAAGGCAGCAGGGCCAGATCGGGGCAGACCAGCCCGGTTTCTTCCATTAGCTCGCGCCGCGCCCCGGTCAGAAAATCCTCGCCGGGTTCCAGCGCGCCGCCGGGTTCGCCCCACAGGCCGTCGTCGCCCCGGCGCTGAAGCAGCACGCGGCCTGTCTCGTCCTGAATCAGCACGCCGACAGCGGCCCCGATCAGCGGGCGGTTGCCCCAGAGTTTGCGGAGTTCGAGAATGGACACGCCAGAGAGTCTATCGCCTCAGCGCGTCTTCCAGCGCCTCTGCAAACCCGTCCTCGTCGTCCAGCCAGGGGTAATGGCCGGTGTCCAGCACGGTCACGTCGGCGTCGGCCAGATCGGCCAGATACTGCACCTGTTCGGGATAGCTGGTGCGGTCCTGCACGCCCGCGATCACATAGACGGGGCGGCGAATCTCTGCCAGGAAGGGCAGGTATTCAAACTCCCACATGCCCTGGTTGACCAGCGCCTCCTGCACCTCGCCGCCGCCTACAAGCTGGCTTTCCACGTCCACGAATTCCAGTCGCATCCGGCTGGGGGCGTCCACGAATTCCAGCGCGTTCAGCAGGTCGCGGGCGTTCAGCAGCGTAAAGGCCGCCTCTACCCGCGCGTCGCCCACCTGTGGGTGCTGGCCTTCAGGGGTGCTGGCGCGGATCGCCTCTGCGGGGTCTTCCAGTTCCACACCACGCAGGGCGCTGGCTTCACTGAGCAGGGTCAGGGCCAGCGCCGGGAAGTGAATCCACGGTCCCACAACCACAACCCGCTCGGTCTGCGCCGGGTGACGGCGGGCGTATTCCAGCGCCACGAGTGCGCCGAAGCCGTGGCCCAGCGGCACGATTCGGTCCAGCTCCAGATAATCACGCACCGCTTCCAGATCGGCCACCAGCGTGTCCAGATCCAGCGTGTCATGGCCCTGCTCGGTGTCTTCCAGCGGGCCGCTGCGCCCACTGCCGCGCCCGTCCAGATAGACCACCGGGCGTTCCAGCGATTCCCCGAACAGTTCCCGGAACGAGTAGCTGTTGTAGCCGGGGCCGCCGTGCAGGAACACCAGCGGCGGCTGATCCGATTCCAGATCGCCCGAGACCTCGAAATACAGGTCGGCCCCGTTCAGGCGCTCAATGTACACGCCCTCGCCCAGCTCATCCATATCCAGTTCATCCAGGGGAAAATCGTCTTGTGGGAGGTCGCCGGTCATGGGGGCAGTGTAAAGCAGCCGCGTTACCCTGACTGGCCATGGACCCCTCAGCCAATTCCGCCCCCAACCCCGGCGACGTGCAGGGCATCGCCTTCACGCTGGACGGCGTGGACGAGCTGACCTTCGCGCGCATTCTGCGGGACGTGATGCACGATGACGCTTTCGGCAGGCCGCTACAAATCCAGGCGCAGGAGCCGCGCCCTGGCCTCAGCGCACGGTTGACCGTGGCGTTTCGGCGGCAGGACCGCACGCGGGCGGTGGCGGCCATGCAGCGCCTGAAAACGCTGTTGCTGCGCCACGGCGTGCAGGTGGACTCGGTCAGGGTGCCGGGTCTGGATGAGGCTCTGTGAAGGGCAGGCTGCTTTCCAGAGACGCCCACGTTTCTGAAGACGCAGGCCCTTTCTCAAGACAGTGCCCGCTTCTCAAGACAGCGCCCGTTCCTGAAGACAGTGCAGGTTCCTGAAGAAAGCGCAAGGGGCCGTTAAGAACGTGTAAACCGTTTTTGCGCGCCCAGCGCTGCCTTTGCCCCTAGCATGTCCTTAAGCAGAGGAGACCTCTAAGCCACGGCGCGGAGTCTCGCGGACAGAAAGGGATTTCCCTCTCGCTGAGAACGTGCTTTTCTCCGGGCCAACCAGAGAGAGCTGCACAAGAGGGTGACTATGGAACAACGCATTTTACTGATCGAAGACAATCCCGATATCACCCGCGTCGTGGAATATGAGCTGGAGCAGGCGGGCTACCGGGTCCTCAGTGCCTCGGACGGCGTGAGTGGCCTGACCACGGCCCGCGAGAGCAGCCCCGATCTGGTGATTCTGGACCTCGGGCTGCCAGACTTTGACGGCGCGGAGATCGCCCGCCGCCTGCGCAAGACCAGCAGCGTGCCGATCATCATCCTGACCGCGATGGACGCTGTGGACCGCAAGGTCAACCTGCTGGAAGCGGGCGCGGATGATTATATGACCAAGCCCTTCCACCCCGAGGAACTGGTGGCCCGCGTCAAAGTGCAGCTTCGCCACCAGCAGCACGGCGAGGTCATCACCATCGGGGCGCTGGAGATTCACCCGCAAAAACGTCTGTGTCATTACAACGGCCATGAGGTCCGCCTGTCGCCCAAGGAATTTGACTTGCTGACCTTTCTTGCCCGTCAGCCGGGCCGGGTGTACTCCCGCCAGGAAATCGAGCGCGAGGTCTGGAACGGCGAGCTGCCCAGCAACAGCAACGTGGTGGACGTGCATATGGCCAACATGCGCGCCAAGCTGCGCGATCTGGACGGTTACGGCATCATCCGCACCGTGCGCGGCATCGGTTATGCCCTGAAAACCTCGTAGTACAGCGCGACTGACCTGCAAGGCCCCCTCTCTGGCAGAGGGGTTTTTTTATTAACGCTGACGCCCTCAACTCCTGGCTGTGGAAAATGAGAGGTGATCCCTTTTGCCGTCCGCGCTCAGAGGCTTACGCTGTCGGTATGCAACGGTGGCTGTGTCTGTGGGTTCTGTCTGTGGTGGCCTCGGCGGGGGCGCAGGCAGTGGGAATGCAGGCGGCGGGAACACAGGCGGCGGGAATACAGGACCTGCAAAAATGCGGCGGCGTCCCGAATCCCCCGGAGTGGACGCGTTCCGGGGTGTATTCGGGCCTGCTGGGCACGGGGGCGATCACGCTGGGGCTGGACATTCAGGACAGCGATTCCAGCCGCTACTTCTACGCGGGCCGTCCCTTGGACCTGCGGCTGACGACCTTTCACTCCGGCGAGACCCTGATCTTGCAGGAGGAAGTTCGCAGGTCGCTGGGATCGGCCCCCGTCGTCACCGGCTGTTTCACGCTGACCCGCACAGGCGGTGCGCTGCGCGGAAGCTGGAAAGCGCCGGGCACGGTAAAAACGCTCAGGGTCAGTCTGGAGCCGCTGAACGTGGCGAAGCTGCCCCTGAAACTGCCTTCCTCACCCGGACTGCAAAAGCTCCGCAGCAGCGATCCACTGGCCTTCGTCAAGCTGAACCGTGCCTGGGTGGTGGCCGCCGATGGCCGGAGCGTGCGGGAGCCGCTGTCGGGCCTGGAATATCCCCGCCTGCCGGATGCCAGCCCTGCGCTTCAGGCCGCGCTCCAGGACCGCCTGCTGTTCAACGCCGTCAACGCGCTGGAATGTGGGTCAAACCTGCCCGAGGACAGCCGGGGAGACGGCTACAGCCTGAACGCGGGCGTGACCCTGCTGACGCCCCGGCTGATCAGCCTGCGCGAGGATGTCGACTACTACTGCGGCGGCGCGCACCCCGACAACTTCACCGTGGGCCTGATTCTGGACCGCGTCAAGGGCCGCCCCGTGCCGCTGGCTGCCCTGTGGCCCAGCCTGACCCCCACCCGCTTGAAGGCGCTGTATCTGGCCGCGTTCACGTCTGACCCGGCCTCCGAATGCGACGACGTGCTGCGCGAAATGGACAGCAGTTTTGCCGTTTCGCTGAGCAGCGGCGGGCTGACCCTGACCCCCGATACGCTGCCCCATGTCGTGACGGCCTGCGCGGAGAGCGTGGTCATTCCCTACGGACAGCTCCGGCGCGGGGCGAATGTCGGATCGCCGTATTTTGCTGAGCTGTATTCCAAATAGCCATTTTTCATTCTGACCGCCGAGTAAATTGCCGAACGCTGCCGGGAACCTTGATTCCTGGCAGCGTTCTGGTTATCACAGTCCCGAGAATTTATTTCCCAGGGTGTCAGAGTTTTTTAAGAGTTTATACGGATTCCGGTTGAAAGGTGTTGAAAACACCTGAAAATCCGAACGGAGTGAGCAGGAGAAAAACGGGTTCCGGGCTTGGAGTGCAGGAATCGGCGCTGTCCCGATTTCTGCGCGAAACAGACGGAATCCGTTTTACTTGCGCTTGGTCTTGGAGCGGGTCTGTCCCAGTGCCTGGCCCTTCTCGTAGCTGGCCTGCATCTTTTTGCGGGTTTCGGCGGCCATCTGCTTGAAATCCACCAGTCCGGCTTCGATGGCCTCGACGGAAGGCTTGATCGTGCCGCCCTTGCGCGCAGCAGCCAGCTCGCGGTTGACTTCTTCAAACCACTTATCGAATTTGGGCGTGGTTTCAAACAGCATTTCCTTGGTGTCGCGCTGATAGGTGCCCTCGCTGCCCCGGCGCGTGAACTGTTTGGGCATGGTGAAGCGTTCGGGCATGTAAGCGGCCTCGAACTTGCCGTCACGCACCGCGTCGCGGAACATTTTGACGAAAGTATCGCTGCGCTGGGGATTGCTGAGTTCGTGAACCTGCTCACTGAGTTTCTTGTAGGTCATGTTGTTGCCTCCGGTTCAGGAGTATGGACGGAATCGCCGAGCTTTGTAAAGCCCCCCGGGTTGATCCGTGCAACTCAATCACTTCATGAAACGGTGGGAATTGACGTGGTCTTAACCACCTGTATGTTGACTGATCTAAAAGACACGGGTCAATTTCTTCAGCCAGCCACGTTTTTGAAAGAAATGGCAGCTCTGGAGTTCTGAGAAAAGTCTGGCAAAATATGGGTCGCCTGATGATCTGCGATTTCAGCTCTGGACGGTTCTTCTCATTTCTCAAAAGAGAGCTGGTTTCGTGGCTGCCGTATTTCATGACTTAATGGCCCCGGATAAATGGCCAGACCCAGCGGCTATGCTCGGTGGCATGGACGATCTGCGCGGCTGGCTGGGTCTGCTGTGTCTGCTGCTGGCAGGCGCGGGCTGGGGCTTTCAGGTTTCGCGTCACGGGGTAACCTGGGCGGCGCTGGCGGTGACCCTGGTTGCCAGCGTCACGGGGCTGGCCCTGACCACAGACGCTTTCCTGCGCGGCCACGATCTGCCGCTGGTGCTGGGCCTGACCGGGGCGCTGGGAGTGGCCAGCCTGGCGGTCTTCAGCAAACGGGACGGCCCATGATCCGGCGCAGGTCATGGGCGGCCAGTCCCCGCACAAGTTGACCCATACCTCTGTCGACTGCCCGCCCGTCTGGTAAAACAGACAGCACTATGACCGGGCAAACGACTCCCACCTGGACCCCCGCAGAGGCGCGCGTGTATCCGCTGCGCCTGTACGGCGATCCGATCCTGCGCCGCAAGGCCAAACCGCTGACCCTGAGTGACACGCTGAATGTGCCGGGGGTGGGACCGCAGAGCGTGCGGCAGGTGGCCGCCGCCATGCTGGAAACCATGTTCGAGGCGCGTGGTGTGGGCCTGGCCGCGCCGCAGGTGGGCCTGCCGGTGCGCCTGTTCGTGGCCGTGGAATACGAGGACGACGAGGAAGAGAACGAGGGCCAGGACTCTCCGCTGCGCTCGCGGGTGCTGCGTGATTTCGTGATGATCAATCCGGTGGTCAGCGTGCTGAACAAGAAAAAAGACCGGTCCTATCAGGAGGGCTGCCTGAGCATCCCCGGCATCTACGAGGAGGGCGTGCCGCGCGCCCGCGCCGTATCGGTCAAATACACCGATCTGGACGGCAACCAGAAGATTCTGGAGGCCGAGGATTATCTGGCCCGCGTTTTCCAGCACGAGCTGGATCACCTGGACGGCGTGCTGTTTCTGGACCGCCTGCCCCCCGAGGTGACCGACGATTACCGCAAGGAACTGCTGGCCATTCAGCAGAAGTCCAGGACGCTGATCGGCGATCTGGCCGGGGCAGACCGCCTGCGCCGCGAGCGTGGCGGTGCGTGAATTGCCGGGTCTGGAGTTACAGGGTCTGGAGTTACCAGGCTTGAAGGTGGCTTTCTTCGGTTCCCCAGCCTTCGCGCTGCCCGTTCTGGAGGCCATTCGCACGCAGTTTGAAGTCGTGCTGGTGGTGGCCCAGCCGGATAAGCCGGTGGGACGTGGCCTGAGGCTGACGCCGCCGCCTGTCGCCGCGCGGGCCGCCGAGCTGGGGTTGCCACTGGCCCAGCCTGTCAGGCTCCGGCGGAATGCAGACTTCGAGACCGCTGTGCGGGGCAGCGGCGCGGACGTGGCCGTGACCTGCGCTTACGGCAAGATCCTGCCCGCCTCTGTCCTCGATATTCCCCGCTACGGCTTTCTGAACACCCACACCAGCCTGCTGCCCGCCTACCGGGGCGCTGCGCCGATCCAGTGGGCATTGATACGCGGCGAGAGCGTCACGGGGACCACCATCATGCAGACCGATCCCGGCATGGACACGGGGCCGATCCTGCTTCAGGAGGAACTGCCGATTGCCCCGCAGTGGACCAGCCTGGACCTTTCAGACGCGCTGGCGGGGCAGGCGGCGCGGCTGATCGTGACGGCACTGAAACGGCTGGGCAGGGGAGACCTCGTGCCCACACCTCAGGACGACGCGGCGGCCACCCACGCGCCCATGCTGGTCAAGGAGGACGGTTTCGTGCGCTGGACGGATTCCGCGCAGTCTGTGGTGGACCGTTACCGGGGTGTAGCCGCGTGGCCGCAGACCACCGCCTTTCTGGGCGGCGCACGCCTCAAGCTGGGCGGCCTGAGCGTGGAGGAAGGTGGGGGCCAGCCCGGTGAGATTCTGGGTGTGGACGCCAGTGGGATGTTGATCGCCTGTGGCGGCGGTGCAGTCCGTGTGCAGACCGTCCAGCCCGAGACCCGCCGCGCCCAGCCTGCCCAGATCTGGGCGTCCTCGGCAGGCGTTGGGGCGGGGGACCGCTTCGAGCTGTAGCCCTCCGCCTTGGCACAAGCACGGCACACAACCCCACATAAAGAAAAACAGTCCTTGTTCCCCTGCGTCTGGCGCGGCATTATGCCCGGATGACTGCAACAGAGAACTGGACCGTGCCGCCCTTCGGCCTGGGAACCTTTCGCTTGAAAGATCAGGTGGTCAGGGATTCCGTGCGTGACGCGCTGGAAGTGGGGTACCGCGTGATCGACACCGCACAGGGCTATGCCAATGAGGGTGAAATTGGCGAGACCATCGCCAGCAGCGGCGTGAAGCGTGACGAACTGTTTATCACCACCAAGATCAAGCCCGACAACTACAGCGCCGACAAACTGGTGTCCAGCCTGCGCGAGAGCCTGGATAAACTCCAGACCGACGCCGTGGACCTGACCCTGATCCACTGGCCTGCGCCGCGCGGTCCGGTCAGCGCCGAGGAATATCTGGGCGCGCTGGCCGAAGCCCACTCGCAGGGTCTGACCCGCCAGATCGGCGTTTCCAACTTCACCATCGCCCTGCTGAAACAGGCCCGCGATCTGCTGGGTGACCTGCCCATCGCCACCAATCAGGTGGAAATCCACCCCTACCTGCAAAACCGCAAGCTGGCCGACTTCGCCCGCCAGGAAGGCATTCACCTGACTTCCTATATGACGCTGGCGGTGGGCAAGGTCATGGAAGACGACGTGCTGAAAGACATTGCCGGGGCGCATGACGCCACACCTGCACAGGTGGCGCTGGCCTGGGCCATGCAGCAGGGCTTCTCGGTGATTCCGTCGTCTACCAGCCGCGAACACCTGGCAAGCAACATGAAGGCGCTGGACCTCAAGCTCTCGGAAGAGGAGATGGGGCGCATCGCCGCGCTGGACGGCCAGGGCGAACGCCTTGCCAACCCGGCCAGCGTCGCGCCCGACTGGGATTGAGCGTTCTGGGGGTGGGGCGCGTTACGCCGATTGACCTTGCTCTGCTGATCCAGAAGATTCGGCCAGCGGCACAGCTTCTGCGCTCCCGGACCCTGGCTGGCGGTGTCTCGGCGCGGGTGACGGCGTTGGAAATTCGCAAGGTGGACGGCCAGATCGAGGTTCTGGTGGTGCGCGAGTACGGGCCGCGCGATTTGCAAACCCACCCTGATGTCGCCCGGCAGGAGTTCAACTTGCTACGGGCACTCTACGCAGCGGGCCTGCCCGTGCCTCAGCCGCACCACGTTGAGGCGGGTGTGCTGATCATCGATTTCATGGACGGCCAACCCGAATTCGAGCCTGCTGACGGGACCGCTTGCGTGCGCCAGATGGCCGCCTTCCTCGCCCGGCTGCACGCGCTGCCTCCCGCCGCCTTCGCGTTCCTGCGTCCGCTGGCAACTCCCAGTCCACGTCCCGAGAATCCCGACGATTCACTGTCCGAGGGCCGCATCCGTGACGCGCTGGACCGTCTCGAAACACCTCCACTGACCCTGCCCGCCGTGTTGCACGGTGATTTCTGGTCTGGGAATATCCTGTGGTCCGGGGGCTGCCTGAATGCGTTGATCGACTGGGAAGATGCGGCGCTGGGTGATCCGCTGGCCGATGTGGGTAATGCCCGGCTGGAACTGCTGTTCTTTCTGGGCAGGGAGGCCATGCGCGCCTTCACGGACGAATACGCTGTCCTGAGCGGCGTGGAGATGACGCCTTTGCCGTACTGGGATTTGCGCGCTGCTCTACGTCCCTGCGGGCGGCTGAGCGAGTGGGGTCTGGAACAGGAGCTGGAGCGGCAGGTGCGCGAGCGGCACCGGGAGTTTGTGGCCAGCGCCCTCGAACAGCTCCAACTGCCCTGAACGGAAAAACCTCCCACATGGGGAGGCCCTTTACTGAAAGTGAGGTTATACGGATTCCGTTTGTTTCGTGTAGAGATCGGGACAGCTCCGATCTCCATACTCCACGCCCGGAACCCGTTTTTCTCTTTCTCGCTCCGCTCGGATTACAGGTGTTTTCAACACCCTTTAATCGGAGTCCGTATTAGAGGTTGCGCTTGGTGTCGTTGGCGGCGTTCTTCACGTCGCCTGCGGCCTTCTGCGCGGTGTCCTTGGCGTCCTGTCCAGTGTTCTGCATGTTGGTCTTCACGCCCTGCGCGGCGTTGCGGGCGTTGCTGCTCAGATCGCTGCCCTGGTGGTGCGTGGCGGTGTCGGCGTCCCTGGCTGCCTGCTTCTCGGCCTGCGCCCGCGCCTCAGCGATGAAGTCGCGTGTGCCGCCCTGGGCCTCGGCAACTTTGTTTTGTGCGGCAGCTCCAGCATTCTGGGCAGCAGCCTTGGCCTGATCTGCGGCGTCCGTAGCCTTGTCCTTGACCTGAGCGCCTGCGGTCTGGGCCGCACCCTTCGCATCGGCGGCGGCGTCCTGGGCCTTGTCTTTCACCTGTTCGGCCTTGTCCTGCACCTGACCAGCCACATCCTGCGCCTTGTCTTTGGCCCCTTCCACGGCGTCAGAAGCCCTGGACTTGAGCTGCTCGGCCTTGTCCTGTACCTGGGCGGCGGCGTCCTGACCTTCTTTCCCGGCCTCTTTGACCACGTCCTGTGCCGCTTCCTTGGCCTGCCCAGCCGCTTGCCCCACGGCTGCCTTCACGTCACCCGCGACTTCTTTGGCCTTGTCCAGGGCGGCCCCGGCTCCACCCTCGGCGGCGTCCTTGACCTCGCCTGCCTTGTCGGCGATCACGTTTCCGGCCTGGGCGGCGGCGTCCTTGGTCTTTTCCCAGCCCTTGGTCACGCTGCTGCCCACGTCCTGAGCGGCGTCCTTGAGGCCCAGTTCGGCCAGTTTGGCGTCCAGCGCCTTGCGGTTCTGCTCACGGCTGAAGTAATACGCGCCCGCGCCGATAAGTGCGCCCAGAGCCAGCAGACGTTTGATGGGAAAGTGTGGGTTACGGTTTGACATGAGAACCAGCCTACGCGTCCCTCATCTGTGCGGGATGAGCCACACTTCAGCGCGGGTTTACCCCAGCGGCTGTCAGCTTACTCCGGTGTTTCCTGCTTATTTCTGGGTTTCCTGGGCGATCAGGCCCAGGCGGCGGGCCAGTTCCTCGGTGAAGATCCACTCTTCCGGCTCGTCCAGATCAGTCACGCGCACCAGCACACTGCCCCGTCCCAGATAGAAAGCCGTGATCTTCTCCCACGCCTCCTGCTCGTCTGCGGCGGTTTCGTCGATGTCTTCCAGGGTGCCCCACACGTCGCCTTCCACCTCGCCGCTTTGCAGGGCCTCGGCGTGGGCGCTCAGGACGTAGGCGTCCACAGCTTCGTCGCGCCGCACCACGGTATCGGGGGCGCGGAGTTCCAGGCGGTCATCCCGCTCGTACAGGCGGTCCTGAAAGGCTTGCCACTCGTCGGGAGTCAGCGTGATGGTGGGGCGGGGTTCGGAGGTCACAGCCGAGTGTACCCGGCATCGGTGGGGGGGTGTGGGAACCCCTGCGGCGTCTGGGCCGTAGACTGCGGGTATGAACGTCCCTGGACCCTCTGCCCGCCGTTCCCAATCGCGTGGCCTGCTGATCTGGCTGGCTGCCCTGGTGCTGTCTCTGGGCGCGCTGGGCCTGTCGGGGGCTGGTCTGGCGCAGTCCGGCGGCGGCTTTGGGGGCAGCAGTTCGCGTGGTGGTGGGGGCGGCGGTGGAGGCGGTAGTTTCGGGGGCAGCAGCTCTGGCGGCGGCTTCTCGCGTGGTGGCGGGTATTCCGGCGGCGGGTATTCCGGGCCGATCATCATCAACGGGGGCGGGGGGTACGGCTACGGCGGTGGGGGCGGCGGCTCCGGCCTGATCGGGATCATCGTCGTGGGGGTGCTGGTCTTCATGGTGGTGGGGTACATGCGCAGCAGCCTGAGCGCCGCTGGGACAGGCGGCACGCGGGGTCTGGGCGGCGCGCTGGGATCGCTGAGCGGCACCGCCCAGGCCGTCAGCGTGCAACTGCTGCTGGCCGAGGGAGACGAGGTCAAGAAGGCCCTGCAACGGGTGGCCGAGAACGGAGACCCCGACACCAACGAGGGGCTGGCCCGGATGCTTCAGGAGGCCGCGCTGGTGGCCCTGCGGCACCCCGAACGCTGGGTGTACGGCAACGTGGAACGCGCCCAGGGTGCGCCCAACTCTGCCGACAGTCAGGTGGGGGCCTGGGCCACCGAGGCCCGCGCGGCCTTTACCGAACAGACCACCAGCAACTACCAGAACAAAGACCCCAAGAGTGGCTTTGCTCACCAGGACGACTACAAATACAAGGGCGACGCGGGCGACATGTATCTGGCCGTAACAATAGCCGTGGCCGCGCACGCGCTGGGCAACCTGCCCCCCGCCGGGGTGACCGACGCCGCCGAGGCACGGGCCGCCCTGCAAACCATCAGCAGCGTCAACGCCTCGGACCTGATCCGCGCCGAGGTGGTCTGGAGTCCCGACTCACCGGGTGAATTCCTCAGCGAGGACGAGGCGATCATGAAGTACCCGAAACTGACCAAGCTGTAGCGGCTGCACGGGCTGAAGGCCGGGCGAGGCGACTCCCCGGCCTCTTGCTTTGCCTGTGCTTTCTTGCCCTGGGCCACACTCGCCCCTGCGCCCGCTGGCTATGCTCCAGCTCCGATGGCCCGCCGCCTGCCCCAATCCAACTGGCCGCCGCCTCCGCAGACTGCGCCTGTCTGTGCGCTGTGTGGGCGGGCCGCGCCGCACCTGACCGAGCATCACCTGATTCCGCGTTCGCAGGGGCGCAGGCGCGGGGCCAAGGTGTCGGAACTGCCCACGGTCATGCTGTGCGGCCCGTGCCACAAGTTCCTGCACCGCACCTTCAGCAACGCCGAACTGGCGCAGGACTACAGTGCCGTGGACACCCTGCTGGACCACCCGGACGTGCGCCGTTTCGTGGCCTGGGTCAGAAAACAACCCGCCAGCCGAAGCGTGCGGGTGCGGTGATGGTGGGCGCTGGGGTCAGACCGGAGCTTTATTTCCCCATGCTGCTGATATAGATCTGGACGGCCTTCAGGTCCTCTTCGGTCATGGGACGCAGGGTGATTCGCATGGCATTCGGATGCGGGATGCCAAATTCCGGGGTGTTCTTGAACTCGTGCAGAACCTCGCCGCCGTATTCTGGGGACAGGTTGGTGACGCTCGCCACACCCAGGCGGTCGTCGCCGCGCCCGTCGCTGCCGTGGCAGATGGCGCAGGCGATGATGTTGCGGGGACCGTCCCCCGCCTGAAACAGCGCCTCGCCCTTGGCGGCCAGCGCGGCGTCGGCGCTGTCCACCTTCCAGGCGGGGCCGGGTTGCAGCGTCGCGGCGTAGGCGGCAATGTCCGCGATGTCCTGATCCGAGAGCTTGGCCGCCTGCTGCCACATCACGGCGCTGGGCCGCAGCTTGGCGCGGAAGACGGTGAGCTGCAAGCGGGTGTAGCTGGGGTTCTGCCCGGCCAGCCCCGGAATGGCGCTGTTCACGCTGGCCAGCCCCGGCCCGTGGCAGCCCTGGCAGCTCTGCGAAACTTCCTTGCCCCGGGCTGGGTCGGGGGTCTTGAAGGTCAGGGCCAGGGGGTTTCCGGCGGGCGGCGCAGTGTTTCCCCCTTGTGCAGCGCTCCCACCAGACTGCGCCAGCGCCGAGATGGCGGGGATGGAGAGGGCGAGCGGAACGGCGAGCCAGAGCGACAGGCGGACGGTGCGCTGCATACAGCCTCCTTGAGCCGGAACAACTCTTGATCTGAACTCAAGTGTAGTCCTTATTACTCTGAAACTGCAACGACGCTTACCTGACTTTTATAGGGCGGTCCTCAGCGGGGCGGCACGCTTTCGGGCTGAGGGCGGGTCACGGCAGGCAAAGGCGTGCGCGGTAGCCAACGGCGCAGGATGGCGGGAACCACCTCCACCGCCACCACCACCAGCACGGCGTAGCGCAACGCCCGCATCAGCCCGATGTCTTTGACCGCACTGGGCAGCGCTCCCAGTCCAAAAAACACGGTGAACACGATCAGCAGACCCACCACGCCCACGATCAGCCGCCCGGTCAGATCGCGCGGCGGCGCAAAGTCGGGGCGGGCGTACCAGAATCCGGCGAACAGTCCCAGCCCGGTCCCGTACTCGCGCGGCGTTCCGGCGGGCAGAACGGTGGCAATCAGCAGCGCCACCACCGGCACCGCCCAGCGCCACGTTCCGGCGCTGGGAAAGGCCACGCGCCCCGCCACCGCCGCCGCAATGCCGCCCAGCAGCAGACCCACGATCACATCGGACGGAAAATGAACATTCAGCGCCAGCCGTGACACGGCGATCAGGGCGATTAAAACGGCTGCCGCAACCCACATCCCTGGCCGCCGCACCTGCGCGGCAATGCCCGCCCACAGCGTGGCCGACATCTGTGCGTGACCGCTGGGCAGCCCCGGTCCGCCCGCCGTGGCCCGCACTGTGTCCGAGACGAGGCCGGGATCGCTGGTGAAGGGGCGCGGCAGGTTCAGGCCGTACTTCAGGGCGCTGTTGACCAGATAGCTGCCCGCGAAAACCACGCCCAGATTTCTCCCGCCGCCGGGATTCCACAGCCAGGTGTACAGCGCCAGGACCACGATAAACACCTCGTCGCGCCCCAGATTGGTGACGGCCAGCCAGAAAGGTTCCATGCCCGGTATTGTGGCAGGAGCCGGCGGTGGGCGCGGCGCTGTTTTTCTGGGCGGCTGTGCCAGTGACCGGGAATGACGGAAAGTTCGCTTACAATTGCCCTCCCCAGCGGTTAGCGTGTGTTCCACAGCACACAGGAGGAACACATATGCACAAAACCGCAGCGGTCTTGTTGTCCCTGGCCCTTGGTCTCTCGGCCTGCTCTACCTCTCCAGCGCCCGGCAGTGCATCCCAGGCAAACGGTGCGCCCCAGGCAAAGGCCGATCAACGCCCGGTGACGATGATCCTTCCCGACGGCACCACCCAGCAGGTGACTGGCTTCGTGAAAGACGGTTACGTGATGGTTGAGGACGACATCATCGTGGCGGAGGCTGGTCAGTTGACGCAGCAGGGCACCTACGTCGTCGATACCCGTTACCGCTGGTCTGGCCGCACGGTGCCGTACACCTTCGCCAGCAACGTGCCCCAGGCCATTCGTGACCGCGTGGCCCAGGCGGCCAGCACCATCCGCGCCACCACCAACACGGTCGTGACGCCGCGCACCAGTTCGGCGCAGCGCGACTATGTTCAGATCACCTACAACACCGGCACCAGTTGCGCCTCGGGCCTGGGCAAGACGGGCGGGCGGCAGACCATCACGCTGGCGGACCGCTGCTCGACCGGCTCGATCATCCATGAGTTCGGCCACACCCTGGGCCTGTTCCACGAGCAGACCCGCCCGGACCGCGATCAGTACGTGGAGATCGTCTGGGCCAACATCCCCGCCGACTGGCAGAGTCAGTATCAGATTCGCAGCGGCAGCGCGGGCTACGGCACCTACGACTTCGACTCGATCATGCACTACCCCGCCTACTTCGACGGCAAACTGGCGATCCGGCCTCTGAACAGCAGCGTCAACCTCAGCCGCATGGGCCAGCGCAACGGCTACAGCTCCACCGATGTCAGCACCCTCAACGCCATGTACCCCCGCTGAGTATCCGGCAACGCGGGCAGTCTGTGCGGCAGTCATTGGCGCGGCAGAAGTTGGCGCGGCGCACTCCTGAGCGGGGGTGCGCCGCTTTCCTTGCTGGCCGCGCTGGCCGCCGCATTCGCCGCAGCGCGGGGCAGATACCTTAAACTGGTGCCATGACCGCCCCCAATCCCAATGCACCGGCCCCCGACGTGCTGAAAGAGGTCCGGCACCAGTCCGAGAATGCGCTGGAACTGCGCGGCATCACCAAACGTTTTCCGCTGGTGCTGGCCAACGACGACATTTCCATGCAGGTCAGGTGGGGCAGCGTCCACGCCCTGTGCGGCGAGAACGGCGCAGGCAAGAGTACGCTGATGAAAATCGTGTACGGCATCCAGCCGCCTACCTCCGGCGAGATCGTGGTGGACGGCGAGGTGGTCAATTTCAACGATCCCGCCGACGCCATCAAGCGCGGCATCGGCATGGTGTTCCAGCACTTCATGCTGGTGGAAACATTGACCGTCACCGAGAACGTGATCCTGGGTGCGGAGCCGACGAAGGGCGGGGCCATCGACTACGCCACCTCACGGGCGCGCGTGCTGGAATTGATCAAGCAGTTCAACTTTGCCCTCAACCCCGACGCCATCGTGGGGGAGCTTCCGGTGGGATTGCAACAGAAGGTGGAAATCCTTAAAACCCTGTACCGGGGCGCACGCATCCTGATTCTGGACGAGCCGACGGCGGTGCTGACCCCCAGCGAGACCGACGAACTGTTCGAGTTTCTGGTGGGCCAGTACGCGAAAAGTGGAAACGCTGTGGTCTTCATCTCTCACAAGTTGCACGAGGTCTTGCAGATCAGTGACCGCATCAGCGTGATCCGCGACGGGCGCATGATCGGCACCATTCCCGCCGAGGGGGCCACCACCGAGACGCTGGCGCAGATGATGGTGGGCCGCGAGGTCACGCTGAAGGTGGCTAAAGATGCCGCCAAACCCGGCGAGGTTGCCCTGGATATTCAGAATGTGGTGGTGAAGGGCGAACACCGCAACGCCGTGGACGGCGTGAGTTTCCAGGTGCGCGCCGGGGAAATCGTGGGGATCGCCGGGGTGGAGGGCAACGGCCAGAGCGAACTGGTGGAGGCGATCACCGGACTGGCACAGTACAGCGGCAACATCACATATCTGGGCAAGACGGCCAGGGGCGTGAAGGAAGTGGAGGCGTCGGGTCTGTCCCACGTCCCGGAGGACCGCAACGAGCGCGGGCTGGTGCTGGACATGACCACCGCCGAGAACTACATCCTGGGTGAACAGGACCGTCCGCCCTTTGCCGGGCGTTTCGGCTTCCTGAATCTGGATGTGATCGCCAAAAATGCCAAGGACCTGAGCGAAAAGTACGACGTGCGCCCCCGCAGCGCCAGCCTGCGCGCCGGGCAGTATAGCGGTGGCAACGCCCAGAAGCTGATCGTGGCCCGCGAGATGCGCAAAGGCCCCAAGATTCTGGTGGCCAGCCAGCCCACGCGCGGGGTGGATATCGGGGCCATCGAGTTCATCCACGCCCGGATTGTCGAGGCCCGCGATCAGGGGCTGGCCGTTCTGCTGATCAGCGCCGATCTGGGCGAGGTCATGAATCTGGCAGACCGCATCCTGGTGATGTACGAGGGCAAGGTGGTGGGTGAGGTTGCCGCCGACAAGGCCACTGAAACGGGACTGGGGCTACTCATGACGGGCAGCAGTGAGCATGGTGGCGCTTCTGGCGGGCGCAGCGGCGAGGTCAGCACGACGCTGCAAAAAGGGGAGCGGCAGTAGGGAGCGGCAGTAGGGAGCGGCAGTAGGGAGGGGAAGCCCTCTTCTGCGGAGCTGTACAAGCCAGAAGGGAGCCGGGGAGCGCAAGAGACCATTCAGTGCGCTCATCCTCTTGCCTCCCTTTCGGGGAGCGCAGAGGTCAAACCGTGGGAGCGGACGGAGAATCTCTGCCGAGTCTCCTGTACAGCATCTGTCCGAACGGAAGCATCAGAATCCCTTTTGTCTGATGCTTCCGTTCTCTCCTTCGGAGTTATGGCAATCCCAAACTCTCGGCAACTGTTCTTCCGTTCGGTCAAAAATGGGCAGCTCTTTTGACGACTGCTCTAAATCCGCTTACCCCCGCATCCGGCGTATCCTTGCCCCATGACCCAGACGGAGAATCTGCCCACGTACCCCACGCTGACCCCCGCCGAACTGCGTCACGCGGATTCGCTGAAATGGACGCTGTACGGCGGGGACGTGATCCCCATGTGGATCGCTGACATGGATTTTCCAGTGGCCCCCGCGATCCTGTCGGCCCTGCGTGAACGGATGGTCCACGGTCTGGGTTACCACCAACTGATGGGCGACAAGACGCTTGACGGCCTGCTGCGCGCCAGGCTGGACACGCATGGGCTGAAAGACCTGCCCGAGGGCGGCATCGCCATGCTGCCAGGGGTGGTGCCGGGCATCTACGCGGCGGTGGCGGCGCTGACCCAGCCCGGCGAGAAGGTGCTGACCATGACGCCCGTCTATCATCCCTTCCACCTGAGCATCACCGGGCAGGGGCGCGAGGTTTCTGCCGTGCCGCTGCTGGACAGCCCCGACGGGTACCAGATTGACTGGGACGGCATGGAGGCTGCCGCGAAAGGCACGAAGCTGATGCTGCTGTGCCACCCGCACAACCCCACCGGGCGCGTCTGGACCCACGACGAGCTGGAGAAACTGCGCGATCTGGCCGTGAAGCATGATCTGTATGTGCTGAGCGACGAATTGCACGCCGATCTGCGGTTCACGGACGGTCCCTTCGAGTCCTTCGCTGCTGCCGGGCGCGTCCAGAGCCGCACCATCACTGTGACCGGGCCGTGCAAGGCGTTCAACACTGCTGGCCTGGGCATCGGCGTGATGATCGGCCACGACGCCGAACTGGTCAAAAAGGTGCGCGCTGCTGCCGGGGGTCTGATGGGCCACGAAGGGGCGCTGAGCGTGACCATGTGGCAGGCGGCCCTGCGTGACGGCGGCCCCTGGCTGGCCGATACGGTGGACTATCTGCGCGCCAACCGCGATTTCCTGACCGAGTATCTGCGCCAGCACCTGCCCGCCGTCAAGTTTTACCCGGTGGAGAGTACCTATCTGGCATGGGTGGACCTGCGCGACTGCCCGCACGCCGGGGACATCCAGAAATTTCTGCTGGAGGAGGCGAAAGTGGCGATGCACGACGGCCCCACCTTCGCCCCCGAGGAATTCAAGCCCCAGACGCAGGGCTTTATTCGCCTGAACTTTGCCACCAGCCGCGAAATCCTGACCGAGGCGCTGGAGCGGATGCGAAAGGCGCTGGACGCGGCGCAGTAAACGAGGGAAGGAGAGGCCCTGAGGCCGTCTTCGACCCGCAGGGCGTCCTCACCAACACCGACATTCCCGGCTGAGCTGTTCTGTTCCGGCTTTAAGCGTTCTCGCCCACGATTTCCCGCAGCCGCTCGATCAGGGGCCGCAGCCGCTCACGCCGCAGCTTCAGCGCCGCGCGGTTGACGATCAGGCGGGCACTGGACTCGAACAGCACGTCCTGTTCTTCCAGGTTGTTGGCCTGCAAGGTGCTGCCGGTCTGCACCAGATCGATCACGGCCTCGGCCAGCCCGGTCAGGGCGGCCAGCTCGATGTTGCCGCCCAGCTTGACCACCTCGGCGGGAATGCCGCGCGCGTTCAGGTAGGCGCGGGCAATGCGCGGGTACTTGGTGCCCACCCGCACCAGCGGCGCAGTCGCACCCACCTCACGGATCAGCGACAGGCGGCACGCGGCGAAGCGCAGATCGACGGGTTCGTAGACCTCGCGCCCGGATTCGGTGAGGACGTCCTTGCCCACGATTCCGGCGTCGGCCACGCCCAGATCGACGTACACGGGCACGTCCTGATTGCGCAGTTCCAGCACGGTCACGCCGGGGAATTCATGGCGCAGGGCGCGCGACTTTTCCGGCAGGGTCAGCGGCAGGCCCGCCTGCGAGAGCAGCGCGATGGCCTCTTCCAGAATGCGGCCCTTGGGCAGCGCCAGCGTCAGATGATCGGGGGCGCGCAGGGGGGCGGGGGTCACAGGCTCACCCCGGCGTCGAACAGTTCTGATCCGCGTGCCCAGCGGTGAATGCCGCGCGCCGCCGAATAGCGCCGCAACTCGTCTATGTCGTCGGTCCAGGTCAGTTCGGCGTGCAGGCCAGCGTTGCGTGCCGCATCGGCCCCGGCAGCGTCCAGCGCCAGCACCACTTCCGGCTGAGGGGGCAACTGCGGGGCGGCGGCGCGCAGCAGGCGTTCCAGGCCCACCGCGAAGCCCGCACCCGGCAGGCTCCCATTTGAGCCGCCCTCCAGCGTGTAACGGCCCCCGCCTAGCACCGGCTGATTCAATCCCGCCGCGTAGGCGCGGAAGGTCAGGCCGGTGTAGTAGTCGTAGCGGCGGCTGGCCCCCAGGTCATAGAGCAACGTGCCGTCATACAGCGCCGAGACCTCGCGCAGGTGCGCCACTGCCGCCCGCGCCCGCGCGCCCTGCGCCAACTCTGCGGCGGCGTCCAGCACTTCCGGGCCGCCGTACAGATCGGTCAGGGCGTGCAGGGTACGCGTGACCTCGCCCGACAGCCCGTGCTGGCGTGACAGCAGATCAATGTCCGCGCCGCTTTTGCGGTCTACCGCGCCGTGCAGCGCCTCGCGGGCGGGGCCGTGCAGGGCCGCGTCCTCCAGCACAGCGTCCACGAAACCGGGAAAGCCGACTTCCAGCTCGGCAGCCACGCCCACCGTTTTCAGCGCTGCCGCCGCCAGATGCAGCAGTTCGGCGTCGGCGCGTGCGCCCTCGATGCCGATCAGTTCCACCCCGGTCTGCCCGAATTCACGCAGGCGGCCCAGTTCGCTGGTCAGGGCGCGCAGCCACAGCCGCCCGCTGTAATGCAGCCGCAGCGGAAACGGCCCAGCCGCAAAGCGCGAGCGCACCATCCGGCCAATCGCGGTGGTGAACTCGCTGCGCAGGGCCAGCACCTGCCCACCCGAATCGATCAGTTTGAAGGCGCGGGCGTCCTGCGGATGGCGGGCGTCGGCGTATTCCAGCGCCGGAACCTCCACACCCCGGTAGCCCCAGCTTCCGAACAACCCCGACAGGCGGACGCGCAGGGCCTCGCGCTGTTCCCACTCGGGCGGCAGCACGTCGCGCGTGCCCTCGGGAATGGAGGCGGACGGTGGGGCAGATGGGAGGCGGGCAGGCGAACTCACGGGAGGCATTGTAGGGGCTTGAGGTGTGGGAGGGTGGTGAAGGCATTCTGTGGTCTGTCAGCTCCGCGCTGACCGTGAGATTGAGCATCTCCTGGTAAGCGGATTTTTGCCGTATGGGTGCGAAGCAGGGCTTGCTATTTTGAGCAGATTTGAGTGAACGTAGCGCCGCCGTAGCACCGTTAGGGATTTGGGCTGCGGCGGCGCTGGGAGGGGATTTTTAGGCAGCTAGACTTGCGATGCCTGCGGCTGGGGTTTGGGGGTAGCACCTCGGTAGCACCGCAGCCTTTATATATGATTGAAATCGCAATAAGGGGAGCCGCCCCATGTGTCAAACAGGATTGCGGGGCGGCTAATAACTGAATCTCGGTTACTAGTCAAGATGCTATTTTTTACTTACCGTGATTGGCTGACGGCTAAATAAAATGTGTCTAATTCATTTTCCATCCGGGAGTGTCAATGCATCTTTATAAGCGGCTTTGATAGCCTCCTGAAATACGTCGGCACTTGTTACTATGGCAGACTTGCCATGTTCAGTATATATAGCTAACTTTCTCTCTCCATCATCTATGTAAAACTCAAAGAGGATATCTTCGCCAATGGATAATTCAACTACCAAGCAATCTCTATCCATGTTGTTCGCAGTTACGATGCCGTACCGTTCTCGCTCACTCATAATCTTCACCAGTGTGGGTTGGGGTCAAGTAGGCCCTTAAACCCTTTCGAGTCAACGCCTACCCCGCCTAGTGTGAGGTTGCGATACTCGGTAACGGGACCATATATTCGATGATTGAATGATACAACCTTAGTGGCCGGGTAACTACTCAGCGCGAGAAGTCGGGCATGAGGATGTCACCGCGAAATACACTCACGAGGCCCTGCCAGACATGTATGCCCTGCTTGCGAAGTGTGGAGATATAGCTGCGAATCCGGCAGAACGCCGCTCCACCAGTCAGAGACCGAAACCCACCTGACACTTTGCGCTTGATACAGAACATCCGAATATCCCGTTCCGCCTGGTTGTTGTCGAAGGGAACGTCGTCCCGTTCGAGAAACAGAAGCACCGCATCTCGGTGCTTCTGACACCGCAAGGCCAAATTCCGGCCCGGAGTTTGCCTGGGTTTTCCCCGGCGGCCTGGCACTGGGGGCGCGGCAGGATT
>NZ_JNIV01000048.1 GCF_000701405.1 Deinococcus marmoris DSM 12784
CTGCCGACGCGCTGCGGCTGCCCCGGTAACAACTGTGCTGCACCGCTGAGAGGGGCAGTTTGCCCAGACAGTCCTCGCAGATCTGGCCGTCTCGCAGCAGCAGGGCATTGGCGCACAGCAGCCGGAAATTGTGCAGGGTCTGCACCACGGCGGCCCCACCAGCCCGCGCGCCGCCGTAAACGGCGGGCGAGAGCAGCGGAAAGGTGTTGTGGAAATGCACGATCTCCGAGCCGTATTCGCGGACCAGGGCCGTGATCTTGCGGGCCATGCGGGCGTTCCAGACGGTCTGGGCAGCGGCCTGAAGACGGGGAGTCTGCTCGATCAGGTCATTGCTGACGGTAAAGGTCTGCACGTCGTGACCGTGGCGGCGCAGCAACGCCGTCTCGGCCCGGAAGACCACGTCCTCGCCGCCTGCCTGCTGATAGAAATTATGGACCACCAGTATCTTCATGACCCCTCGGTTTCTCGACCAGAACGTTTCTTCAGATCAGAGCGCTTTCTCTGCACAGATCGCTCTTTCTGGCTCCCTTGCAAAGCGCCCAGATAGCAGCAGCGATACCCCTGCGCCATTCCCTCCAGATTGAAGCGCTGAAAGATTTCTGGCTGCTGTGCAGCCGCGACCCCGGCGTAATGCTCATACGCCCCGATGGCTTCCGCCAGGGTGCGGGCCAGCGCAGGTACGTCACCGGAGGGACACAGCAGCGGGTATCCGGAGGGAAAGATCTCGCTCAGGCCCCGGACTCGCGTAGCAACCACGGGCACGCCTGCCATCAGCGCCTCGACGGCCACCAGACCCAGCCCCTCGAAGCGGGAAGGCACCAGCATCAGATCGTAGTTGCCCAGGTGTGCGGCCAGATTGGCCACCGGTTCGGCCAGCGTGACGCTCCAGGGCAGGGTCTGGGTGTGGACCCACTGTTTCAGTGTCTTTTCAAGCGAGCCGTGGCCAAGGATGGTCACCTCCACCGGACGGGCAGTCAGGGCCGAGGCGGCGGTCAGCAGTTCGGGCAGCAGGTCCACGCCCTTCTGCGGCTCCAGGCGGCCCGCAAACAGCACCCGGATAGGGTGATCCGCCGGGCGGAGAGCCTGTTCTGGCGCTGCATCTGGCGGAGCCGAGACACCGTTATAGACCACCCGCATCTGATCTCTGGGGGTCAGCGGCAGGTGCTGGCCCGCCTGAAATTCCCACAGCCCGTCCAGGCAGGCCGCAGAAACCCCCACTACCGTGGCGCGGCGCAACCGGGGTTCCACCAGCCGCCCGACCCGCTGCCACGCGGGCCAGATTTCAGAGTTGTGGACGGTACGCACGATCCGGGTTCCGGCAGGCAGGCCCAGCAACGAGGCGACGGCGAAGGTGGTCTCAGGGATCTCGGTGTGCAAGTGAACGATCTCGGGCCGCGTTTTCCAGATCAACCGGTTCAGGCGCACCCCAGCCTGGGCCAGCCCACCGCGCTTAAAGCCCAGGGCTGTGCCGCTGTGGACTGGAACATGCAAACGCTTCAGCCGCCGGGCCATCTCCTGGCCCACTGGATTGTCGACCACACCGCCCACCGCGAAAAAGGAGAAGCTGAATTCGGGATGCAGCGCCTCGGCCAGCGAGATCGCCACGTTCTCGGCCCCACCCATATCCAGATGGGTGATGACCTGCAAAACGCGGGGGTGGGCCGGATGCGGCATGGCAGAGATCACCGGGAAACAGGCACGGAACCGAGCTGCCAGAGCCAGGAAAGGAGAAAAATACGGATGGGCAAAATCATCGTCACTGAGGGTACAGCCTCAGTAGGCCCCGGAACCGCGCAGCACCACGCCCACGGTCCGCATCAGGATCACCATGTCCAGCCAGATCGACCAGTTGCGGACGTAGTACGGATCCCAGCGTTCCATGCCCAGATTGCCCGCCTCCGAGCGGCCCGACACCTGCCACAGTCCGGTCATGCCGGGGCGCACCAGCACGCGCAGACGCTGGGCCGGGGCCGAGAGCTGGTCCTGATGATAGGCGGGCAGCGGGCGCGGGCCTACCAGCGACATGTGGCCCAGCACCACGTTCACGAGCTGAGGCAGTTCGTCCAGGCTGGTCTTGCGCAGCAGGCCGCCAATCCGCGTGATGCGGGGATCGCGGCGCAGCTTGAAATGCGTTTCCCATTCCAGTCGCAGCTCGGCGTCTTCCTCGAGCTTGCGGCGCAGCACCTCCTCGGCATTGGGCAGCATGGTCCTGAATTTCCAGGTGGCGAAGGGTTGGCCGTTCAGGCCCACGCGGCGTTGCAGGAACAGCGGATTGGCGCGGTCCTCGAACCAGATCAGGGCAGCCAGCAGCGCGCACACCGGCAGCCACACCGGGGCCGACAGGATCACGGCCAGCAGATCGAAGGCCCGCTTGACCCCCTGGGCCAGCGGATCGACCAGATTGCGCGCCACTTCCAGCCCCAGCACGCCGCCGAAATCGTTGGCCGTGACCCATAGCGACTCGACCTCGAACAGATCAGGGACGATGATCACCTTGGGGTAATGCGCCAGTGGGCCTTCAAGAAGCTGCACCAGCCGCTCCCGGTCCAGGCCCGGCATCGCCACGATGGCCACCGGGGCCTGCTGCTCCCAGGGCTGAGGCATGCTGCCCACCGGCCCCACCACCGGCACGCCCAGCACGGCGCTGCCATGCAGCAGTTCGTTGTCGTCCAGAATGGCGCTGGGCTGGTAGCCGTAGCCAGGGTTCTCACGCAGCGCCTGCACCATCAGCGTGCCGGTCACGGCGGCCCCGTAGATCACGGCGGGCACGCCCCACAGGCCCGCGCTCAGCAGCGCCCGCTTGACCCCGGCCCGCGTGACCAGCACCAGCCCCCAGCTCAGGATCAGGCCCAGGGTCAGCGAGAAGCGGCTGACCGTGTCGGTCTGCTGGGTCATGAACAGCACGCCGGTCACCGCCGCGAAGACCAGCACGGTCAACTGGGTAATGCGCTGCAACTCGGTGGGCGCAGCCAGCCCCCAGCCGGGCAGCAGCCGCAGGAAGCCCGCGCCGACCACCCAGGCCACCCACAGGAAGGGAATCAGGCCCGGCACCGTGCCGTCTCCGGCAAACCAGCCTCCGGCCAGCCAGGGGCCGTCGGGGACATTACCCAGCAGCGCCACGCGCACCCCTGAAGCCAGCAGCAGGGCCACTGTCAGGGCCAGCAGATCGCCGCCCACCAGCGCCGCCGCATTCAGGAGCCGCCGGGTCAGCATCAAGCGCACAGCCCCCCGGCTGACCGGCCCGGAAAACGTGGAAGATGAGGTGCTGCGAATCGCTTGCATAGGGAAACTCCTGGGGAGACTGACCTGTTCATAGGGGGGAAGGCGGGGAAGGGGCACAGCTCAGAAAGTGGTTTTTGCAGATTTGTGTACAGCGGGGCAGGCCAGGACTGGAATAAGTTGATGCCTCTTACCAAGAGAGCTTAGAGAGTGTGGGCACAGACCCGGCCAATCCATAACTTCTCCTGAATCTGGCTGATCGCTGCCTGATCAAACTGACCTGGGCATGAAGCGGCATGACGGAAAACCGCACTGGGCGGAGAACAACGCCCGGACCCTGTCTACCACCCCGACGTTCTCACCCGGCAATCATGACGCCGATCTCGTTAACTGAACGTAAAACGGTTCCGTCCCGGACACAGGGATCAGAACGGTCTGCCCTGGGAGATCCCCATCACCCCTCAGATCACGTCCAGCGCGCCGCGTAGGCGTCCGCATCGAATTTGCGCTTCAGACCGCCCGCGTTCATGTAGCGCACCATGCCGAAGATCGGGCGGCGCGCCCACGGTCGGTCATGCAGCCCCAGCACCCAGCCCATGCCCGCGTAGCTGTTGGCGTCGCGCCCGTCCTGCTCATAGCGGTTGTTGAGCCAGACCATCTCGGCGTAGGCGTCCCTGGGATTCGGCGTCCATTCCAGAATTTTCTTGCCCCAGTACATCCGCATGTAGTTGTGCATCCGTCCGGTGCGGACCATCTGATTCTGCGCGGCGTTCCAGTACGGATCGTGGGTCTGTGCGGCGTCGAACTGCTCGCGGGTATACAGGTACTCGCGGCGGTCCCCGGCGTGTTCTTCCAGGGTCTTGCGCGCCCAGTCGGGCAGACCGTCGTACTGGTCATACTGCGGATTAAAGGTACAGAGATTGAAACTCAGTTCGCGCCGCACAATCAGTTCCTCTAAGAACGCGTCCGCGCCAGGGCCGCCGTGTTCGCGGGCGGCCAGCGCGGCGGTCAGCGGCGACAGGTGGCCGTAGTGCAGGTACGCGCTCAGGCGGCTGCTGCCCTCCACATTCGGATCGTTGCGCCTCGCGTCATACTGGGCCAGATCAAGTTCGATGAACTCGGATACCCGCTCCAGCGCCGCATCCTCACCGCCTGCCTCGGTGCCAGGGGGCACGCCATGATCGACGGGCAGGGTCTTGACCAGTGCCGCCGGGTCACCCACGTCCAGCCCCGCCTCCCAGTCGTCCGTCTGCGCTGCCAGTTCGTGTTCTTCCAGAGGCACCAGATATTCATGCCACAGCCGGTGAATCTTGGGCCGGATGGTCCGCGCCGCGTATTCCTGCTTGCCGCTGACCGAGTGAACGGGAATGACCGCTTCAGATTCGACTTGAACAAAAGGAACTTCGAGTTGGGCTTTGAGCCAGTCACGCCACGCCCGCTGAACGTTCAGGTAGCCCACGTCTGTCACGACGAGCGCTGCCCCTTCCCGCGCTGCCTCCAGAACCATTTCAGGCGGCTTGCCCAGGCGGATGGACAGCGGAATGCCGCGCGCCGCCAGATTGGCGCGCAAGTCGCGCAAGCCTTCCAGCAGGTATTGAAAATGGCGGGCGTTGGCCTCCGGGTAATCGGGGGTCAGACCGAAGACGGCCACCAGCGGCAAGCCCCGTTCGTTGGCCTGCCGCACCGCGTATTCCAGCGCGTGGTTGTCGCGGGTCCGCACGCTGGCCTGCACCCACAGCAGCACGAACGCTCCCTTTGCCGGGGCACCAGAACGCAGCGGTTGAATGCGGGAATCGTGAATCATGCCCCGCTTTCTAGCGCGGCAAGGCCGGGCAGACGGTGAGCCGGGCGGCAGATGGTGGCGGGGGTAGATTAAGACCGCGCTTTCCAGTGATGCGGAATGAACAGCTATATTAGGCACACCTAAACGGAGGAACCCATGTCAGACCACGAACAGAAGATCAAAGTCGAGTTGCCCGAAATCAAGATTGCCCTGCCAGACGGCGGGAACGCGGGCGCGGCCTACGGCACAGGTGCAGGCCCGCGCCGCCGCACGCCCCAGACTCAGATGGCCCCCACCACCCGCAGCTTTCTGGGCGGGTTGCTGGTGGGTACCGTGGGCCTTAAACTGCTGGGCAGCCGCGACGCCAAGAAACTGTACGCCCACCTGATCGCCGGGGGCATGAAGGTCAAGGACAGTCTGGACACCTCCGTAGAGGGCGTGCGCGCCTCCTACGACGACGTGATGGCCGACGCCCGAGACATCTACGAGAAGGACCGCAGCGATCAGAAGGGGCGCGAGTACGCGGACCTGAGCAGCGAGGACAACGCCCCCGACTTCGTGGACGCCGAGTTTGTGGAAGAAGAGACAGCCCAGCCGAGGAAGGCTGTTCCAGCCAGCAAGAAGGACGCCGGGGACACCGACAGCAAGTGAGCCTGCGTGCGTTTTAGGATTGAACACAGCGGGCCGGGCCGTCTCAGAGTTTCAGCCGAATATCCCTTCGGCCCGGCGGCCCGCAAAGTTTTACGCGAGCGACTGCTGGACCTGCCAGGCGTGACCCGCGTGACGGTCTACAAATACGGCAGCGGTCTGGTTCTTGAACATAGGGGATCGCGGGACACACTTTTAACCGCCCTGCAACGCCTGGACGTGCTGGACCTGTGCCAGGACGCAGGCGACATCGGCACCGCGCCGGAGGAACGCGAGCTGTTCGACGTGTTCTACGAGGCGTTCCTGCGCCGGGCGCTGACGCATACGCTGCTGCCACCTGTCGTGCGCGCCCCGATCACAATCATCAAATCGCTGGCCTTCATCCCCCCCGCCCTGCGCGCCCTGCGCGGGGGCCACCTGACCGTGGAGGTGCTGGACGCCACCGCGATTGTCATCTCGCAACTGATGGGCGATTTCTCCACCGCATCATCGATCATCTTCCTGCTGAATCTGGGCGAGGACCTGGAAGGCTGGGTAGAAACCCGTTCGCGCGAGCGGCTGGAAGGCAGCCTGTCGTTCCTGAGCCGCAGCGCCTGGGTACTGATCGAGGGCGGCGGGCTGAAGGAAACCGATATCGCGGAAGTGCGGGTGGGCGACTTGGTGAGCGTGACGGCGGGCCGCGCCATTCCGCTGGACGGCGAGGTCATTCGCGGGCGGGGCATGGTCAGTGAGTCCACCCTGACCGGCGAGCCACTGGCGGTCTCCAAGACGGTGGGCGACAGCGTCTACGCCAGCACCGTGGTGGAAAACGGCGAGCTGACCCTGCGCGTGACCAGTCTGGCCACCGAGAGCCGCATCAGCCAGATCGTGCGGCTGATGACCGAGGGCGAGGATTTCCAGTCGCCGCGCCAGCGCCTCAACCAGACCCGTGCCGACGCGCTGGTGACCTACAACTTTCTGGGGGCCGCCGTCACGTACGCGCTGACCCGCAGCGTGACCCAGGCGCTGCTGTTCCTGCTGGTAGATGTTTCGTGCGTCCTGAAAATCTCCACGCCCATCGTGGTCATGACCGCCATGCGGCAGATGGGCGATCAACAGGTGCTGATCAAGGGCGGGCGCTTCGTCGAGGAATTCGCGGAGGTGGACACCTTCGTCTTCGACAAGACCGGCACCCTCACCACCACCCGCCCGATGGTGATGGACGTCCTGACCTTCGGCGGCTTCTCGCGCCAGGAGGTCATCAGTTACGCCGCGTGCCTGGAGGAACACTATTACCACCCCATCGGGCACGCCGTTGTCGAGCAGGCCGAGCGCGAGAACATTCCGCACGACGAGATGCACGGCGAGCTGACCTACATCGTGTCGCACGGCATCCAGTCCGAGATCGACGGCAAGCGCACGGTGATCGGCAGCCGCCATTTTGTGATCGAGGATGAGGGCGTACCCATCACAGCGGAGCAGGAAGCCGTCATTGCCGAGCAGGCGCAGCGCTACAACCTGCTGTACTTCAGCATCGATCAGCAGTTGGCCGGGGTGTTCTGCATCGACGCGCCGCTGCGCCCGAATGCCCGGCAGGTGCTTGCTACCTTGCGGGCGCAGGGCAAGCATCTGGTGATGCTGACCGGGGACGGGCAGGCCCGCGCCGACGAGATTGCCGCCGAACTGGGCATCAAGGAAGTCCACGCTGGGGTCTTTCCCGAGGACAAGCACCTGTTCGTGCAGCAGCAGCAACAGATGGGCCGCCGGGTGGTCATGGTGGGCGACGGCATCAACGACAGCGCCGCGCTGTACGCCGCCGACATCGCCGTGGTGATGGCCGAATCCGCCGATCTGGCGCAGCAGGTGGCGGACGTGGTGATCCTGTCCAATGATCTGGGCGCGCTGACTGAGCTGGGCCACATGAGCCGGGGCCTGGAGCGGCGGCTCAATGGCCTGTACACCGGGATCATCGGCGTGAACGGCGGTCTGCTGGCGCTGGGGCTGTTCAACGTGCTGCCCGGCAACCTGCTGGCGCTGCTGCACAACGCCTCCACCATCGGGTTCTCGCTGTACAGCCTGGGTGATCTGGCGGTGGAGCAGAACGCGCTGCCAAACGCGGGGGAACCGCTGTCGGTCTCGTAAGGCGGTCGGGAATTTCAAAGGGGGAACGGGAGGCACCGAAAGCCTCCCGTTCGTCTGTTCCCCTTTACCCCTCCGGCAACCGCCGCACGGGCAACCTGACCCAGCCCCGGCGTGAAATCCAGCGCAGCACGATCACGGTCAGCACGCCGCCCAACTGCGATTGAAACGGGGTGACATACGGGTGCAGCGCCAGCACCGCGAAGGCTCCTGCCGCCGCCGCCGTGGCGTAGAGCTGATCGCGGCGGTACATCACCTCCGGCACCTCGTTGGCGATCAGGTCACGGATGATGCCGCCGCCCACGCCGCTGATCGCCCCTGTGAAGACCACGCCCAGCGGTCCCAGCCCAAAGTTGATGGCCCCCAGCGCCCCCGAAGCGGCGAACAGCGCCAGCCCCGCAGAGTCGAACAGGCTGATGGCGCGCTCGAAGCGGGCCAGCCGCTCACCGAAGCCGAAGGCCAGCACCGAACCCAGCAGAGCGGCGTACAGATACGATTCGTCCCGCAGGAACAGCGGCGGCGTCTGCCCGGTCAGCGTGTCGCGGATGGCCCCGCCGCCCACCGCCGTCACGCAGCCCAGCACCAGCACGCCAAACAGATCGAAGCGCTTGCGGACACCCAGCAGCGCCCCCGAAAGCGCGAAGGCCAGCACGCCGATCAGGTCCAGCCAGTGCAGCCCGGCCTGCAAGGTGATCTCTGGTGGCAACAGCTCATGCACGCCGCGTACTTTAACCTGTCCAGCTTTGTCGCATCTGGCTTTAGCCTGTCTGCTCCGGCTCGGCCCCGCCGTTCCACCGTGCGCCAGTTGCGGACCATGATGTCTTTCAACTGGCCCGGATTCAATCCGCTCTGGCCCAGGCCATCCGGGGTGTGCGGGTAGACCCACGCCCGCTGGCGGTCCAGACGTTGCCGGGGCTGTGCTGATCCGGCCAACGGGCCACCGCACCGGGCCGATTCCAACCGTAACAACGTCGCCAGTGCCTGGAAAAGCCGCCGAATCTCCACAACTCCAACGGGCCTGCTATCGCACCCACCCATCAGCTCATGCTTTACTTTATAAACCGGAGTATAGTGTGGGCATGACTGCCACAGCCTCCACTCCCTTCACGCCGTCCTCCCCCGACAAGCTGCGGGTGGACATCTGGTCCGACATTGCCTGCCCGTGGTGCTATATCGGCAAGCGGCGTTTCGAGGCGGCCCTGCGGGACTTTCCCCAGCGGGAGCAGGTGGAGGTGACATGGCACAGCTTCGAGCTTGATCCGTCTGCGCCAGTCAGCAACCCACAGTCCATGCGCGACGCCCTGGCCCGCAAATATGGCCGCACCCCCGCCCAGGCACAGGAAATGATGGACAGCATGACGCAGGCGGCGGCAGGCGACGGCCTGGAGTACCACTTCGAGAACACGCGCCTGACCAACACCTTCCTGGCCCACCAACTGATCCATCTGGCCGCCGAACACGGCCAGCAGGACGCCATGAAGGAACGGCTGCTGCTGGCCTACATGTCCGAGGGACGGAACGTGGGCGAGATACAGACGCTGGTGGAACTGGCCCAGGACGTCGGTCTGGACGGCACCGAGGTCCGCACCGCCCTGGAAAGTGGACGCTACGCCGATGACGTGCGGCAGGACGAGGCGCAGGCCCAGCAACTGGGCATCAGCAGCGTGCCGTTTTTTGTCTTGGGCGGCAAATACGGCGTCAGCGGCGCGCAGGGGGCGGACGTGTTGCGCGGCGCACTCGATCAGGTCTGGGCCGAGACCCATCCCGCCCCGCTGACCCTGCTGGGCGCGGCTGCCGATGCCGACGGCTGCGAGGACGGACAGTGCGCGGTGCCTGAGCGGAAGTAACGACACGGTCAAAAGAAGGGGAGGGAAACGATGTGCATTCGTTTCCCTCCCCTTCTTTTCTTTTTCAGATCACCGTTATGCAGCGGCGGGCGGCTCTCCGGCAGGCGGCTCATCCCTGGTCTTGATCAGGCTGACGATCACGCCGCCCGCCAGCAGGCTCAGGGTCACGCCCAGGCTGATGGCCGGGTCCAGCTTGCCCCAGATCTGCGAGTAGAAGATCTTGAGGCCGATGAAGACCAGCACCAGCGACAGCGCAGTCTGAAGATACTTGAAACGGTGAACCGCCGCCGCCAGCGCAAAGTACAGCGCCCGCAGGCCCAGGATGGCGAAGATGTTGGAGGTGTAGACGATGAACGGGTCCTGCGTGATGGCGAAGATGGCCGGGATGCTGTCCACCGCGAACACCACGTCGGCGGTTTCCACCATGACCAGCGCCAGCAGCAGCGGCGTGGCGAAGGTCTTCATCTTGCCGTTCACCATCTGCTTGACCGTGAAGCGCTCGCCGTGTAGCTCGTCGGTGATCCGCAGCCGCTTTTTCATCCAGACCAGCAGCTTGTTGCTGGAAAAGTCATGTTCGGCGTCGCCGTCTTTGAGCATCTTGATGCCGGTGAACAGCAGGAACGCGCCGAAGATCCACAACACCCAGTCAAACTGCGTGACCAGCGCGGTGCCCAGCCCGATCATGATGGCCCGCAACACGATCACGCCGATGATGCCCCACAGCAGCACGCGCCGCTGCAATTTCAGCGGAATGGCGAAGAAGGCGAAGATCAGGCTGATCACGAACACGTTGTCCAGCGCCAGCGCCTTTTCCAGCGCGAAGCCGGTGTAGAACTCGATGCCGGATTCGCGGCCCAGTGTCAGCCACACCCACAGGCCATAAAGCATTGCGATGCTGATGTAAAAGGCCGACAGCCACAGGCTCTGGCCCACGCCCATCACGCCGTCGTCGTCGGCACCCAGTTTCCGTTTGCGGAGTTTTTCCAGCACACCCAGGTCAAAGACCATCAGGGCGAGAACCACGGTCAGGAACATGATCCACATCCAGGCAGGCTTGCCCAGCCACTCGGTCACCGTCAGGAAAGATAGATCCATTACGTCTCCTTGCACCGAAGACGCCACCAGGGGCCAGATTCAGGGACAAAAAGACCCGACACGTCTTCGCGTGCCGAGTCTTGCCGATTCTGGAATGCACCGGGATTTTTAGCCCGTATTGACGACACATTCCCCTGCGTATGCAGGTGGCTACTCCCTCGTTCCAGAAAGTGTAACCGAAAGGGTGACCCGCAGTCTTAACAAAACATTTATGGAGTGGGACTCGTGTGGTGAGTATACGGGCTGTGCACAGGGTGGACGGGAACCCCCGAACAGGATTTCCGCCCCTGAGGTTTCATGCCTTACTGGCTGGTGATGGGCGTGTCCACATGCAGGGTATAGCGCTGCAACTTTGCGCTTTCCAGACTGCGGATATAGGTTGTGCCGCCCCTGGGCAGGTACACGTAATGCTCGGCGCGGGACCAGCCTGCGGCCAGTTGCCACGTCTGCTGCATGTCGGGGGGGGTGGTCCTGAAAATGGCCGTGAACGGCTGGGTGGCGTAGGCCACGCGGTCATGGGTCATCAGGTCCAGGGTCTCGCCACTGTCGCGGACGCCGTTGGTATTGCTGTCCTGCCACATGGACCAGCGCAGAAAACGCGCCTGCGCGTCCCCGATGCTGCCCCTCAGGCTCCCCGCCACAATTTCGGCGGGCAACAGCAGCGTCACGTCCTGCACGTTCTTCTCCTCGCTCTGCCAGCGCGCCGGATCGACTTCCGCGCTGGTGACCCCGGCGGCCACGCTGACCTGGTACACGCTCCTGCCATCGTCGGTCAGCAGGGACAGATAGGCGTTGGCAGGCGCGGCTGGAAAACGGACTTCCACCCCTGTCGGCAGTGCGGGGCGGCCACCATCGGGCGCGGCAGCAGGACTGGCCGCACAGGACGCCAGCAGCAGGCCCAGCCCGGACAGGATCATCAGGTTGCGGCGCTTCATTTCAGACCTCCCCGGTCGTTCAGTCCCATCGAGATCAGGCGGTTGCTGTCCTCGTGCAGACGGATGGTCAGGCCCTCATCGGTGGCGGGCACGCTGTTCATGGTCACGCGGTACTGGCCGGGCGTGGCCGTGGGTTGCAGCACCTCGTGACGCACCAGACTCCAGCCGGAGACGCGTTTGCCGTTCTCCGCCGATCTGCCATCCGTGCTGCTGAAGCTGTAGGAAAAGGCCGTGTCGGCGTAGCTGTAGATGTCGTGGGTGATCAGCAGTTCCTCGCTGCTCTCGGGTTTGTTGTTGCTGTTGCTGTCGCGGAAGAGCGTGAAATACAGGTTGCAGGTTTTGGCCGTCTCGGGCGTAACCACCACGTTATTCAGCCCTTTGGCCTCGCCGGTCTTGAAAGAGGTCAGGCAGGCGGCGTTCTTTCTGAGGGGTTCCAGATCATAGGAGTCCAGCCGCAGGCTGCCGCCATTGACGGTGCCGCCCGAATTGGGGCCGCCCGGAGACGAGAATTGCCCGCTCCTGCCCAGATTGCCCGTGGTCAGGACCCGCACCCCAGCCGTCTGCGTGGGGTCAGAACCGTCCACGAAATAGATGGCAGCCAGGGTCAGCCCGCCCGTCTGGGCCGTATCGGGGAAGCGGAAATCCAGGGTGGTGGATGTGAAGGGCGGCGGAACAGGTCTGGGACAGGCGGTCAGCAGCGTGAGCAGAATGACGCTGCCGCCCGCAGCCCGCGCGGCGTTTTTGTGCTGTCTTTTCATGATCCCCGAATTATAACCAATCCAGAGCAAGTGAGGATGTGTTGAGAGGTCTCCTCTTCATCTGCCGCTAGGCTTTCCCACTGCGCCCCGTCCGGCTCTGGATCACCACCACCAGCAGCAGGAAACCGCCACGGATCACACTTTGCCAGTACGGCGACAGCGAGATGATGCCCTTGCCGTTCTCGAAGTTCAGGATGTTGAAGATCAATCCCAGCAGGAGCGCGCCCACCAGCGTGGACCACACGCTGCCGGTGCCGCCCGTGAGCAGCGTACCGCCCACCACCACCGCCGCGATGGCCGACAGTTCCCAGCCCAGGCCCTCGGTGGGCTGCCCCGCGCCCAGTTGCGCCGCCAGGATCATTCCGGCCAGCCCAGCCAGCGCGCCCGACAGCACGTACACGCCCAGCAGGACACGGTTCACGTTCAGGCCCATCAGCTTGCTGGCATCCTCGCCGCCGCCGACGGCCAGTGCGTGCCGCCCGAACGGCGAGTAACGCAGCGCTATTCCGCCCGCGATAAAGGCGATCAGCAGAATGACCCCCGGCACCGGCAGCCGCAGCAGATCGCCCTGCCCCAGCCACGTCAGCGCCGTGTTGTTCAGGTCTATGCCCACGCCCCCCTGGTTTCGCGCCATCAGCAGCGCCACGCCCCGCGCCCCCAGCAGTGTCGCCAGCGTGACGATAAACGGCTGGATGTTCAGGCGCGTGATGATCAGGCCATTGATCACGCCCACCAACGCCCCTGCTACCACTGCGCCCAGCACGGCCACGATTACCCCATAAGGGCTGAGCAGCGCGGCCACCACGCTACTCATCGCCACCACACTGCCCACCGACAGGTCGATGCCCCCGGTGATGATCACGAAGCACATGCCCAGCGAGATCAGCCCGAACATGGCGTTGTAACGCAGGAAGGTGGAGAAGTTGTACTCGCTCATAAAGCCGGTGTAGCGCAGCGCCCCGAAGATGATCAGCAGGATGAAGGCCGCCAGCACGCCATACTGGCCCAGCAGGCTGATCAGCCGGGCGCGGCGGGGATCACGGGTGAGGTTGGTGTTCAGCATGCTATTCCCTCCGGCGGCGCTGTTGCAGGGCCACCGCGACGATGATGATGGCGGCCTTGACCACCAGCGCGGCGGCGTCCGGCACGCCCCTGGCCAGCAGCGTGTAGCGGATCAGTTGAATGATCAGCGCCCCGAACAGCGTGCCCAGCACCTGCGCGCGGCCTCCAGAGAGCAGCGTGCCGCCCACCGCCACCGCCGCGATGGCGTCCAGCTCCATGTTCTGCCCCACCTGATTGGCGTCGCTGCTGGAATTGATGGCAATGACGATCAGTCCGGCGATCCCAGCCAGCAGCCCGGTAATGGCGTACACCGCCACCTTGACCCGCGCCACCGGAATGCCAGACAGCCCCGCCGCCGTCTCGTTGCCGCCCACCGCCAGCACCGAACGCCCGAACACCGTGCGCCGCACCACCCAGTAAGTGAGTGCCACGATCACCAGCATCAGGATCACCTGGAATGGAATGCCGAAGGGCCGCCCCAGCCCGATGTACGAGAAACCGGGGGTGCTGAAGCTCTGGAGCTGCCCATTGGTGATGACCTGCGCGATGCCGCGCCCGGCGATATACAGGACGAGTGTGGCGACAATCGGCTGCAATTTCAACCGGGTGACGAAGAGGCCGTTCAGCACGCCAAAAGCCCCGGCCACCAGCACCGGCACGATAAAGGCCAGCGTGATTCCCAGCCACTGGGCATTCGCGAAAGCAGCATTCAGGAAAATGAGCGGGGCCAGCACGCCACTGATCGCCATTAAAGAGCCGACAGACAGGTCCACGCCCCCGGTGGCAATCACCAGCGTCATGCCCATCGCCACGATGATGATGGTCGCCACCTGAGTCAGGTTGACGTTGAGGGTCTGCACGCTCAGGAAATACGGCGTGAACAGCGCGTTGAAGATCAGCAGCGCCAGCAGGATCAGGATGCTGGCCCGCACCTGTTTCAGGTCTGACACAAAGGTCTGCCAGCCGCCGCCGGAGCGCGGCGGGCGGACGCTGGAAGCCGCGCCGCTCACAGGCGCACCTGCGGGGCGGGAATGTCCTGCGCCTCTGCACCCTGCGCCATCGCGTGCAGCAGTTCCGGCTCGGTGATCCTGTCGCCCGACAGCCGCGCCACCGAATGCCCGTCGTGCAGCACCGTGACTTCATGGCAGCCCTCGATCAGTTCTTCCAGTTCGCTGGAAATCATCAGCACGCCCAGACCGTCACGGGCCAGTTCGCCGATCAGCCGCTGAATCTCGGCCTTCGCGCCCACGTCGATGCCGCGCGTGGGTTCGTCCAGAATCAGCAGGCGGGGATCGGTGGCCAGCCAGCGCGCCAGCAGCACCTTCTGCTGGTTGCCTCCCGACAGCTCACGGATGGGCTGATCGGGATTGCTGGTCTTGATGCCCAGTTGCGCCACGAAGCGGTCCACGATCTCGCTCTGGCGGGCGGTGTCCACCACCCCGGCCCGCGCCAGACGCGGCAGCAGCGCCAGCGTCAGGTTCTCGCGCACGCTGAGTTCGGGGATGATGCCCTCGGCCTTGCGGTCCTCGCTGCAAAAGCCCAGGCCCGCGCGGATGGCCTCGGCGGGGGTGCGGAAATGGGCGGGTTTGCCGTCCAGCGTCACCTCGCCCGCATCCGGGGTGTCCGCGCCAAAGATCACGCGCGCCAGTTCGCTGCGCCCCGATCCCAGCAGCCCGGCCAGACCCACCACCTCGCCCTGCCGCACGGCCACCGACGCGCCCGTGAGCCTCTGGCCCAGGCGAATGCCCTCGGCTTTCAGCAGCGGCTCTCCCGCCTTGCCCGCGCCGGATTTGACGAAGCCAGTCTGCGCACCCTCGTTTTTAATCTCGCGGCCCAGCATCTGCTCCACCAGTTGCAGGCGGCTGATGTCGGCCATGTTTCCGGCGTACACGGTGCGCCCGTCACGCATCACGGTAATGCGGTCACACACGGCGTACAGCTCGTCCAGGCGGTGGGAGACGAAGATCACGGAAACGCCCCGGTCCTTGAGGCCGCGAATCACGCCGAACAGCGTGTCCACCTCACGCTCGTTGAGGCTGCTGGTCGGCTCGTCCATGATCACCAGTCGGGCGTTGATGGACACCGCGCGGGCCAGCGCCACCATCTGCTGAATCGCCGTGCTGAAGGTGCCCAGCGGCTGCGTCACGTCCAGACTGATGCCCAGTTCCTTGAGCAGGCGGGTGGCCTCGGCATTCATCACAGGCCACTGGATCAGGCCCCATTTCCTGGGTTCACGGCCCAGAAAGATGTTCTCGGCCACCGAGCGCAGGGCGATCAGATTGACCTCCTGGTAGATGGTGGCGATGCCGCCCAGTTGCGCGGCCAGCGGCGAGGTGAATTCCACCGGGCCGCCACCAAAGGTGATGGTGCCGCCGTCGCGCCGGTACGCGCCGGTCAGCACCTTGATCATGGTGCTTTTGCCCGCGCCGTTCTGGCCGATCAATGCATGGACCTCGCCCGCCCCCACGGTCATGGATGCGTGAGCAAGCGCCACGACGCCCGCGAAACTTTTTTGAATGTCCTGCATATCCAGCAGGGGCTGAGCGCCGGAAGGGGCCGAATGGGGCGGACTGGCGCTGGAAGGACTGGCGCTGGAAGAAGGGGGAGTGGTCAAAAGCGTGACTCCTTGAACTGGGCGAGAGATTCGGCATCGGTGAACTGCACTGATGAACTGCGCTGGTGAACTGCGCTGATGAGTTGCGTTGGTGAACTGCATTGTGACGCCCCCGGACATCAAAACCGCGTCACGCTGACTGGGCGTGACGCGGAAGCGGGGCCGAACGGGTCAAACGGCGTGGTTAGAAATGGGGGGGCTTAGTACGCGCCTGCCAGCCCGGCCTTGGCGTTCTGTGGGGTGTAGTCGCGGTCCTCGTTGATGATCTTGGCGGGGAGCTTCTTGCCTGCGGCGTAGTTCTTGAGGGTGGCAAACGCCTTGGGGCCGAAGCGCGGGTTGCACTCCACGACGTAGTTGATCTTGCCGTCGACCACCATCTGCACGGCTTCCCTGCCGCCGTCGATGGACAGCACCAGGATGTCCTTGCCGGGGACCTTGCCCGCCGCCTGAATGGCCGAGACCGCGCCGATGGCCATCTCGTCGTTGTGGGCGTAGATCACGTTGGCTTCGGGGTGGGCCTGGAGCAGCGTTTCGGCCACCTGACGGCCCTTGTCGCGCGAGAAGTCGCCGGTCTGGCTGGCCACGATCTTGAACTTGGGGTTCTTGGCGATCACGTCGTCGAAGCCCTTCTTGCGGTCGTTGGCGGGGCTGGCCCCGGTGGTGCCTTCCAGCTCGATGATGTTCATCTTGCCGCCCGCGTTCTTGACCAGCCACTCGCCCACGCGCTTGCCTTCCTCGATGAAGTCCGAGCCGATAAAGGTCACGTAGTCGGTTCCGGCCTTGGCCAGCTTGGGATCGATGTTGCGGTCCAGCAGGATCACGGGAATCCCGGCCTTGCGGGCCTCGGCCACCACGGGGGCCAGCGGCTTGTCTTCACGGGGGGACAGGAAAATGACGTCCACTTTCTGCGCGATCATGCTGCGGACGTCGGCGACCTGCTTGGCGGTGGAGCCGGCAGCGTCGGTGTAGACGAGCTGATAGCCTAGCTTCTTGGCCTCGTCCTGCATGCTCTTGGTCTGGGCCAGACGCCAGGGGTTGTTGCTCTCGGTCTGCGCGAAGCCCACGCGGTAGGTGGCCTTGACAGGGAGTTTGGGCAGCGCGGCCTGGGCCAGCACGCTGCCAGTGACCAGCGCGATGGCCAGCATTCCAAAAGTGACGGTTTTTTTCATGTCTGTTCCTCCAGAAGAGTGGATCTTGAAATCGGACACCGTCATGGCAATGAAGATGTGTTTGATGCCCGGATGAGGGAAGGGACCATCGCGGTCTGCCCCGCCTGTGCGGGGGCTGTGCTGTATTCGGGGAGAGTGTGCGAGACAAAGCTACCAATACAAAGTCTTGATGTCAACTTTTTTCGACACAAAGTGGATTTTATGAGGTGTTGGGAGGTTTGGCACACCCCTCTCCAGCCCTTTCAAAATCCGTTATTTCCTGTCCAGCAGGCTATATGGCTACACAGGAATGCTTCGCTCCGTGTGACTTCAGCCTGCTCTTGCAATCCCACCACTAAACTTGTAGGTTTGGTGGCAATGCCCCCCCCCGAATTTCCCTGGGAGGCTTCAAGGAGTGAAATGCCAATTGCCGGAAACCGGACCCTGATCGCGGAAGGACAGCGGGCGCTGGCCGTGGTCCACGCCGTCAACAGTGAGACCCGCCTGTCGATGCTCAGCCTGCTGTCGCACAGCCCCATGAATGTCAGTGAACTGACCGCCGCGATGGGACTGCCGCACTCGACGGTCAATTTCAACCTCAAACTGCTGGAAGAGGCCGGGCTGCTGGAAGTGCAGTACATGCCCGGCACACGCGGGCGGCAGAAGCTGATCAGCAAACGCTACGAGGAAATCCTGATCAAGCTGCCCGGCGCGGCGGTCAGCGCCCAGCCCAACGTGGTAGAAATTTCCATGCCCATCGGCAATTACCGCCGCTCGGACGTCACTTCCACCTGCGGGCTGGCCACCGAATCCAAACTGATCGGGATGGTGGACGATCCCCGCTCCTTTTTCGAGCCGGAGCATGTGTTTGCCCAGATCATCTGGTTCCGGCACGGCACGCTGGGCTACGACTTTCCCAACAACCTGCCGCACGGCGCGGAGGCCAGCGAACTGGAACTGTCGGTGGAACTGTGTTCCGAGGCCCCCGAACATGATCCCGACTGGCCCTCGGACATCACGGTCTGGGTCAACGACACCGAGATCGGCACCTGGACCAGCCCGGCGGATTTCGGCGGTGTGCGCGGGCGGCACACCCCGCTGTGGTGGCCGATCAACCACACCCAGCACGGCCTGCTCAAGCGCTTCAAGATCAACCACGAGGGCACTTTCATCGACGGGAAGCAGGTGGGCGACACGTCCATCAAGCAGCTCAAACTGGGTGACCAGCCCCAGATTCAGGTGCGGGTGGGGGTCAAGGACGACGCGCGCTACAAGGGCGGCGTCAACCTGTTCGGCCACAAGTTCGGCAACAACGAACAGGACCTGCTGATGCGCCTGTGGTACGAATTCCGCGAGGGCGAGCGCCCCTACGTGATCAAGTAGGGTCTGCGCGTCCCCCTCTCCCGTGGAGCTGTATCAATCTCAGCTTACCGCGCAGGTTAGAGGACCCAGCAGCAGGACCTAACTCCCCTCAACGAATCAGCAACCGAAGGCCGTCGGGCGCGCAGCGGACGGGCCGCACGCAGCGTGACGGAGCCGGGCATCCGAGCAGGAACGCCGCCGCCCTTTCCCGCCCATAACGCCCGTAAATTCGTGCCCAGTGCAACGCCTGCTCCCCCTGCCCCACTGGGGTAGGGGGCCGGGGGGTGGGGCTGCCGGAACGACACCTCAACCTGACTCAACCTGAAACCCCCGCAGTCTTCCCCCCCTAAAATCCCGGATTCACCGACGCGCCGCCCAGACGGTACTGGAAGGCCATGCGCTGCGGCCCGATGATCTGCGAGCCGCCCACGGTGCCCAGCGGCGTGCCCAGAGAGACGCGGGTGCCCACACTGACCAGCGGCTCATTCAGGCCAAAATATGCGCTGATGGCGCTGGAATGGTCCACCAGTACCACCCAGCCCAGTGAGGCGTAATACGTCACCGCCAGCACGTTGCCCTCCAGCGCGGCCACCGCCTGCGAGCCGTCGGACGCGGACAGCACCACCCACGGTGAGCCGCCCGTGCCATAGGGGGCGCTGACCTGCCCCCCCGGCAGCGGAAACCCCAGCGGACCGTTCGAGGCAGGCAGGGGCCGCAACTCCTGGGCCACCCGCTCCTGCGCGGCCTGAACCTGCTGGCTGCGTTGCTGCAAGGCCGCCTGCTCACGCTGGAGCTGCTGCTCACGGGCGCGCTGCTGCTGTTCGCGCACGGCCCGCTGCTGGGCCTCGCGGGCAGCCTGCGCGCGGGCCTGGGCCGCCGCCTGCTGCCGGGCCTGCGCCTGGGCCACCTGACGGGCACGTTCGGCGGCCTCGCGGGCGCGCTGGGCCGCCTGCTCACGGGCAATGCGTTCCTGCTCGGCGCGGATCGCCGCCAGCCGGATGGCCTCCTGGCGGGCGCGTTCCTGGGCCACGCGAATCCGCAGGGCCTCGGCCTCGCGGCGTTTGCGTTCCTCTTCCAGGCGGCGCTGGCGTTCGGCCTCGATCCGCACTTTCTCTGCCGTGACCTGGGTGATCAGGCCGTCGATGGTGCGGGCAGTCAGGACGCGGTCCGCCTGCCGCTGCGCCGCCAGGGCACGCGCCCCCTGTTCGCTGTCGCGCAGACTGGCCAGCAGGGTGTTCTGCTCGCCCCGGCGCGACTTCAGGCGGCCCAGGGCGGCGTTGCGCTGCGCCCCGATGTCCTTGAGGGTCTGCGCCTGCCGCGCCTGCTGCGCCTGCTGCTCATCCAGCGTCGCCACCTCGCCCTTCAGGTTCTGGATGATGCGGTTGTTGTACTGCCCGGCCATGTTGGCGTAACGCAGCCGGATCAGCAGGTCCGAGAGGCTGCGCGACTGCGACAGCAGCCCCAGGTAATCGTTGCTGCGGCTGCGGTACTGGAGATTCAGGATTTCGCGCACGTCACCCTTCAGGCGCTCGACGCGGGTGGTGGTCACGCCCAGTTGCGACCGGGTGTCGGCCAGTTGCCGCTCGGCCAGCGCGGTGCGGGTGTTCAGGACCGCCAGCTCGTTTTCCAGGTCCGAGACCTGGGCCGCCAGCGCGTCCAGCCGGGCCAGCGCCTCCTTTTGTTGCGCGTTGAGGTTCTGGATGTTTCGGCGGATGCGGTTCAGTTCCCCTGCCTGCGCCGCGCTGAGCTGCTTTTGCTGCTGGAGTTCCTGCTGAAGCTGCTGCAACTTCTGGGAAGTGGTCTGTCCGCCCGCACCCTGTCCCAGCAGCAACGCGCTCAGCAGAATGAGCAGGCCGACGCGCCGCACGCCCCCGACGCCTCGGGCCACTACTCCAGCTCCCGCAGGTAGCGGCGACTGGCGAACAGGCTGCCCACGAAGCCGATCAGGATGCCCAGGGCCGCCACACCGCCCAACACCGGCAGTAGCGTGTTCCAGTCGGTGACCACCGGAAGCACCGGGGCCAGTTCGCGCACGCGCCCGGCCAGTCCCAGGTACGCGGGCGTCAGCAGGGCCAGCGCCAGCGCGGCGGCCAGCACCCCCACGATCAGGCCCTCGATGACGTGCGGCATACGGATAAAGGCGCGGGTGGCCCCCAGCAGGCGCATCACGCTGATCTCGTCGCGGCGGGCGTACATCGCCACCCGCACCGCGTTCAGGATGTTGAACAGCGTACCCAGCAGCAGCAGCCCCACCAGCGCGTACCCCGCGCCGCGCACGGCGGTCAGGGTCTTGACGGTGGGGTCCACGTAGCCCGCACCGTACTCCACGCCGTCCACGCCGCTCAGGGCCGAGACGGTATTCGCCACCGTGCGCGAGTCCTCCACCCGGCTGACCTTCATCCGTAAGGTGTCAGGAAAGGGGTTGCCCACCAGACCCGCCGCGTCGCGGGTGGCCGGGGAAACCTGACTCATCTCCTCCAGCACTTGCGCGCTGGTCACCAGCCGGGCCTCGCGCACCTGCGGCAGCGCCCGCGCCTGGGCCAGCAGCACGGCGTCGTCGGCGTCGGGGGTCAGGAAGGCGGCCACCTCCACCTGCGATTCCAGTTGCTCCAGCGTGCGGTCCACGTTCAGGGTCAGCAGCAGCACGAAGCCCAGCATCAGCAGGGTCAGGGTCATGGTCACCAGCGTCGCCAGCGTGGCCGTGAAATTGCCGCGCATCGCCAGCAGCGCCTGACGGAGGTGGTAGATCACAAGCGCCCGCTCACAGCGCGTAGCCGCCGTAGGGATCGTCCCGCACCAGCTTGCCCTTGCGCAGCGTCAGGGTGCGGTGGCGGTAGCTTTCCACCAGATCGCGGGCGTGGGTGGCCACCACCACCGTGGTGCCGCGCAGGTTGACGTTTTGCAGCACCTTCAGCACTTCGCGGCTGTTCTCGGGGTCCAGGTTGCCGGTGGGTTCGTCGGCCAGCAGCAGCGGCGGGTCACTGACGATGGCCCGCGCAATCGCCACCCGCTGCTGCTCGCCCTGCGACAGTTGTACCGGCAGGGCGTATTTCTTGTGTTCCAGGCCCACGGTCCGCAGCGCCGCCGTGACCCGCCCCGGCCATTCGCGCTGATGCACGCCCGTGACCCGCAGCGCAAAGGCCACGTTGTCGTAGGCGTTCAGGTGCCCCAGCAGCAGGTTGTCCTGAAACACCGTGCCCATGCGGCGGCGCAGCAGCGCGGTGCGCCGTCCCCGGTAGTGCTTCAGCGACATGCCCGCCACCCGGACCTCGCCGCGTGTGGGCAGCGCCCGCTTGAGGACCAGATTCATGAAACTGCTCTTGCCCGCCCCGGAATGCCCCACCAGATACGCGAATTCCCCCTTGCCGATCTGGAGGCTCACGTCGTCCAGCGCCAGCGTGCCGGTAATGGGATAGGCCAGGGTAACGCTGTGAAACTGGATCACGCTGCCGCTCTGATAGGACTGAAAGAGGAAGGGAAGTGGCTGCTCATCGTCACCGCCCAGCATAGCCCAGACCATGAAGGTTGCCTCAGGTCGGCTCTCAGCATTGCGACCTGCCTGGGCCGGGTGACACCCACCACACCCCCATCCCCTGAGCTTTTCCTGAGCCGCGCCTGTCACCTGCGTTTCAATAAGCGGTCATGTGGGCGCACTATTCTGGGCGGGTGAATGTCAAACGCCTGACCATCGTGGGGGCAGCCCTCGCGGCCACCGCCGCCGTCGCCTACGCCCAGCTCGGCGGTTACAGCCAGGCCAACCTGACCAGCTCGGCAGAGGGCAAGACGCTGCTGAACGTCATCAGCGACCTCAAGCAGTACTACCTGTACCCCATTGACGAGCAGAAATTGCTGCGCGGCGCGATCAACGGCGCAGTGGGCAGCCTGAACGACGAGTTCACGTACTACAGCCAGCCCGAGGACACCGCCATCGACCAGGAAAATCTGGCGGGCAAGTTCTTCGGCATCGGCGTGCAACTGATCGCCGCCAACGCAGACGGCACGGGCGGCAAGATCGACAACGTGTTCAAGACCGGCGCGGCCATCGGCGCGGGCGTGCAGATCGGCGACGTGTTCGTCAAGGTGGGCGACACCGAGGTCATCACCAGCAAACTCAATGAGATCGTGCGGCTGGTGCGCGGCCAGCAGGGCACCACCGTCACCATCACCTTCGCCCGCAACGGCAAGCCCTACACCGTCAAGATGGAGCGCCAGCCCGTCACCATCGTGGACGTGGAATCCACCGTGCTGCCCGGCAATGTCGGCTACATCGCGCTGAACACCTTCTACAACGAGAAGGTCAGCCAGCAGTTCCGCGCCGCCGTGGCCGACCTGAAGAAGAAGAACGTGACCAAACTGATCCTGGACATGCGCGACAACGGCGGCGGGCTGCTGAACGCCGGGGTGGACGTGGCCGATCAGTTCCTCCAGAGTGGCCCGATCGTCAGCCTGCGCGACCGCAACAAGAAGACGGAAGTGTTCGGCACTGCCACCAACCAGAAGACCGACTACACCGGCAAACTGGTGGTACTGGTCAACAAGAACAGCGCCTCGGCCAGTGAGGTGGTGTCGGGTGCCTTGCAGGACGGAAACCGCGCCCAGGTGATCGGCGAGCAGACCTTCGGCAAGGGCGTGGCCCAGATCCCGGTCAACCTGCCGGACGGCGGCAAGATCGCCATCGTCGCCAACGAGTGGCTGACCCCCAAGGGCCGCCAGATCCACAAGAAGGGCATCACCCCCGACATCATGGTCAAGGACACCCGCTATACCGCGCCACTCAACTTCTCGGGCAGCGGCATCAAGGCCGGAGACAAGATCACCCTGACCGTGGCCGGCAAGCCCGTGACCGTGACCGCCGACAAGGATGGCAAGTTCACCTACACCGGCGAGGCCAAGCGCCCCAGCAAGAGCGCCACCCAGGGTGAGGCCGTGGTGGACCTGCCCACCGACGCCATTTTGAGAAAGGCGCTGGAAGTCCTGAAGTAAGGTTATGAAAGCGGAGCCTCTCCCCCGTTTGGGTGGAGGGGCTTTTTTTGGCGTTGAAAAATAACCCCTCTCCTACGGAGCTGTACCAGCCAGTCGGCTTCGCCGCCAGCTCCACTCAAAAGGGAGCCGAGAGACGCGATTGGCAGGGCAATTCAATAGCCCTTGCCTCCCTTCTGAGGGGAGGTGCCCCGAAGGGGCGGACTCGTAGAGCTGCGGAGCAGAGGGGTCAAACGGGCAGGGCAATCCTGAAACTCGCCCTTCTCTCAGCCGCCCTTCCCCCCTCTAGCACTCCCCACCCCGCTCTGATAATGTGGTGAGTTGCGCTGTGCGGCGAGGCCAGACCTTGCCCGGATTCGGCGTGAAGAGAGGTGAATTATGAACCAGTACGACCTGAACCTGATCCTGAACCCCAACCTCAGCGCCGAACAGGTGCAAATCGAGAAGGAGTACATCGAGACCACGCTGAAGAACAGCGGGGCCGAGATGAGCAACCTCGACGACGTGGGCAACCGCCGCCTGGCTTACGCCATCGAGAAGGACCGCGAGGGCTATTACCTGATGTACACCATCAAGGCCGGTGGCAACCCCGAGAAGGACATCGCCAGCACCCTGCGTCTGCGCGACCACGTGCGCCGCGTCCTGGTGGTCAAAGACCGCCCGGAATGGAAGACCAAGAAGGCTTGAGCCACCCTTTGACCGCGCCAATGCAAATATGCTATTGACGTAATCATAGAGTTCAGTTATTCTTGAGTTGACCCGCACAGGGCCACACCCGCCAGCAACGTTAAAGCCCCCAGTACGGACGCCAAACTGCGTCCAGCCAGCCACCAAGGAGAACACTGTTATGGCCCGAGGCATGAACCATGTGTATTTAGTGGGCGCACTCGCCCGCGACCCCGAACTGCGTTACACCCCCAACGGAACCGCCGTTTTCGAGGCCACTGTGGCCGGAGAAGACCGCGTCGTCGGCACCGACGGACGTGAGCGGAACCTGCCGTGGTACCACCGCGTTTCTATTCTGGGCAAGCCCGCCGAATGGCAGGCCGAGCGCAACCTGAAGGGCGGCGACGCCGTGATGGTTGAGGGAACCCTGGATTACAGCTCCTGGGACGCCCCGGAAGGCGGCAAACGCAGCGCAGTGAAAGTCAAGGCCCTCCGCATGGAAGGTCTGGACGCCCAGCCCGAACTGATCCAGGACGCCGGAGGCGGCGTTCGCATGGGCAACGGGATGAACGAAGTGGCACTGATCGGCAATGTCGTCCGCGACCCCGAACTGCGCTACACCCCCGCCGGAGACGCCGTGCTTGGGATCGGCCTGGCCGTGAACGAGACGTGGAATGACCGCGCTGGGAACAAGCAGGAAAAGACCCACTGGATCGACGTAACCCTGTGGCGCGAAATGGCCGAGGCCATGAAAGAGCTGCGTAAGGGTGACCCGGTGATGGTCAAGGGCCGTCTGGTCAACGAAAGTTGGACCGACAAGGACGGCAACAAACGCAACTCCACCAAAGTAGAGGCGACGCGAGTCGAAGCTCTGTCCCGAGGCGCAGGAGCCGGTGCTTCTGCTGCCACCCCCGCCGGACCTCGCACGCAGACCGCGAGCAGTGCGGCGCGCCCCCAGGGCAATGGCTACGGCCAGAGCCAGAATCAGGCGGCGAACACGGGGAACCGTTCGGGCGGCTTAGATATAGACCAAGGTCTCGACGATTTCCCACCGGAAGAAGAAGACCTGCCGTTCTGAACTATTTGTAGGAACCGTGCAGGCACAAGGAACCCATGACGCAATCCAGCGACCGCAAACCGCGTGGCAAGGGGCCGAAACGTCCCCGCAAGCCCAAGGTTGACCCCTTCTCCATCGGGGAACTTGAAATTACCGATTACAAAGACGTGAAGATGCTGCGCCGTTTTGTCTCTGACACCGGCAAGATCTTGCCCCGCCGCCGCACCGGCCTCTCGGCCAAGCACCAGCGCCGCATTTCGCAGACCATCAAGGTCGCGCGTCAGCTCGCACTGCTGCCCTACACCGAGAAACTGGTTCGGAAGTAAGGAGGGCTGCCAATATGCAAGTCATTCTGATGGAACCCGGCAAGCTGGGCAAAACGGGCGATATTGTGGAAGTCAAGAACGGGTACGCCCGCAACTGGCTGATTCCGCAGGGCATCGCCACCAGCGCCACCGCCGCCAACATGAAGAGTCTGGAAGCCCGCATCCGCGCGCGCCAGAAGATTCAGGCCCAGGAAAAAGCCACCGCCGAGGACCTCGCCAGCCGCCTGAACGGAGTCGCCATCGAAATGAGCGTCCGTGCGGGTGAAGGCAAGATCTACGGCGCAGTGACCCACGCCGACGTGGCGGGCGCGCTGGACCAGCTCGGCTTCGACATCGACAAGCGCAAGCTGGAGATGCCCAAGACCGTCAAGGAAATCGGCGAGTACGACATCGCCTACCGCGCCCACCCCGAAGTGACCATCCCCATGAAACTGGTGGTCCACGCGCAGAAGGAAAGCCAGAAGTAAATTCTGAGTTGAATCTGTTCCGAGAAAGCCCCCGCCCGCTGTGGTGGGGGCTTTCTCGTTTCATCGCACACGGGGATTGCCCTACAGTGACGTCATGCGAAAACTTGCGATTCTGGCATCGGTCACCCTGGCATTGACGGCCTGCGGCGGCAGTCCCACCCCACAGGCCGACAGCACCCCCGTTCTGAAGGTTTCAGCCAATCCGGCCTCGCCGCAGGTGGGGCAGAAAATGACATTCAATGTGGGCCTGATGGGAGGCTCGGGGACATGGTATGTGGCCCTGTTCAATCAGAATCCAGACGGCAGCGTCGATCAGATTTACCCGAACCGACTGCCGGATGGACAGCCCACGCTGACGCCCGGCGCGACACTGAACTTTCCACCGCAGAACGCTGCGTACTTCGTCATTGCCGCTGAGCCGCTGGGAATCCATAAGCTGCTGGCCTACGCCAGTCAGAAACCCATTGATCCTCAGCAGGCGGGCCTGAGCCGTTATGACAGTGACCAGGACAGCTTTGCCACCGTCACCAATCCAGGCGACATTCTGAACGGCTCCTTCACTGCCAAACTCAATCTCGTTTATCAGGGAATTTTTGCCGACACCTCTTACGAGGTGGTCCGTACTCCGCCTGCCTCCACCCCCTGAAGAACCCTTCATCCGTATCGCCACCCAGCGCACGCCCTCCCGTGTCCCATTAAAGTGGACATTGGAGGTTCCACCCATGTTGACTAAAATGCTGACCCTTTCGGCCCTCGCCCTCTCCTCGCTGGCCCTGGGACAGGCCGTGAAAGGCGCAGAACTGGACGTGACCAGCGGCGGCAAAGCGTACAAGAGCTATCTGGCCGCGCCCGCCAGCGCCACGCCGAAGGCCGCCGTGATCCTGCTGCATTCCTTCAACGGGCTGGAACAGGGCTACAAGGATCTGGTGGACGAGATGGCGGCGGCAGGTTACGTGACGCTGGCACTGGGCTGGCAGACCTTCGAGAAGGGACCGAGCGACGCCACGGTGAAGGCGCTGGTGGAAGACGGCCTGAAGACCCTGGCGGCCCGAGGTGACGTGAACATGAACGCGGTGGGCCTGACCGGCTTCTGCGCGGGCGGGCGCTACACCATGCTGCTGCTGCCGCAGATGAAAGCGTTCAAGTCGGGCGTGGCGTGGTACGGCTTCCCCGACTCGGGCGGCACGGCCACGCAACCCAGGCCGCCCACCGACTTTATCGGGGACCTGACCGCGCCCATGCTGATCCTGCACGGCACCAGGGACCAGCCCAGCCCGGTTGCCGGCATCTACGCCTACGCTCAGAAGCTCGACGCGGCGAACAAGAACTTCAAGCTCACGGTCTATCAGGGTGCGCCGCACGGCTTCCTGCTCAAAGAGGGCAAGATCGCCGACACCTCTGACAGCCGGGACGCCCGGCGCGAGATGCTCGACTACTTTGGCGACACCCTGAAATAAGCCCCCACAGTAAACCCCGCAACTCACCCTACATCTCATCCCGCAGCGCCCTCCCGACACGCACCCACAACCCAGAGCATTTCCAGGGAAACCACCCCTCTGGAAACGGCAGCGCTTTCAAACTTCATGTTTGGGGCTAGACTGCGAGGCGAACGTCCGAATCAAGAGCGGCGTTCGTCTTTTCTCACTTTTTTGCGGGGCAGGACGGACCGTATAAGCGGTCAAGAGTGCCCTGAAACAGAGCCACAAGGAGCGATATGCCTACGATTGTCTGGTTGATCGTGGCGCTCCTGATCGGATTGGTCGGAGGGTTTCTCGGGGGGCAGTCGCGGGGCTTGCGGGAGCGGGCCGCAGTCGATGACCGCCTGCAACAGGAGGCCCGCACGGACGCAGAGCGCATTCGCGCGGCGGCGGAAGCCGAGGCACGTTTAACGCGGGAGCAGGCCGACCAGGCCAGACAGGACGCCACAAGAAGGATTCAGGAAGCCGGAGAGCGCGAAGCCCAGGTCACGGCGCTGGGCGCGCAATTTGGCGCAGAGCGCGAGGCCATTGCCAAACTCAGGACGCAGGCGGAAGCCGAACGCACGGCGGCCAAAGCGGACGTCACGCGTGACCGCGAGGCCCTGAGCGCAGACCGCAAGGAGACGCGGGCCGAGCGCGAGGAGCTGAAACGGGAGATCGAACGCCTCAACCGCCGGGCCGAACAGCTCGACGCGCGCGGCGACAAGCTCGATTCGCTGGAGGAACGGGTGGAGGAGCGCTCGCGCATTCTGGCCGAACACGAGGCCGACCTGAGCGAGCGGGGCCGGGCGGTGGACCTCCGGCTGTATGAGGTCGCCAACCTCTCGCCGCAGGTCGCGCGCGACGAGATCATGGGGCGGCTGGACAACGAGCTGGAAGAAGAGAAGGCCATCCGGGTCAAGGCCATGCAGGAGCGCACCACGGCGGAGGCCAAGCGGCACGCCCGCCATGTGATCGCCCAGGCGATCCAGCGCAGCGCATCGGAAACGAGTGCTGCGCTGAGCGTGTCGGTGGTGCCCATTCCCAACGACGCCATGAAGGGCCGCCTGATCGGGCGCGAGGGCCGCAACATCCGGGCTTTCGAGGCGCTGACGGGCGTGGACCTGATCATCGACGACACCCCGGAAGCGGTGATTCTGTCCAGCTTCAATCCGGTGCGGCGCGAGGTGGCCAAGCATGTGCTGGACGCGCTGGTGGCCGACGGGCGCATTCACCCCACCCGCATCGAGGAGATGGTGCATAAGGCGCAGGACGAGATGAAGACCTTTATTCACGCGCAGGGCGAGGAAGCGGCCATCGAGGCAGGGGTGATGGGCATCAAGCCGGGGCTGACGCAACTGCTGGGGCGCATGTACTTCCGCACCAGCTACGGCCAGAACGTCCTGAAGCACAGCATTCAGGTGGCGCACCTGACCGGCATCATGGCCGACGAGCTGGGGCTGGACGCAGGGCTGGCCCGCCGCGCCGGTCTGATGCACGACGTGGGCAAGAGCATTGACCGCGAGATCGACGGCACGCACGTCGAGATCGGGATCAACCTTGCCAAGCGCTTTGGCGAGGTGCAGGAAGTGATCGACGCGATTGCCCACCACCATGACCCGGAAAACGGCGAGACGCTGTACAGCGTGCTGGTGGCTGCCGCCGACGCCATCAGCGCGGCCCGGCCCGGTGCGCGGCGGGAGGAGCTGGAATCCTACGTGCGCCGCTTGGAGCAACTGGAGCAGATCGCCGTGTCGTTCCCCGGCGTGCAGCAGGCCTACGCCATCCAGGCCGGGCGCGAGGTCCGCGTGATCGTGCAGCCCGAGAAGGTCACGGACGCCCAGGCCATTCTGCTGGCCCGCGAGATCGCCGGACGTGTCGAGCAGGACATGGAATATCCAGGGCAGGTACAGGTCACGGTGGTCCGGGAAAGCCGCGCGGTGGAAGTGGCGCACTAACGCAGTATGGGAGAAAATGGGGGCGGTCAGGCGAAAGCGGGCCGCCCTCGCTTTATGCAGTTTCGGGTTGGATGTAGGGCGGGAAAGCACGCCCCAGTGGGGGAATTTCAGACCCGGCGCATAAAGTTGACAGCGGCTGGATTCCACGCTATATTTGCCTTATCACCGTCCGAGAGGGCGGGTTTTTTCGTTTGGGTTGGGGAATTGTTATGCCCACTTGACCTTTCTGCTTTACGGTTTTCTGGGGTGGCTCCCACGGTTTAACCCCTCCGCCCCTTCGGGGCACCTCCCCTTAGAAGGGAGGCAGGAGTTGTGGCATTGCCCGGCCAGCAGCGCACTCTTGGCTCCCTTTGAGGGGAGCTGGCTGCGAAGCAGACTGAGGGGTTCGCCTTCCAACGCAATACATCTTTCCCCCTTTCCTCGCACGCAAGGGTAACTGGGCCGCCGCTATACACTAACGTTAGCTCGGCCACGCTGAAAATACCCTCCCAGCGCGGAAATTTTAGCCCGGTGCATGAAATTGACAATTCGCGCATTCCGCGCTGTATTTTTCTTATCACCGTCCGCGAAGGGCGGATTTTTTATTGTCTGCCTCTTCGGGCCGTCAGCATCGGTAGATTTAGCGTTTGGCCGTCTGGTGTTCGCCTTCCGCATCTTGCATGGCTTTCCAGTCCTCGTAGGCCAGGGCGGGGAGAAGGGAGAAGCTGCCCACCGCCAGCGAGGCCACCGCCGCCGGAATACGCACGCGCGATTTGCCGTTCAGGACCAGATACAACGCCCCAAGGGTACTCAGTGCGCCGATGTCCATGAACATGATGCGCGCGAACGAGCTGCGTTTCAGGGTCTCCACCGTGCCCAGATCGCCGTCGCGTTTCTTGCCGAGGATGGCGGTCAGCACCAGCATCAGCAGCAGCGACAGGTACAGGCGGAGGCGGGCCGGGCCGGGGCGGCGGTAGTCGTCGAGGTTCATGGGCGCAGGGTAGCGGAGAATCACCATCGGCAGAGCGCCTTACCGCTAGACTTGAGGAAGTAAGGAGGCGCAACCGATGACTTCTCATCCCGTCAAAATCACAGTCCACAGCACCGTGACCAGCAAGGGACAGATCACGCTGCCCAAAGTGGTTAGAGACCACCTGGGAACCCGGCCAGGCACCCGGCTGGAATTCGTGCTGGAAGACGGCAGCGTGCGCGTTTGCAACAGCGCTCCCGCCGCAGACCCGCTCCAGGCATGGTTTGGCAGCATGACACTGCCCGGTGGACAGACCGCCGCCGAATGGGTGCGGGAGCTGCGCGATCAGAATGAGGGTCTGAATGAGGGTCTGGACGGGGGCCAGCCAGTCAGCATGCCGCAACCCGGCCAGCGCATCACCTACCTGAACCCGGACGGCACGCGCCAGCCGTGAAGATCAGCGTGGACACGAACATCATCGTGGGGTTCTGGCTGGGGACGCCCGAAGGCCAGCGGGACCTACAGAGCATCCGGCAGATGCAGGGGCGGGGCGATACGTTTGTGGTCTGCGGGGTGGTTTACACCGAACTGTGCGCCGCGCCGGGACAAAGCCGCGCCAGTGTCGAAGCCTTCTTAAAGGTGGCGGGCCTGGGTCTGGATTACGCCATGCCCGCCCCGGTCTGGGAGGCCGCCGCCGATGCCAATGCCGTTCATCAGGGGCAGCGGCGGCTCAAGCGGCAAAGCACCCTCAAACGGGTGGTGGCCGACTTTCTGGTGGGCGCACACGCCCTGCACCGCGCCGACGCCCTGCTGACGCGCAATCCGGGAGATTTTGGGGCCTTCCTGGGGCTGACGCTGCTGGTGCCGAAGCCGTAAACCGGGCGAACATCAGCGCTGGAGCCAGTCAGGCTGTTCTGTCGCCCCTCTCATCTGCGGTGTTTACGGTGGGGCATGACTCAATTCACCACTGTTCTCCGCGTTCTGCTGCTGGCCCCGCTGTGTGCCGGAGTCGCGTCCGCGCAGGTGGAAACGCCCGTCAGTCCCAACGCGTGCGGGAAGCCGTCTTACGTGTTGCAGGTGGGGTCAGGCCGGGACCGGACCCCCCTGACCGTCAAGCTGAACGACAAGGCTATCGATCTGGGCAAGCCGTATCAGGCCGCGAGCAAGAGCGTGAGCGCCAGCGTCACAGACCAGAACCGGATTCAAGTGGACTGGACGCCCAAGAAACTCTCGGACGCGGGCCGCATGTACGGCGTTCCGGTGACCCTGAAGATGCTCTACGGCAGCCGGGCCACCACCCTGTTTCAGTTTGACCCGAAGAACTATCCCAACCAGCGGCAGGTGGCGGTCAAGTTCGCGGCCCCACCCCCGAACAATCTGGCCTGCGACAAGAACCTGTACACGGTGAAACTCGGTTACAGCAACGCTTTTGGCCCCTTCGAGTGGACGGTTGCCGTGGACGGGAAATACTACGCCTACATCCTGGGCGACGGCGATGTGAACCTGCGCCCGTTCCTGAAGAAAGGCGCAAACAGGGTCACGCTGGGCTGGCGCGTGATCGGGGGCAGCGGCAAGAACAACCTGGGCAAGAACAAAGTCGCGCAGGTCATTTCCACGGTGGGCGGCAAGACCAGCAACCTGCTGACCTTCGGGTTCAAAAACGCCGTGGGCAGCAGCGGAAGCCAGAGCGTGACAATCACGGTGCCGTGAAGTTGGAGCGGAGCGGGGGCATACCCAGTGCAGGGCTTTAATCAGGGGAAGCCACAACGTAAGAAGCTATGACTAGCGGCTCCCGACAGACAAAAACGCCCCCACCCTTCGGCTTCAAAAACACCGTGGGCAGGGGCGGAAGCTGAAACAGATGTTTATTTTTTTACAGAGGTGTTGCAATAAGGATGTGTGGCCTGTCCATTATCCGCAGAACTATTACCACCATCTTGTTTCCTGATCAAGTGATCGAATGAAATAGAGTTGACGTGTAATAGACCTCCACAAATAGGACATTTTCTTGCGGTTACTAAGGCTTGACGCATGAATATTTCATTCTTAGTATCTTTATTAAATTCGGTGGGCTGTCCAACCTTCTGGGTTCTAGATTCAAAACTTAAATAATCAAAATTAGGTAAACTCTTGACTAAGGATGGTAAGGATTCGTAGGATTTACTCCTGATAAAATTATCTATTATAGTTTCATATACTAATTTGATGTCCTGATAGGCAGCTAGGGCAGTTCTTCTTTTTCGAACTATTTGCTGATCTAAACCATCAAATTCTAGCAAGAATCTCTCAAATTCCTCTCTAATCCCAGTAAATTTAGTGAGTAACTTCCTTTCTTCCATATCCTTTATGAGCAATATGACCGCCCAGAATGAGGCCGTCTTAAAAGCACCCCTCTTGGAGTAAAAATAGACGGCTGGATGTAATCCGAGAGATCTAGGAGAATTCCCCGTGATTCTCTTTATAACTTTTTCTGTTCTATTCAATACTATATGCGTTTTTTCACCTGTATTATCATCTTTATCTATATCAGTTGCTTCAGAATTAATTATCTTGACAGCCTGATAGACTAGAGATAAAATCTGAGGATTATTGGTTTTACCACCCACAGGTAGATCAAGCGTTCGAATAGGGGTTGCATAATCTGGCTTAAACAGCAAATTATGTATATTAGAACTTACATCAGTAATCCTAGACTGATTTTGAGTATCTAGATTTTGCCAGTATTTATGTCCCCTACCTCCTCTCAAAATTGCACGCGCTGAAATAGAAATGGGCCGTCTTCTGCTTCTTAACAGTTCTATTTCTGCATCACTAATAGGCGTCCCCTGTTGGTTAATTGTAAAGAATGATGATTCAGCCTTCGAAGAATCTCCCTCAACCCACTGAAGCTGTACGGCTAGATGTCCTAAAGCTCTAGCTCTCTCCAATCTCTTGGTATCGGGATGGCTTTGGCCTGGGTTAGATAGGGCTGCCTTCAAAGAGGCATAGGAGCCAATTTTCTCATCTATCTCTAAGCGCGCTTTTTGTGCGGCCCGACGGATTTCCTCTGGAATGTTCCCCTCAAAGAAGTTAGAAGAACCCTCACCATCTCCATAATCGTTGTTGACCCACGCTATTAGCGCGCTCAGACGATGCGCTCCATCAATAATAAATATATTACTTTTATTTTTCCAGAGACTTATAGCTGGTATCAAATCTCCATCTAAAAAACTAGTTATCAGCGAATATGCTTTTCCAACATCCCATTCATTTGTCTCTCTTTGAAAATCAGGCTTTCTCAGGACACTTACAAAAAAATCGCCAAATTTTAGATCACTGACCGATGCGGTATCTTTGCTCCTACCAAGGCCGCTTGACGACGCTTCATTTTCTACGTCGAAATCCTCTCTTGGTATAAGAGCGTCCAAAAATACTTTATTAGTCATGAATTGCTACCCTCATCAATACAACTCAATAATCTTGCAGATTTAAAAGCATTATTTTGATTACTTTGTAACTACTCAGCGCGAGAAGTCGGGCATGAGGATGTCACCGCGAAATACACTCACGAGGCCCTGCCAGACATGTATGCCCTGCTTGCGAAGTGTGGAGATATAGCTGCGAATCCGGCAGAACGCCGCTCCACCAGTCAGAGACCGAAACCCACCTGACACTTTGCGCTTGATACAGAACATCCGAATATCCCGTTCCGCCTGGTTGTTGTCGAAGGGAACGTCGTCCCGTTCGAGAAACAGAAGCACCGCATCTCGGTGCTTCTGACACCGCAAGGCCAAATTCCGGCCCGGAGTTTGCCTGGGTTTTCCCCGGCGGCCTGGCACTGGGGGCGCGGCAGGATTGGCGT